>PMZR01000098.1 GCA_003170135.1 Acidobacteriota bacterium
CGCCCGGAACGTGTCGGCCGCGCAGATGAGCGGCGTCCCGCCGGCGGACTTGATCAGGTTGGCGAGCTTGCCGACCGTGGTGGTCTTGCCCGTCCCGTTGACGCCGACGATGAGCATCACCCGCGGTGTCACGCCATCGGCGGCCGCCCAGTCGAGCGCCGGCGCGGGAGCCGCGGCGAAGACGGCAAGGATTTCCGCCCTGACGAGGTCGCGCAGGCTCCTGCCATCCCGCGGCCGCGCCGCGACGGCCTTGACGATTTCATCGGTCGCCGCAACGCCGACATCGGCCGAGATGAGCAACTCCTCGAGCGCCTCGACGGTCTCGACGTCAATGTCCCGACTGCGGCGGTCGGGTGCATCGGCGCGCCGGACGATGTCGTCGAACCGATCAACGAGCTGCCGTTTTGTGCGGGTGAGGCCCTCGCGAAGCCGGCCGATGAGACCCATGGCGTCATTCTACCATCGCGTCTCGGGCTCGCCCCGTTGCGGCCGCAGCATCAGATCCTCGGCGGCGATCCGCGCAGTCTTGCGGCCGGCCACCACTTCCGCCATCTGCCCTGCGATCGGCAACTCCACGCCGTGCCTCGCTCCGAGCGCGAGCGCGGCGTGGGTGGTGCGAATCCCCTCCGCGACCATCGTCATGCCGGCAAGGATGTCGGGCAGCGCCCGGCCCTGGCCCAGCAGGACGCCGACCTGCCGGTTCCGGCTCAGGCTGCCGGTGCACGTCAGGATGAGATCGCCCAGACCGCTCAGCCCGGCCAGCGTTTCCCGCCGGCCGCCGAGCGCGCACGCCAGGCGGGAAATCTCGGCCAGCCCGCGCGTGACGAGCGCCGACAGGCTGTTGTGGCCGAGCCCGAGGCCCTCCACGACGCCGGCCGCGATCGCGATCACGTTCTTCAACGCCGCGCCGATTTCGACGCCGATCACATCGTCGGTGGCGTAGAGGCGGAAGTAGCGCGATCGGAACTCTTCCTGGACCTGCTCGGCCGCTGCGGCGTCGAGCGAGGCCGCACAGACGGCGGTCGGCAGTTTCCGTGCGACTTCGACGGCGAAGCTCGGTCCGGAGAGCACGACCACGCGGTGACCGCCACCGAGCTCTTCGGTGATGACCTCGGAGATCCGCAGCAGCGTGTCCGGTTCGAGTCCCTTGGTCGCGCTGACAATCGTGGCCGACGGGTCGAGCCACGGCGCCGCCGCTCGCATCACGTCGCGGGTCACGTGCGAAGGCACCGCCGAGACGACCAGGCGCGCGCCGTCGAGCGCCTCCTCGAACGTCGCGCACGGACGCACCGAGGGCGGCACGGCGAAGCCCGGAAGGAACATCGTGTTCTCACCCGTCGCGCGCATCGCCACGAGGAGTTCGGGTTCCCGGATCCACAGGCGCACGTCGTGCCCGCTCGTCGCCAGGTGAATGGCGAGCGCCGTTCCCCAGCTCCCGGCGCCGACCACCGCCACAGGTTGCATGGTTGGTTCTCCTCAGCTAGACCCGCTGTCCGAAACGGCTCTCGGTCCCAGCCTGCACCCTGGCGAGATTCCCGCGATGGCGATCGATCACGAGTACCGCGGTCATCAGCGCGGCGACCACGACCGGCGTCGGCGCATCGGTGAGGTAGGCGACGGGCCCGAGCGCCATCGTCGCGACGACCGAACCGAGCGAGACGTAGCGGGTCACCCAGACCGTGCCGAGGAAGCACACGAAACAGAGGACAGCCCCGAGCGGGGCCAGCACACCGAAGACGCCGAAGGCGGTCGCCACCCCCTTGCCGCCGCGGAACCGCAGCCACACGGGATAGATGTGCCCGAGGATGGCCGCGAGGCCCGCCGCCGGCGCCAGCGCACCCGGCGCCCAGCGACCGGCCAGCACGACGACGACGGCGCCCTTGATGACGTCGAGGGCCACGACCGCAGCCGCCGTGCGCGACCCCGCGGTCCTCATGACGTTGGTCGCGCCGACGTTTCCGCTCCCCGTCCGGCGGAGATCGACGCCCCGCAGCCGACGCGCAAGCAGGAACGCGAACGGAATCGATCCGAGCAGGTAGCCCGCCACCAGCACCAGTGCGATCGTCATGACGTCACCCCGGAGAGCGGCGTGCGGACCAGCGGCGTGTAAATGGCGCCCTTCGGCGACAGCTGGCTCCGATAGAGCGTGACGTGCCGGATCGTGCAGCGCCCGATCGCGCCGACCTCTGTGGATGTGACCGTCTCGCGCACCCGCGCCGGCGCGGGCACGCGAAAGCGCCCGATCGTCAGGTGCGCGCGGTACGGGCGTCCCTCGCGCTCGAACGGCAACGCGCGAAGACGCGCGGCCACGTCCTCGTGCAGCCGTGCCAGCCCATCTCCGCCGTTCACGATCCCCAGCCAGATGACGCGTGCCGATCCAGTCGGGGGGAAGGTGCCCAACCCGGCCAGTTCGATGTCGAAGGGCCCGGCCGCAAAGGGCAGGCGCAGGGTCTCTTCGACCTGGCGCGCCAAATCGTCGCCCATCTCCCCGAGGAAACGAAGCGTCAGGTGCATGTTGTCGGGCGTCACCCACGAGATGCCGTACGTCTCGGCCCGTTCGAGACGGTCCCGCAGCGCTCGCGTGACGCGCGCCGCCGCGCGCCGCAGAGTCTCGTCCAGATCGACCGCGACGAACAACCGCAATGCGTCTCTCCTGCTCGTGAGTCCCGAGGGTTCGAGAACGGGGTCCGCCCTCTCAGCCATCCGCCTTCAACAGATGCCGCCGGACCATGTCGAGCGCGGCCTGGCTGGCGTGGAACTTCACTGGCTCTCGGTCGCCGGGAAACCACAACGTGCGCACGCGCTCCGCGCCGGCCCACGCGAGCGCGACGACCACCGTCCCGACGGGCTTGGCCGGCGTGCCGCCGCTGGGCCCGGCGATCCCGGTGATGGCGACGCCAAGATCGGTTCCCGCACGTTCGCGGATGCCGCAGGCCATCGCCCGCGCCACCGGTTCGCTGACCGCTCCGTGCTCGCGCAGCATCGCGTCAGGCACGCCGAGCAGCTCCGTCTTCGCCCGGTTGCTATAGCAGACGACGCCCCGCTCGACATAGGCGGAACTCCCCGGCACGTCGGTCAGGCGCGAGGCGAGCAATCCGCCGGTGCAGGATTCGGCCGTGGCGATCCACAAGGTGCGCTCGCGGAGCATGTCGCCGACGACCTCTTCCAGCCGCCGAGTGTCGGTGGCGAACAGCGTCGGCCCGAGCGCGCCGGCGATCTCGCCGGTCGCCGCGTCGAGCACGACGCGCGCCTCGGCGTCGTTTGCGGCGCAAACGGCCAGGTGCAGCTCGATCTGGCCGGGCGTGGCGAGAATCGTCGTCTGGATCGGCGCGGGCGCCGACGCCCACCGCGCGTAGATCGGCTGCACGACCTCCTCGATCTGCGATTCCGGACGCCCGGTCGTCTTGAGCACACGGCGGAAGATGCCCCATCCGCCGGTCAACCCGGCCAGCCGCCCGCGCACGAGGCCCTCGAACATCGGCTTCATCTCGCGGGGGGGACCGGGCAGCAGCGCGATCACCGTGCCCCCGCGTTCGAAGAGCAGGCCGGGGGCCGTGCCGTACTCGTTGACGATGACCTCGGCGCCGCGCGGGACCAGGGCCTGCCGGCGATTGATTGCCGGCATCGGCACGCCGCGCCGCGCGAACCGCCGCTCGAGCCGTTCGATCGTCAGCGGATCCTCATCCAGCGGCACGCCAAGCGCGTCCGCCACGGCCTCGCGCGTCACATCATCGGAGGTGGGGCCCAGGCCGCCGGTGAACACGATCACGTCCGCGCGAGTCAGCGCGAGGCGCAACTGCCCGCCGAGCAGCCCCCGATCGTCGGCGGCGACGCTCTTCGCGATGACGTCGATGCCGATCGTGTTGAGCCGGTCCGTGATGAAGAGCGAATTGGTGTCCACCCTGTCGGGGGTGAGCATCTCGCTGCCGACCGCGATGATTTCGGCTCGCACTCTGCGATCTCGTCGTCCCAAGTCCGATGTCCGAAGCCCGAAGTCCCGCCTTCGCGCGACGCGTTCTGGCGAGGCGGCGCTCCCCTGATCCCGAACCCTGTCCCTGCTTACATCCAGGCTGGCAGCAGCCAGAGCAGCGCGCGCATCAGGATATTGCCGTACACGCCCGACATCGCATCGTCGGCCATCACGCCCAGGCCGCCGGGCAGCCGCTCCGCGGCATTCGCCGGGAAGGGCTTGACGATGTCGAGTGCGCGAAACACGAAGAAGCCCGCGACGACGCCTCCCCAGGTCAGCGGCATGAACGCCAGCGTCATGAGCATGCCCAGCACTTCGTCGATGACGATTTGCCCCGGGTCGGTGGCGTGGAAGTGGCGCTCGGCGATCGATGCGCTCCAGGTGCCGACCAGCGCGACGACGACGATCGCGCCGCCCTCGACGAGCGGCGATCCGGTCCAGCGAACGAGCGCGAAGAGCAGCAGCGCGGCGGCGGAGCCGGCCGTACCCGGCGCGATCGGACAATAGCCGGTGTACCCGAACGTGGCGATGAAGACGGCAAGACGCGACATGACTCACGTGATCTTGTCACGCCGGGAAGGCGCGGCGCCAGACTATTCCGTGGTGCGAGCGCGGTCGGAACGCAAGCGCACCCGCGGATGAACTGGACGCGGCGTGACTCTGCGAAGGGGATGACGCGCGCGGCCACGCGTGCCTGAACCAGAGTCCAGGACTAGGCCTGGACGACGCGCGTGTGCGCGAGACGATCGTGGAGCGCGCGGCGGCTCGGGCCGCGCGGCACAAAACCGAGGCCGGCCGGGATCAGCGACGCGACGTAGCCGAACGCGCGGACCAGCGCCTGGCCCGGGATCACGCGCGTGCCATCCTCGCCGACGACCTTGAGGCCGGCCGCCATCTTGCCGATGGTCTGGCCGCCGAACGCCGTGAACGCCACGAGGTACGCACCATCCAGCAACAGCCAGAACGCAACCAGCGGGGCCGGCGGCAGGATCGCGATCTCGCTGAACGAGAGCCGGCAGACGCGCAGCGTGAAATAGAGGACGCCGGCGTCCAGTCCAATCATGATGGCGGCGTCCAGCAGTCCGGCAATCGCCCGGGCAACCGATCCCGCGGGACGCCCGGCCGGCGGTGTGCCCGCGAACGGACCACGGGGCGCAACCGGCGCGGGATCGAGGGCGGGCGACGGGTCCGTGAAATCGAACGCCGCTGGTCGCGCCCGCGGCCGGAGCGATGGCGCGGCGGGGCGCACCGGTGTCGCGGCCGAGCGCACGGCAGGCAAAGGCGTTCCGGCAGCCCGCCCCGGAACGGCTGCCGGCGGCGCGGCCTGCGACGACGGAACCGCGGACGCGGCGCCGAACAGCGGCAGATCCGGCTCGATGGCGCGCGGTGTCCGGGCTGGCAGGTCGAAATCACCGGAGGCAGAACCGCGCCGCCGCAGCGGCATAGCCCGCGGCGTATCACCGGTCCGGAAGTCGAAGTCGGCTGGCGCCCCCAACGGTTCGTCGCGCGTGAGCGGCAGATCGATCTCGCGTACAGGGTCGCTCGTCAGCGAGAAGTCGTACCCGCAGTTGCGGCACTTCTGCGCGCTCTCGAAGCCGATGTAGCCGCATTTCGGACACTTCATCGCGACATGAGTCCTCGGCAAACCGGTGCACTCGTGGATCGGAGGCGGCCCGAGCGGGCCCGCTACTTGCCGTCGCGGCCGAGACCGCCGAGCGGCGGCAACCCGGCCAGCAACAACGCCTGGATCTCCGCGCGCATGCGCTCGGCATCCGCGTAGGCGACATCGTCCGGGCCGATCCGATCGAGCGCGATCAGGGCGTCCTTCAGATGGCCGGCGCTTTTCAACCCCGCGGCGCGCCACAGAGCCAGGTCCGCGGGGCGCGGCACCGGCAGCGGCTCCTGGGCGGGCCGGCCCACCGAGGCGGCCTGTTCTGGCGTGCGCCACGGGCGGAGCGCGCCGAGATCCGAGACCGAGATGGCCACGTAGAGCGCGACCAGGCCCAGGGCAAGGATGAACAGGACAGGGACGGCCCAGGAGCGGGGCGTCGAAGCGCGCCCGGCGAAGGCATGACGCGACGCCGACAGCGCGCCGCCCGTCTCGCGGAGCGCCGGATCGGGGGCCGGGCTGGCCGCCTCGAGGCGGTTCAGGCGATCGAGCAGCACCAGCGCGACGTCGTGAGGGCCTCCCCGGGCAATCGCGGCAGACAGCAGCGCGCGCGCGCTGGCCGTGTCGCCCTGGTCGAAGGCCGCCATGCCATGCTGGATCATCTCCTCGGACTCGCGCTGGCGCTCGGCGAGCGCGCCGCGGGCCCGCTCGATGTAGGCGCGCGCCCGGGCGTGGCCGCGATCCAGGAAGAGCACGCGGGTCCAGATGTTGACCGCGCGTTCGTGCTCACCCGCAAAGTAGTAATCGAGACCGGCCAGCAACAGCTCTTCGATCCTCGCCGTGCGATCCTGGCGGTCAGCGCGGGCGCCGTCGGTGGGAAGGGAATCGGCCATCGTCAGACGACACACAGAGAACCGCGGCGATTATCGGCCAAACGGGATCGGCAGTCAAACAGGGGTGTGCGGTGGACGTGCGACGTGCGGAGTGCGGGGTGCGTGGTGCCCGTGCGGCGCGCGTGCCGGCGTCAGGCGCCGTCTTCTTCGACCTCCTCGCCGCCGCCGGGGCGCGCCGGCGCGACGCCGAGCGCGCGCATCTTGCGGTACAGGTTGCTTCGTTCGACGCCAAGGATCTCCGCCGTGCGCGAGATGTTGCCCGCACAGGCGGCGAGCGTCCGCAGGATGTAATCGCGCTCGAACCGCGACCGCGCGTCGTGCAGGCTGGCGAGCGCCGCCCCGGGCGGGTCCTCCTCGGCGATCGCGACGACGCCGGTGCCGAGGAAGGCGAGGTCGCGCGACGTGATCGTGTCGCCGGCCACCATGATGATGAGGCGCTCGATCACGTTGCGCAGCTCCCGCACGTTGCCCGGCCAGCCGTACTGCTGCAGCGCAAAGACCGCCGACGGATCGATCGTCTTCGCGCGCCGCCCGTACTCGCTCGCGAATCCCTGCATGAAGTGGCGCGCGAGCAGCGGGATGTCGTCACCGCGATCGCGCAGCGGCGGCACGAAGATGGGAATCACGTTGAGGCGGAAGAACAGATCTTCGCGGAAGCGCCCCTCGCGGATCTCCGCCTGGAGGTCCTTGTTGGTGGCCGCGAGCACGCGGACGTCCGCGTGCACGCTCGACGCGCCCCCGACCGGTTCGACCACCTGTTCCTGCAGGACCCGCAGCACCTTGGCCTGCGTCTTGAGGCTCATGTCCGCGATCTCGTCGAGGAAGATCGTGCCGCCGTCGGCAATCTCGAACTTCCCGCGGCGATCCGCGAGCGCGCCGGTGAACGCCCCCTTGACGTGGCCGAACAGCTCGCTCTCGATGAGCTCCTCGGGAATCGCGGCGCAGTTCACCTCGATGAACGGCCCGCTGCGCCGGCGGCTGAGCCCGTGCACGGTGCGCGCCACCAGTTCCTTGCCGGTGCCGTTCTCGCCGTGGATCAGGACGCGGCCATTGGTCGGCGCGGCCATCGCCACCTGCTCGCGCAGCTGCAGCATCACGTAGCTCTCGCCGACCATCGTCAGCGTCCGGTCCACGCGCGCACGCAGCGCGCGGTTCTCCACCTCGAGGTGCTGCTGCCGCAGGGCGTTGCGGATCACGAGGACCGTCTTCTCGAGCGAGAGCGGCTTCTCGACAAAGTCGAACGCCCCCATCTTGATGGCGCGGACCGCCGATTCGATGTTTCCGTGCCCCGAGATCACCACCACCTGCGTGTCGATCTGGCGTTCGCGCAGGCGCGCCAAGGTCTGCAGCCCGTCGATTCCCGGCAGCCAGATGTCGAGCACGATGATGTCGAACGCGCCGCGCGTCGCCCGGGCCAGGCAGGCTTCCCCGCTCTCGACGGCTTCCACCTGGTAGCCCTCGTCGCGCAGGACGGCCCCGAGCGCGGTCCGCACCCCGGGTTCATCGTCGACGATCAGGATATTTGGCTTCATCGGGACCAACTACGTGCGACGTGCGAGGTGCGGGGTGCGACGTGCCGTGCGAGGTGCGCGTCCGCCGGGCGGGCAACTCGCGAAGCGCGCGGTGCGCACGCCGCGCAGAAGGGAAAGTGCCGAGCGCCGCATCTGGACCTCGCACGCACGTTGTAGGGTGCACACCGCACCGCACGTCGCACTCCGCACCTTGCACGTCGCACAACGTTTCCGGGCGCGTGTTTCAACACGGCAATTCGATCGTGAACCGCGTTCCCCGCGGCGTGTTGTCTCCCACGTCGATGCTGCCGCCGTGCTCGACGACGATGCGCCGGACGATGGCCAGGCCGAGCCCGCTGCCGCGCCGCTTGGTCGAATAGTACGGCAGGAACAGCTTCTCGCGCTCGCCCGCCGGAATGCCCGGGCCGTTGTCGGAAATGACGATGCGCGCGACGTGATTCGACAAGTCGTGCGTGGTGTCGACCCGCACCTCCCCGCGACGGTCCATCGCCTCGATCGCATTGTCCACCAGGTTGATGATCACACGGCGGATCTGCTCCGGATCGACGTTCGCCGGCGGGAGCGCCTCACCGTCGCCGCACTCGATGTGCACGTCGCGGAACAGGCCCGTGTAGAGCGTCAGCGTGCCGGCGACCAGCGCCCGCAGGTCGGTGGGCATGCGCTTGGGCGGCGGCATCCGCGCAAACTGCGAGAACTCGTCCACCAGGCCCTTGAGCGACTCCACCTCGGCGACGATCGTCGTGGTGCACTCCTCCACGAGCGCGCGGGCCGGCTCGGGCGCGTTCGCGAAATGACGGCGCAACCGTTCGGCGCTGAGCTGGATCGGCGTCAACGGGTTCTTCACCTCGTGCGCCAGTCGGCGGGCCACTTCCCGCCACGCCGCGACTTTCTGGGCGCGGATGAGCGGCGTGATGTCGTCGAACACGAGCACGCGCGCCTCGGCGCTGCCCGGCTCCCCGTGCAGGGTCGTCGCCACGGCCGCCAGGTGCATGTCGCGGCCCTCGCGCACGAGCGCCACCTCCTGCGCCTGCACTTCCCCGCCCTCGCGCGCCCGCTCCAGCAGCGCCGCCAGGGCGCCCAGGTCCGCGCGCTCGAACACCTCGGGCGCGGGCCGGCCGATGACGGCGGCGTCGAGGCCCAGCAACCGCGCCGCGGCGCTGTTCACCGTGCTGATGCGGCCCGCGGCGTCCACCGACACGACGCCGGTCGCGATGCGCTCGAGAATCGTTTCGATGTAGCGGCGCCGCTCCTCGACCTCCACGTGCTTGCGCTGCAGGTCCACCGCCGAGCGCTCCAGTTTGCGCCGGCTGATGGCGAGCTCGGCGGCCATCGTGTTGAACGCGTCCACGAGCGAGCCGAATTCATCGGCCGTTTCCGGCTCGACGCGGTGGTCCAGGTGACCGGCGCCGATTTCGCGCGCGGCCACCGCCAGCGCGTGGATCGGGCGCGTGATGCGCTTGGCCATGTACAACCCGACCCACGTCGCGCCGACGAGGATCATGAGCGTCATCATGAGGAAGAATGAGAGGTAGACGCCGGTGAGCGGCCGCCGGAGCACCCGCAGCTGCTGGTAGGCCTGGTAGGAGCTGCTCATCTTGTGGGCGCGCGCGGTCAGTTCCCCGCTCAAGTACGCGCTGACCACGACGACGCCCGCGACCTGCCCGGCTCGATCCGGGATGGCGGCCGCCGCGCGGATCAGTTCGCCGCCGCTCTCCATCGGCTCGACCATCGACTCGGCCCGGCCCGGCTCGGCCTTCCCCGCCACCGCCTGCGCCGCCAACCGATCGGCGGTCGCCCGGTTGTACCCGCGCGGCAGGGTGGGCGACTGGACGTCGGTCACCGACACCACCTCGGGCCGCGCGCCGCGCGGAAGCCGCACGACCCGGTAGACCTCCACCATGTCCACGGCCCGTTCCTGGGTGACCTCCGGGGCGAGCGAGGCGCGCAGCGCCGCGACGTCGGCGAGATCGACCGACGACAGCGACCGCGCCATCCGCGCCGCGCGTTCGCTCACGACCCGCTGGCGCTCCTGGTGGTACTCGCTGGCGATGCTGTTGGCGCTGCTGAGGATGTCGTCCATCGGCTGCGTGAACCAGCTCTCGACGCTGTTGGTGATGAGCTCCGAGCCGACAAACAGCACCAGGACGCTCGGGATGAGCGTCATGCCGAGCAGCACGGCCACCAGTTTCGCGCGAAACCTGGCGAACGGCAGCGAGCGCCGCCGCTCGACCAGGAGTTTGACGACGTTGCGCGCCAGCACGAAGACCAGCGCGACCAGCATCGTGACGTCCGCCAGCGACAGGGCGCCGAGGACGAACTCGCTGACGAAGTCGGGCGACAATCGCGTGGACCGGTTCGCGAAGGTGAGCGTCGCGACCAGGGCCCCCGCGAGCAGCAGGATGCCGAGCAGGATCAGCCGCGGATTGTCGCGGAACGGACGCCGCGCACGCGGCCGCGGCGCCGGACGGCGAACCGGCGGCCGCGCGGTCGGCGGCGGCGCCACAAACGGGCGAATGGTCGGGGCCATGGTCACGACGCTGCACCTGACACCGCGTGAGGGCGAGCCGGCGCCCTCACGACGGGATGAAGGTGAACCGGACGGAGCCGGTCGCCGTCCCGCGGTCGAAAGGCCAGAACAGGAACCAGTTCGTGCGCGGCTTGCTGTGCGCGCGCACCTGGATGTAGTAGTCCGTGTTGGGCTCGAGGCCTGTCGTTCGGAACAACCGCAAGCGCTCGAGCGAGGTCAGCCAGGCGCGCACCTCCTCCTCGTCGGCCGTGACGCGCGGCTCCTCGCCGCGCCCGTCGATCGTCCGCGAGAGCTGGTGCTGCCGGGTCAGGCTGTCGTACTGGGCCGAGGCAGTGACCGTCACGCTGGTGAGGGTCCGGTCGAACCAGACCGGCACTTCCTTGCGCAACTCGATGTCGTAGGTGATCGCCGTCTGCAACCCGCTGCGCAACGCTTCGCGCATGTCGTGGCTGAAGCCGTCGGGAAACGTGCAGGACACATACACGACGCCGTCACGGGTGAGCGAGACCACCTGGATCTCGTCGGCGCCCCCGAAGAAGCTGCCGCCGGCGATCCACAAGCCGAGCGCGAGCGCGAGCAGGGTCGATTTCATTCCTTCGCGTTCAGCAGGTCCTTCAGCTCGGTCATGAACTCGTTGATGTCGCGGAAGTGCTGGTAGACCGAGGCGAAGCGGACGTAGGCGACCTTGTCCAGCCGCTTCAGTTCCTGCATGACGAACGAGCCGATTTCGGCCGTCGAGATCTCCTTCTCCGGCCGGTCCTGGAGCGTCGCCTCCACCTTGTCGGCGACGGCTTCGAGCGCCGCGACGCTCACCGGCCGCTTCTCGCAGGCCTTGAGCATCCCGGAAATGAGCTTCTGCCGCTCGAACCGCTCCCGGCTGGAGTCCTTCTTGACGACCATGTAGGGGATCTCGTCGATCCGCTCGTAGCTCGTGAATCGCCGGCCGCACTCCAGGCACTCGCGGCGGCGGCGAATCACCTCGCCTTCCTTGCTCTCGCGCGAATCGACGACCTTGTCGCCCAGATGGCCGCAGTACGGGCACTTCACCGCGTCTCCTCCTGCTTCTGCTCGCCAGCCAGTTTCGCCAGCCCGCGCATCCGCCCGAGGCTCAACCCTTCACGAGCCATGAACACGATGCCCAGCAGCGTCACCGGCAGGAACGAGATCGCGTGCAGCACGATGGCCGCACCCGCCGCACGATCCGCCGGCTGGCCGTAAAAGGCCGTCACCGCGATCTGGTAGGCCCAGTGAAACGTGCCGACCGAGCCCGGTGTCGGCACCGCGACGCCGACCACCAGGATCGCCACCACCACGAACGACCCGATGAACGGGATCGGCATGTGGAACGCGCGGGTCACCAGGAAGATGCCGAGCGCGATGGACAGCCACAGGGGGAACGACAGGATGAACGTCATGGCGAGCCGGCCGGGCTGGCGCACGGCGCTCAGGCCGGTCACGAACAGGTGCACGACCTTGCTCGTCGCGTGGGCGAGGCCCGCCGGGAGCACGCGCTCGAGCCGGAGCGCCCCCCGCGCGACCGCGTCCGGGTGGCCGGCCAGCACGAACAGCGTCACCAACGCCACCAGCGCGGCGATGCCCACCGTGAGTCCGCCAACCCGGACGTCGCGAAACACCTTCGGGTCCACCGGGCTCTGGCCCGGGTCGAACACCAGCAGGAAGACGGCAAACAGCACCAGCACGGTGACCGTGTCCAGCAGGCGCTCGAGAATGATGGTGGCAAATGCCGAGGTGGCGCTCAAGTGTTCCTCGCGCGCGAGCAGATACGGGCGCAGGAACTCGCCGGCGCGCGCCGGCAGCAGGAAGCTGGCGGCAAACCCGATGACGGTCGTACGAAACGCCGTGCCGAAACGCGTCGGTCCGAGCGCGCGCAACAGGTACTGCCATCGATACGCGCGCATGAGATAGGTCGCCGCCGTCGTGACCAGCGCCAGGAGCAGCAGATCGAACCGGGCGTGGCGCACCTCGGCCAGCACGTTCCCGAGGTTCACGTGGCCCAGGAACATCGCGAACAACAGGATCGCCAGCGCCAGGAAGATGATGGTTCGAAAGTGTGCCTTCATCCGTATTTTGTCGAGCAGCGCAATCTACTATAAGGGGGTTGACAAGTCCATGTTGAACGGGGTTCGCCCGTGGCCCTGGACGGCACGGCGGTGCATGCCCGGCAGATCGCCGCTTCGCCCGGGCTCTTGCGCGGCACCCCGTTGCCTCTGTAAGATGGCTCCCCCTTCCCTCACGAGAGGTTCGCCAGTGCCGACGCCGCCACCGCTCGTCGAAACCACGCTTGAAGGGCTGACCCTGTCCGCGCGGGGCAAGGTGCGCGACATCTACGACCTCGGGGATCACCTGCTCATCGTCGCGACCGATCGCATCTCGGCCTTTGACTACGTGCTCGGTTCCGGCATCCCCGACAAGGGCAAGGTGCTGACGCAGATCTCGGCCTTCTGGTTCCGCCTGGCGGCCGACGTCGTCGCCAACCACCTGGTCTCGATCGACCCGCACGAGTTCCCACCGGCCGCCCGCCGCCACGCCGCCGTGCTCGACGGCCGGACGATGTTCGTGAGAAAGGCGGCGACGGTACCGATCGAATGCGTCGTGCGAGGGTACCTGGCAGGCTCGGGATGGCAGGAGTACCGCAAGACAGGACAGGTGTGCGGGATTGCGCTCGGCGCCGGCCTGCGGGAATCGGACCGGTTGCCCGAGCCCATCTTCACTCCCGCCACCAAGGCTGCCACCGGACACGACCAGAACATTTCGATCGAGGAGGCGGGACGACTGGTCGGCGCGGACCTGATGGCGCGGCTCCGCGACATCGCGATGCGCCTCTACGCCCGGGGAGCGGCACACGCGGAAGCACGCGGCATCATCGTCGCCGACACCAAGTTCGAGTTCGGCCTCATCGACGGGGATCCCGGCCGCGTCCTGCTCATCGACGAAGTGCTGACCCCCGATTCGTCCAGGTTCTGGCCCATCGACCAGTACGAGCCCGGGCACGGCCAGCCCAGCTTCGACAAGCAGTTCGTGCGCGATTATCTCGAACAGATCCGGTGGAACAAGCAGCCCCCGGTCCCGTCGTTGCCCGAGGAGGTCGTCGGGCGAACCCGCGACAAGTACCTCGAGGCGTTCCGTCGGCTGACGGGAGGGGAACTCACGTAGTGCGGCGTGCGAGGTGCGGAGTGCGCACCACACCTCATGCGGCCGCCCCCGACGCGCGAGGCAGCTTACGCCGCACCAGGCACGTCGGGCCCGGCGCGTCGCACCAGGCACGTCGCACGTCGCACCAGGCACGTCGCACGTCGCACCAGGCACGTCGCACGTCGCACTTCGCACGTCGCACTTCGCACTTTCTTGAGGCCGCCGTGCGTGAACAACTCGACAAGCTCGTCGGCGAGATGGTGGACAAGGGCATCCCCTTCGTCGATGCCCAGCGTGAATTCGAGAAGCGCTTCATCGTCCGGGTCCTCGCGCGCTGCGACGGCAGCCTGTCACGCGCGGCCACCGCGCTCGGCGTCCACCGCAACACCCTCAGCCGCAAAATGGTGGAATTGCACCTGAAACGCACCACCTGAGGCCCGCCAGCCGCCGCCCGCCGTTCCCTGTTGACACCCTTCGCCCGCGGGTTATACATTAGCAGTCGCCCTGTTCGAGTGCCAACAGTCGCCACACCCGAGTGCCAAGCGCCGCCGGCCCGCGCCCGCCGCCGGCGTGCGGCCTCCGGATATCACGACACGCCATACCTGGAGAAAACATCGATGAAAGTCAGACCGTTGAACGATCGCATCCTCGTGCGTCGTCTCGAGGAGACCGAAGAGCGCGTGGGCGGCATCATCATTCCCGACACCGCGAAGGAGAAGCCGCAGCAGGGAAAGGTCATCGCGGTGGGCACCGGGAAGATCAAGGAAGACGGGGTTCGCATCCCGCTCGACGTCAAGGCCGACGACACGATCCTGTTCGGCAAGTACTCCGGGCAGGAGATCAAGCTGGACGGCGAAGAGTTCCTGATCATGCGGGAAGACGAAGTCCTGGCCGTCGTGGACGAGGCCGGCAAGAAAAAGAAGTAGCGGCGGGTCGGCCCGCCCCGAACGGGCGCGTTCGAGGCCGTGCCGGCGCGTCGGCGGTACGACATCACTGGTTAACAGTCGACAGTTGACAGTTCGCGGACTGTGAACTGTGAACTGTCAACTGCCTTTGTGGTTCAAACGGAGCAGATAAAGATGCCAAAGCAGATCGTGTATGGCGAGCAGTCGCGGCAGGCGATTCTTCGCGGCGTCAACCAGCTGGCGGACGCCGTCAAGGTGACGCTCGGCCCGAAGGGACGCAACGTCGTCCTGGACAAGAAGTTCGGATCCCCTCTCATCACGAAGGACGGGGTGACGGTCGCCAAGGAAATCGACCTGAAGGATCCGCTCGAGAACATGGGCGCGCAGATGGTGCGCGAGGTGGCCAGCAAGACGTCCGACGTCGCCGGTGACGGCACGACGACGGCCACGGTGCTCGCCCAGGCCATCTACCGCGAAGGCGCGAAGAACGTGGTCGCGGGCGCCAACCCGATGGACCTCAAGCGCGGAATCGAGCGCGCGGTCGAGGTGGTCGTCGAGAGCCTCAAGAAGCAGTCGAAGCCGGTCAAGGGCAACATGATCGCCCAGGTCGGCACGATCTCGGCGAACAACGATGCGACCATCGGCAAGATCATCGCCGAGGCGATGGAGAAGGTCGGCAAGGACGGCGTCATCACGGTTGAAGAAGCGAAGACGCTCGAGACCTCGCTGGACGTGGTCGAAGGGATGCAGTTCGACCGCGGGTATCTGTCTCCCTACTTCGTCACCGATCCCGAGCGGATGGAAGTGGTCCTCGAGAACCCGCTCATCCTCATCCACGAGAAGAAGATCAGCTCGATGAAGGATCTGCTGCCGGTCCTGGAACAGGTGGCGCGCATGGGGCGCCCGCTGCTCATCATCGCGGAAGACATCGAAGGCGAGGCGCTGGCGACGCTGGTCGTCAACAAGCTGCGCGGCACGTTGCAGGCTGCGGCGGTCAAGGCCCCGGGCTTCGGCGATCGCCGCAAGGCGATGCTCGAGGACGTCGCGATCCTGACCGGCGGCAAGGCCGTCACCGAGGATCTCGGCATCAAGCTCGAGAACGTCCGCGTCGAGGATCTCGGCCAGGCCAAGAAGGTCACCATCGACAAGGACAACACCACCATCGTCGAAGGCGGCGGCACCCAGTCGGCGATCGAGGGGCGCGTGAAGCAGATCCGCGTCCAGGTCGAGGAAACGACCTCGGACTACGACCGCGAGAAGCTGCAGGAACGGCTGGCCAAGCTGGTGGGCGGCGTCGCGATCATCAAGGTGGGCGCGGCGACCGAGACCGAGATGAAGGAAAAGAAGGCCCGCGTCGAGGATGCGATGCACGCCACCAAGGCGGCCGTCGAAGAGGGCATCGTGCCCGGCGGAGGCGTCGCGCTCATCCGTGCGCTCAAGTCACTCGACGACCTGAAGATCGAGGGCGACCAGAAGATCGGCGTCAACATCGTCAAGCGCGCCATCGAGGAGCCGATGCGCTGGATCGCCACCAACGCCGGGATGGAAGGGTCAATCGTCGTGCAGCGCGTGAAGGAAGGGACCGACGACTTCGGCTTCAACGCGCTCACCGACGAGTATGAGAACCTGATCCAGGCGGGCGTGGTGGATCCGACCAAGGTCGTGCGCTCCGCGCTGCAGAACGCGTCGTCGATCGCATCGCTGCTGTTGACGACCGAGGCCTGCATCGCCGACATCCCCGAGGAGAAGAAGGATGCCCCGATGCCGCCCGGAGGCGGAATGGGCGGAATGTACTAGGAAGGCTCGAGGCTCAGGGCCTTGGGACTTGTGCAAAGGGCCCGGCAGGTTCGCCTGTCGGGCCCTTTTTTTTGTCCCGGGGTTATGTGAAGCAGGACTTCGGGTCCTGCGAGCGTTGGTCGACTGCGATCACCTCAGCGTGAACATCAACTCAATCGTTATCAGCACCGGCACAGGCAATCCGTTCCGCGTGCCGGGAATGAAGCGCCACTGCTTGGCCGCTTTCACGGCCTCCTGATCGAGACCGAAGCTCGAATCGAGCGACTTGACGATCTGCACGTCGCCGACGCTGCCGTC
Source organism: Acidobacteriota bacterium (assembly GCA_003170135.1). Lineage (GTDB taxonomy): Bacteria > Acidobacteriota > Vicinamibacteria > Vicinamibacterales > Fen-181 > Fen-181. Next base: position 16,684 of record PMZR01000098.1, read on the forward strand.
GGGCAGGACGACGCACTCGACAACGGCGGTGCCCTGGATCTTGGCCCGCATCGCATCGGCCGTATAGGCCGGCTTCACCTCACGAATAGGCTTCGGCACCTGGATTCCGTTGCCCGGCCGGTAGGCCCCACCGCCGGACCCGCCGCCCCAGCCGTCCCCGATTCCCGACCCGTTGCCGTTGCCGATGCCCGTTCCCGTGCCGTTGCCCGCGCCACCGCCGGAGCCCGAACCCTGCGACGTGCCGCCCGGCACGCCGTCGAAGGTGCCCGGCAGGACCGTGGCTCCCGCCGCGAGCGCCCTGGCATCGAGCTGCGCGATCTGCGGCGGGGCATCAGACGGCTTGACTTCCGTCGGGATCTGCAGCGGTTTCGGCTTCTCGACCGGCACGCTGAGGGCGTCCTTGCCGGGCAGTTCGATCTTCCGCGGCGGCAGCTTGCTCTGATTGCCACCGCCACCACCGCCGCCGCCCGGCCCTTCCCGCGGGATCCAGATGATGCCGGGGGGGATGACCGTGCGGATCATCGCATCGGTCCGGCCGCCGTTCGGGTAGAACACACCGAATACGATCAGCGCGATCGGAATGGCGTGAACGAGGAACGCCATCACCAGTGCGCCCGGTGCACGCTGCATCCCCCGCTCGAAGCTGAATGGGACGTCTGCCGGGTGCTCGCCCTCTATATGCACCGACAGATGGCCCACGGGGGCTGCTGCCGGGATCCTGTGATGCGGGGTTTCAGACATGGGTCGCGACAATTCCTGCTATTCTCCGCCCACCGGTGACACGGCCACAAGTGCAAAACGAATACCGCCGACCTCAGCAACAAAAAGGGCCCTTTTCACGCGCTATCTGAGCCGACCGTGACGCGAAGCGAAACTGATGACCACAACGACGGACATCAGAGCCGGCCGCTCCAGGCCCCGATCGCGGCGTTGCCGCCGCCGAACGAGTGCAGGACGGCCAGCGCGTCGGCAGCCCTCGGTTCGCCTTTGATCGCGACGAGCACGCCGCCTCTGCCGGTCAACGTTTCGAAAATTTGCCCGTCGTGCACCTGGAATCCCACCCGTTTGAACGCCGCGGCCAGGCCGACGCGCACCAGATCGCCAGCCGGCCCTTCGAGCGCGTCGATGAGCGAGCCGCTCGCCACGATCGGTCCAAGCCGGGGCAACGTCAGCCGCGCCGGCGCGGTCCCGCAGGTCTGCTCGACGAGCACGGCGGTTTCCGGCGTGTCCTTGGCGATAATCGACACGGCCTCGGTCAAAAAGGCGTGCTTTTTGAGCGCGTCCAGGCCCCGCTCCGCCCAGGCGGCGTCCTGGAACACGCCGATCGTAAACTGGCTGGCATCAACCTGCGGCATCCGCTGTCCCTTTCACGTTATATACCGCTCGGACCGCCCGAACGTTTATCGGTTGGACGCGCGACCTGGCGCGTCACTGCCACTCGGCCACTTCGATGTCGTCGGCACCGTGCTGCCGCAGTGCGCGGCCGATGGCATCGACGTCGCCCTGGCGGACGTGAACGCCGAGCAGCACGTCGCCACGCCTGACGCGCGCCTGCCACTCGGCCGCCCGCGCTTCCGACAACCCGCTGCGTCGCAGCACGGAGGCGATCCCGCCCGCCATATGGCCGGCTGCCTCACCGAGATCGGCGGATAGTGGACCGGCGGTGACAATCGGCCCGATGCCCGGCAGCACGATCGCAATCGCCGCGAGGATCTGGCCGCCCAGTTCGCCGAGCCTCGAGGCAACCCTGGAGTCCTCGATCTCGGTGCCCGGCGTCCCACCCACTTCCCGCGCCAGCGTGCGCTCGTCTTCATGGCTGCGGGAGACCACCGACAGGTCGGCCCGATCGATCCCGAGGTCGCGGACGGCGGCCGCTGCGCGCGCGGCGCCGCCCCGGTCGCGAAACAGCGCGAGCACGAGCGGATGGGTCATGGCGGTACTTGTACGGTGCAGGTGATCCCGACCCGCCGCACCGGCACGATCAACGAGCCGCGGCGGCGACAGCCTTCGTGCCGGCGCGCGTTGTCGGATTGAGGCTGTACCGCACATCGTAGCGTAAACGCTGACATGCGGCAACGCGCCGGCGTATGGCTGAGGCGGATCGGAGCCGCCGGGCGTCACCTCGCCAGGTACCCGTCCCGCACGCGCACCCTCACGCCGGCCCGGTTCACCTTGACCTGGACGCCGCGCCACTCGGGCCTGGCGGGATCGATCGGACGCGAGGGCGTGTAGCCCAACAGGTACTGGTGGCGCAGCTCCTCGGCGATTGTTGAAAGCGTCTTGTCGATCTGGCGCGGATCGCGGAGCTCGAACGACTGGCCACCGGTCAGGGCCGCCAGTTCGGGAAAGAGCGCTGGCCGTGGTCCGCCCAGGGCGATCGGGTAAATGAGGACGTCCGACGTCCGCGCGCGTTCGAGCGCATCGGCCGCCGTCGCGCGGCTGAATCGATCGACCCCGTCCGACAGCAGGACCAGTGCACGCCGGCCGCCGGCCGGTTGGATCATGTCGATGCAGGCGATGATGGCGTCGTGCAGGCCGGTCGTGCTCCACGGCTGGAGCCGCGCCAGCGCCTGCAGCGCCTGCGCACGCTCGGCCGACAGCGGCGCCACCACCTCGATATCGCTGGCCACCGCGACGATCATCGCGCGGTCGCCCGGGCGCAGCCGCTCGAGAAACGTCCGCGCCGCGGCCCGGGCGAGCGACAGGCGCGCTCCCGCCATGCTCCAGCTGCGATCGATCGCCAGCGCCAGGGCGAGCGGGACATCGCCCGATGCAAACGTCGTAATGCGTTGCGGCGCGCCGTCTTCGAACACCTGGAAGTCGCGCTGCCCGAGCCCGGGCACCGGCCCACCGTGCGTGTCGGTGACGGTGGCATAAACCTCGACCAGTGTGATCCCGCTGGCGAACTGCGCGCGGACGACAACCGCCCCGAGCGCCAGCACGACCGCCGCGAGGAACATCGCGCCGCGCCGGCCAGCGTTCGCCCCGATCGCCATGCCGTCCAACCAGCCTCCTGCCTCTTCCCGCACCACCGCCGGCCCTTGGTGTACAATTGCCGCTGGAGCGGCACCTCAACTGTTTTTATGACGCAGCGCCTGGAGCCCGAAGCCGGAGCCTGCAGACGAGGCTAGTCGATGGGACGTATTGGTATTCCGGAACTCGTGCTCATCGTGCTCATCCTGCTGGTGATCTTCGGCGCGAACCGCCTGCCGGAGCTTGGCCGCGGCATCGGCAAGGCCATCAAGAACTTCAAGGAACCCGACAAGGAAGACTAGTCAAATCACCACGCGCACGTCCCCTACCCGCCTGGTCAGTCGCTCCCGATCCAGATACTCCAGCAGCGGAATGGCGTACTTCCGGGTGATGCCGTACCGATCCTTGAACGCGCCCACGTCGAGTCTGGCGCCCGCCGTCTCCCGCTTCAGCGCCATCACATCCTCGCGCAACCGGCGCAACGCGTCGGCGTGGAAGAGCAGCGTCTCGACCTTCACCAGCACCTTCTGCCTGATCAACAGTTTCACCATCCGATCGACCAGTCCCTGGTCGCCGCCGGTCAGGGCCGACAGCGATGCGGCGTCGGGCGGCTTCAGACCGCCATCGCGGAAGGCGCGCTCGAGCGTGTCACGCGCGCGCTCCTCGGCTGACGTGAGCGCCAGCGTGTGCCCGGCGAGAGCCAGGCGATCGCGGGCGACGATCTTCCCGGCGGTAACGAGGTCGGACAGGACGAGATCGAACAGCGCCGGCGCCGCCGGACCGAACCAGCGCTCGCGCACCTCCTCGCGCGGCATGCCTTCCCAGAGCGGCTGCTCCCGGTGGTACTGCTCGAGCGCGCTGACGACCTGCGCGGCAAGGGCTGCCGCCACTTTCCCGTCGACCAGGCGGTCTCCGGCCTGAACGATCGCGCCCGCCCGGAGCAGGGGGGCCGTGATCTCGCGTGCCACCTCGGGTGCCAGTCCAGCCCGGCTCATCGCGGCACCCGCCGGCAGGCCGGCCGCGCCCGATTCTTCAATCATCCACACCAGCGCCCGCTCGGACGCGTCTCTGGCGGGCTCCGGACTGCGGACTTCGGACTCCGGACTCCGGACTCCGGACTCCGGACCCTGGAGCGGATCCAGGCACACGAACCGACGCCGCGCGGCCGCGTTGCGGATCCCGCCACGCGCCGGACGTGGATCGATGACGGCGCCGCCGGCGATCGTCATCGGCGGCGAATAGGCGCGCAGGATGTAGCGATCGCCGCGGGTGACGACCGCGGGCGACTCGAGCCGCAGGCGGATGTAGGCGCGCCCGCCGGCCGGAATCTCGGCGACCTCGGACGTCGGACTTCGGACCTCGGACGATGTCCCGTCCGCCATCCCCGCAACCGCGACCCGTCCGAGCACTTCGTGTGTTCCCTGGTGGAAGCGCACGCGGGTGCCGTGCCGCAGCGCCTTCCCGCCCGGCACCACTTCCACCACGGCGTCGAGCATCGTCGTGACCTCGAGGCTGCCCGGGGTCAGCAACGTATCGCCCCGGCCAAGATCCGACGTCTCGACGCCCCCCAGGTTCAGCGCCACGCGCTGCCCGGCGCTGGCCCGCTCCTGGCGCATCCCGTGCACCTGGATGCCCCGCACCTTGATCACCCGTCCGCCGGGCAGGACCTCGAGTTCCTCGTCGAGGCCGATCTGTCCGGAGACGAGCGTCCCGGTCGCGACGGTGCCGAAGCCCTTCATCGTGAAGACGCGATCGATGGGCAGCCGCGCCGGGCCCGCCGAGGGGCGCAGGCGCGCCGCGCGCCCACATGAGACGAGCGCCGCGCGCAGCAGGTCGAGGCCGTCGCCGGTTCGCGAGGAGACGGGCACGATCGGTGCCTCCTCGAGGAAGGAGCCCGCGACGAGCTCGCGCACTTCCAGCCGCACCAGCTCGATGGTGTCCGCATCGACCAAGTCGGATTTGGTGAGGACGACGATGCCGGCGGGGATGCGCAGGAGGCGGCAGATCTCGAAATGTTCGCGCGTCTGCGGCATCACCGATTCGTCGGCGGCCACCACCAGCAGCACCGCGTCGAACCCGCCGACGCCCGCGAGCATGTTCTTGACGAACCGCTCGTGGCCGGGGACGTCGACGAAGGCGAAGTTGATCCCGTCCGCCTGCCAGTGGGCGAACCCGAGGTCGATCGTGATGCCGCGTTCCTGCTCCTCTTTCAGGCGATCCGGGTCGATGTCGGTCAGCGCGCGCACGAGCGCGCTCTTGCCGTGATCGATGTGCCCGGCGGTTCCGATGACGACGCTCTTCATCTTCGTGATCGCTTGCGGCGTCCGGACGGCGGACGGCGCGATCGGCCGGCGGACGGCGGGGACACGCGCTCGCGCCGCGGCCGCGCCTTGCTCCGGGGCGCGCGGCGCCGCCCCTGCTCGGCGCGAACCGCGTCGAGAATCTGCAGCAGGCCGAGTTCGATCTGGCGGCGGTCCATGTCCACGCGCAGGACCTGGACCCGCACGCGGTCGCCCAGCCGGTAGGTCTTCTCCGTGTTCTCCCCGCGCAGCGTGTGCGTTGCTTCCAGGTACCGGTAGTAGTCGTCCGCCATCGTGGAGACGTGCACGAGCCCCTCGACGAAGTGCTCGATGAGCTCGACGAACAGGCCGAACGGCGCGACGCCGGTGATGTAGCCGTCGAACTCGTCGCCGACCTTGTCCGCCATGAAGCGGACCTTCTTCCACTGGATCAGCTCGCGCTCGGCATCGTCCGCGCGCCGTTCCATCTCGGAGGTGTGGCGCGCGATCTCCGGCAGCTCCTCGTCGAGCTCTTCCCGCCGTTCGGCCGTCATCGCCTTGCGGCGCGCCTCGCGCAAGGTGCGATGGACGACGAGATCCGGATACCGGCGGATGGGCGACGTGAAGTGCGTGTAGGACTCGAAGGCCAGGCCGAAGTGCCCGAGATTGCGAGGGTCATAGCGCGCCTTCTGCATCGTGCGCAGCATCAGGAACGCGACCGCTTTCTCCTCGGGCTTCCCGTGCAGGCGTTCGATGAGCTTCTGGAAGTGCCGCGGCCGGACGCCGTCGGGAGGCGCGGCCAGGCTGTACCCAAGGCTCGACACGAACTCCTCGAACTTCTCGACCTTCAGCGGATCCGGCTCCTCGTGCACGCGGTAGAGCGACGGGATGTCGCTCTCGTCGAGATATTGCGCGACGGTCTCGTTGGCCAGCAGCATGAACTCTTCGATGATCCGGTGCGCGATGTTGCGCTCCGACGGGATGATCGCCTCGACCATCCCGGCCTCGTCCAGGATCACCTCGGGCTCTTCGAGATCGAAGTCGATCGACCCCAGCCGGCGCCGCCGGTCGTTGAGCACCTGGAACAGCTCGCGCATCAACTCGAACATCGGCACCAGGGGCCGGTAGCGCGCGGTGGCCTCGGCGTCCTGCGCGGTGAGAATCGCGTTCACGGCCGTGTAGGTCATCCGCTCGGCGGTGTTGATGACCCCGTCGTGGAACTCGTAGCGCACCACGGTCCCGCGGCGATCGATCTCCATGACGCACGACTGCACCAGGCGATCGACGTGCGGGTTCAGGCTGCACAGGCCGGTGGCGAGCGGCTCCGGGAACATGTGCACCGCGCGATCGGGGAAGTAGACCGACGTGCCCCGCTCGTAGGCGTCCTGGTCGAGCGCGCTGCCCTCCCTGACATAGTGCGAGACGTCCGCGATGTGCACGCCGAGCCGATAGCCGCCCTCGATTCGTTCGATCGAGATCGCGTCGTCGAAGTCGCGAGCGTGCTCGCCGTCGATCGTCACGATGGCCAGGCCGCGAAAGTCGGTCCGGCCCGCGAGGTCCTGCCGGCTCGCCTCGATGGTCTGGCCCGGCCGGCCGCGCGTCAGCCGGCGCGCCTCCTCGACGGCCTCGGGCGCGTGCGCGTCCGGGATGTTGTATTTCCTGATGATCACCTGCGTGTCGACGCCCGGCGCGTTGAGATCGCCGAGCACTTCGACGACGCGTCCGATCGGCCCGCGCGCTCCCGTCGGCCACTTCGTGATCTCGGTGGTCACCATCTCGCCGGCCTTCGCGTGCAGCGTCTCACCGCGCGGGATGTGAATGTCGGACAGGATGTGCTTGTCGAACGGCACCACGAACGAGACGCCGGCGTCGCCTGTTTCGAAGCGGCCGACCACGCGCGCGCTGCCCCGCTCGAGGATCTTGATGATGCGGCCTTCCGCGCGGCCGTCGCGAATGTGCTCGACGCGCGCGACGACGCGGTCGCCGTGCATCGCCTCCTGCAGGTTGGCCGCCGACACGTGAATGTCGCCCGTCGTTCCCTCGAGCGGCCGATCCGGCACGACGAAACCGTACCCGGACGGATGGGTCTGGAGGCGCCCGACGACCAGGTCCATCTTGTCAGCGAGCCCGTAGCGGCGGCCGCGGACCTGGACCAGGTCGCCATCGGCAACCAGCCGGTTCAAATGCCGGCGGAAGGCGGGGCGCTCCTCGCGCGGGATCTTGAGCACCTGCATCAGCTCGCGCGTCGAGGCAGGATGGTGCACCTCTTCCCGCATCACACTGAGGATCTGTTCGCTCGATAACATAGTCGTTTCTTGTCGTCCCGAGTCCGGGGTCCGGAGTCCGGAGTCGCTTCCTATCCTGTGGGACCGCCGGTCTTCAGACTGGTGGCGACCTGGTCCAACAGGACGAGCGCCGCGGCCAGCCGGGTGTTCGCGGACTGATCGAGGCGCGATGTCTGGTCCGACGCCTGCACCACGCGCGCCGCCACGTCGCGCACGCGGCCGGCCTCGTCATTGCGGCCCAGCGCCGCGAGCCGCTGCTCCGCGTCCTGCAACGGCGCTTTGGCCGCCTGCAGTTCCTGGCTGGCACGGCCGAAGTTCACTTCGAACAGATCCACGCGAGCGGCCAGCAGATTCGCCCGCGCTTGCGTCAGGTCGAGCCGCAATTGCGCGTCATCGAACTGCATCTGCACGGCCGACCGCCCGGCGCGGCCCCAGAGAAATCCGGCAAGCAGCGCCACCAGCAACCCGACGACGACGTAGAGCCCGATTCTGACGTACTTCATCGTCAACTCCGGATATGAGGGCGACGCCCGAATCCCGTCACTCGACGAGCAACACCTGCAGGTCCCCGACGTTGGTGTCGGTCGCTCCCGTTTTGATCAAATCCCCAAGCGCCGCCAGCAATGCGTAGCTGTCATTGTTGTCCAGCGCCTCCGCGATCGAGAACCCGCCCTGCTCGACGCGGGCGATCGTCGTCGGATCCGCCATGGCGCCCGCGGCATCGGTCGGTCCGTCGATGCCGTCGGTGCCGATGCTCGCGAAGACGGCCGACCGTCCGAGTCGCCGGAGCCGTGATGCCGCGGCAAGCACGAATTCCTGGTTGCGCCCACCGCGCCCGGTTCCCGACACGCGCACGGTCGTCTCGCCCGCCGACAGCACCGCCGCCCGGCCGCCCGCGCGGCCCGCAATCTCCAGCATCCGGGCCACGTGTGCGGGCGCCACGTGCCGGGCCTCGCCGACGACCGGCTCGGTGATGACGGTGGGGATGTATCCGGCGCCGGCCGCCGCGTCAGCCGCGGCGTGCAACACGTCGCGACTGGAACCGATGACGCGGGTGGTTGCGGTTTGAAGACGCAGATCACCGGGCTTGGGCGTGTCGGGTATGGTGCCGGCGTGACCGGCCAGGAGGAGGCGAACGGCAGACACCGGGTACGCCGACCGGCCCCCGAACCGGTCGAGCACGTCGAGGGCGGCAGCGAACGTCGTCGGGTCTGCCACGGTCGGGCCGGAACCAATCACGCTCAGATCGTCGCCCACCACATCGGAAATGACAAATGCAATCGTCGGTCGGCGCGACGCCGCCGCGAGCCATCCGCCCTTGATGTCTGACAGGTGCTTGCGCACGGTGTTCAGGGCGCCAATGTCGGCGCCCGCCGCGAGCAGTTGCCTGGTGACGAGGCGTTTGTCGTCGAGCGTCACACCGGGACGCGGCACCGCGACGAGCGCGGACGCGCCGCCCGACAGCAGGACCACGAGGGGCCCCTGCCTGGATGCGGCGAGGGCGAGCGCCCGCCGCCCCGCCTGTTCGCTGACGTCGTCGGGAACGGGATGGCCGGCGCGATACCACTCGACCGACGGGGGCAGGGAGACCGAGGTAGGCATCGACGCGGCCAGCGCCGCGGCAACGGGACCGGGATGCGATCGCAGGAAGGCAGACACCATGGGCGCGGCCGCCTTGCCGATGGCCACGACGGTCAGCGGCTCCGGGGAGAAGAGACAGGCATCCACCCGCTCGGCCAGCGCCCGGAGGAGAAAGCGGCCGGCATCGGCTGCCACGATGCTCGCTTGAACAATCGTCAGGAGGTCGCGTCGAAGTCGTGCGAGAGGGTTCAGTGCGTCTTCTTCGGATCGGACCAGGCCGATGCGCCGGTCACGACATCGAACTGTCGGAGCAGGCGGCTGACGACCTCATCAGCGTTCTGCCGACTGCAGAGCTGATCGAGGCGCGACAGGATCCGCCCCAGCGCCGCTTCGGCGCTGACGATCGCGTCTTTGGAATAGTACTCGCGCTGCTTCCGCAGGCAGCGCCGTTGCTTGAGAAATTCCTCCCGGTAGAACTCGATGGGGGCTGTCGGATCCTGCCGGCTTAATGGCCGTATCTCGGTCAGGAAGCGGGCCATTCGACTCCTCTTAGTTCTGAGAAATAACGGTGGGCGATTCCCAGTGTAGTGCCCGCGCGCCGCCCCTGTCAACGCGCCGGTTCCTCCATCCCATCCATCCCGCGCCGCCGCGTCACGGCGGCCTATCGCACGCCGCGGGTCGCAACGAACCCGCCAAGGCAGCCAACGATGACGCCGCCTCCAACGATGCCGACCATGGCCAGTGGCGACAGGAATGCGATCGATGACGGATCGAGTCCCGGAATATCGCGGACGACGCGCAGCCGGGCGACTTCGTACGCCACGCGCAGGACCGCGAGCGCGAGGATTGCCCCGATGCCGCCCTGGAGCACACCCTCGAGGATGAACGGCCCGCGAATCGCGCTGAACGGCGCGCCGACCAGCGCCATGATCTCGACTTCCACATGCCGGCCCGCCATGGCCAGCCGCACCACCGCGGCCACCGTCAGACCCGCGGCGACGGCCAGCGCCGACGCCAGCACCAGGCCGATCCACCGCAGGGCGCCGACGATGCGCGCCAGCCGATCGAGCCACTGGCGATCGTAGCGGACGTCGGCCACTCCGCCCATCTGCGCCATCGATCCCGCGAGCCGGTCCACGCCGGCCGATCCGCCGTTGCTCGGGCGAAGGCGCAGCTCGAACGACGCCGGCAACGGATTCGAGCCGAGGCCCTCGGCCACGCTCGCCAGGTCCGGAAAGTCCCGGCGAAACCGCCGCGCCGCGTCCGTCTTGGACACGAACTGTCGGCTCTCAACGACGGTGCTCGCGCCGAGGACCGACCAGATGGCGGCGCGCTGGTCGTCCGACACGTCGTCACGCAGGTAGACCGACATCTCGGCCGACGCACTCCAGCCCGCCATCAGGCGATCGAGCGTGCCGGTGACGAGCAGGAACGCGCCGAGCACGAACAGGGCGAGCGCGATCGTCGCGATCGCCAGCACGTTCGATGCGCCGCCGCGCCGCAGGCTCGTCGTCGCCTCGCGGACAAAATAAGAGAGAGACGCCATACTTCAAACCACGCAGTCCCGGAGCCAGCCTGGTTCAGCCCTCGATCACGCGTCCGTGGTCCAGCGCCAGCGTCCGTCGCGCCACGCGGCGAATCAGTTCGCGGTCGTGCGTGGCCACCACGACCGTCGTGCCGCGCGCGTTGATCTCGCGGAAGAGGTTCATGATCTCGAGCGAGAGATCCGGATCGAGATTGCCGGTCGGCTCGTCGGCCAGGATCAGCACCGGATCGTTGACCAGGGCCCGCGCAATTGCGACGCGTTGTTGCTCGCCGCCGGACAGCTCCTCCGGATAGGCGTTCATGCGGTGCTGCAAGCCGACCCATTTGAGCACCTGGAACGCGCGGCGGCTCTGCTGCACGCTGGCGTGCCCGAGCACGCGGGGCACGAACGACACGTTCTCGAAGACCGTGCTCCGCTTGATGAGTTTGAAATCCTGGAACACGAACCCGACCGTGCGGCGGTAGGCCTGGACCTGCCGGCGCGTGAGGAGCGCGAGGTCCTTTCGCGCAACCTGGATACTTCCGGCCGATGGCGCGTCCTGGCAGAGCGCCAGGCGCAGGAACGTCGATTTGCCGGCGCCGCTGGGCCCGGTCAGGAAGACGAACTCGCCGCGCCCGATCTTGACCGACACGTCCCGCAGCGCATAAACGCCGCGTCCGTACAGCTTCGAGAGCTGATCTGTCTCAATCACCGGCGCGCGTCCAGGGGCAGTTTCGGGATCGAGAGTGAAGGAACTCGATGATAGCACGCGGGCCTTGGTCCGGCCCTACTTCCCTTCCAGTTCCCGCCGCAGCAGGTCGTTGACGACCTGCGGGTTCCCCTGGCCGCGCGTCGCCTTCATCACCTGGCCGACGAGGTACCCGAACGTCTTCGTCCGGCCCGCGCGGTACTGCCCGACGGATCCGGGGTTCGACGCGAGCACGTCACGGATCGCCACCAGCAACGCGCGCTCGTCGCTGACCTGCGCCAGGCCGCCGGCGGCCACCACCGCTTCGGCGGTTGCGCCCGTCTCGCACATCGTCTGGAACACGTCCTTCGCCACCGATCCGCTGATGGTGCCGCGCTCCACGAGCGCGATCAACTCCGCCAGTCGCGTGGGATCGATGGGCATCTCGGTGACCGCCGTGCCCGTCTCCTTCAGCCTGCGCAGCACCTCGCCGAGGATCCAGTTGCTCGCCGCGCGCGCGTTGCGCACCCGGGCGGCCGTGGCTTCGAAATAGTCTCCCAGGGCGACCGACTGCGTCAGGATGTCCGCGTCGTACTCGGGCAGGTCGTATTGCGCGACGAGCCGGTGTTTGCGCGCTTCGGGCAGCTCGGGCAGCGCACGGCGGATCTCCTCGACGCGCTCGGCGGTGACCTCGAGCACCGGCAGGTCCGGCTCGGGAAAGTACCGGTAGTCGTGTGCTTCTTCCTTGCTGCGCATCGCGACGGTCCGGCCGGCCACGCTGTCCCAGAGCCGCGTCTCGTGCACGACCCGCTCGCCGGATTGCAGCAGCCCGATCTGCCGATCGATCTCGTACTCGAGCGCCTTCTGCAGGTACCGGAACGAATTCAGGTTCTTCAGCTCCGCCTTGGTCCCGAGCGCCTCGCTGCCTGCCGGACGCACCGAGACGTTCGCGTCGCACCGGAGGCTGCCCTCTTCCATGTTGCCGTCGTTGACGCCAATCGCCAGGAGAATCGCGCGCAGCCGTTCAAAAAAGTCGGCGGCCTCGGCGGCCGACCGCAGGTCCGGTTGCGTCACGATCTCGAGCAGCGGCACGCCGCTGCGATTGAAGTCCACGTAGGTTCGTGTCGGCGAGTCGGGAAACCCCTCGTGCAGCGATTTGCCGGCGTCCTCCTCGAGGTGCGCGCGAATGAGGCCGATACGCCGGACCGCTTTGCGGACCGAGTACTCCAGGTGGCCGCCGGTGGCGAGCGGATGGTCGTACTGCGAGATCTGGTAGCCCTTCGGCAGGTCCGGATAGAAGTAGTTCTTGCGCGCGAACACCGACCGCGCGGGCACCTCGCAGTTGAGCGCCAGCGCCGCCCGAATCCCGAAATCGACGGCCTTGCGGTTCAGGACCGGGAGCGCCCCGGGCAATCCGAGGCAGACCGGACACACGTGCGTGTTGGGACGGGCGCCGAACGCCGTGCTGCAGCCACAGAAGATCTTGCTCTCAGTGAGGAGCTGGGCGTGGATCTCGAGGCCGATGACGGGCTCGTAGATGGAGTCGCTGGTCATGGATCTTTGGACCAGCGATCAGTATAAGGCCTTGGGCCTTGGGCCTTGGGCCTTGGACTTTGGGCTTTGGGCTTACGGCTCTCGGCCCGTCACACGTCCCGTGGCCCTGCCGCCTTGACCTCGGGCACGGCCTGATCGTCGAACGTCTTGAAGTTCTCGATGAACATGCGAGCCAGCCGGCGGGCCTGCTCGTCGTAGGCGGCATCGTTTGGCCACGTCGTGCGCGGACGCAGCAGCTGCGACGGCACACCGGGGCACGAGGACGGCACGAGCACGTTGAAGATCGGATCGGTGTCGTAGGCCACCGTATCGAGCGCCCCCGACAGCGCCGCCCGCACCATCGCGCGGGTGTAAGCAATGGGCATCCGCGATCCGATGCCGTACGGGCCGCCGGTCCACCCGGTGTTCACGAGCCACGCCGTCACCTGGTGGCGCGCCATCATCTCGCCGAGCGCCCTCGAATACACGGTCGGGTGCAGCGGCAGGAACGGCGCGCCGAAACAGGTGCTGAACGTCGCCGTCGGTTCCGTGACGCCCTTCTCCGTGCCGGCCACCTTGGCCGTGTACCCCGAGAGGAAGTGATAGCGCGCGGCGGTCGGGCTGAGGCGCGAGATCGGCGGCAGCACACCGAACGCATCGGCAGTCAGCAGGATGATGTTCGACGGGTGGCCGCCCTGGCCCGACCTCACGTAGTTGTCGATGAAGGACAGCGGGTAGGCGCCGCGCGTGTTCTCGGTGAGCGAATCGTCTTCCAGATCGAGCTGGCGGGTTGCCACGTCGATCGAGACGTTCTCGAGGACCGTGCCGAAGCGCCTGGTCGTCGAATAGATCTCCGGCTCGGCCTCCGGCGACAGGCGGATCAACTTCGCGTAGCATCCGCCCTCGAAATTGAACACGCCGAACTCGCTCCACCCGTGCTCGTCGTCGCCAATCAGGCGCCGCTCCGGATCGCTCGACAGCGTGGTCTTGCCGGTCCCCGACAGTCCGAAGAACAGCGCGACGTCTCCGCCCGCGCCGATGTTGGCGGAGCAATGCATCGGGAGCACGCCGCGCGACGGCAGCAGGTAGTTGAGCACCGTGAAGACCGATTTCTTGATCTCGCCGGCGTAGCTCGTGCCGCCGATGAGGACCAGCCCTTTCGCAAAGTGCACGAGGATGAACACCTCGGACCTGGTGCCATGACGCTCCGGATCGGCATGGAAGCGCGGCGCATCGATGATCGTCAGGGCCGGCTTGTGCTCGTCGGGGTCCGCGGCCGCGTCCACGGGCAGCAGCATGTTGCGGATGAACAGGCTGTGCCAGGCGTACTCCGTGATGACGCGCACCGGGTAGCGGTAGCGCGGATCGGCGCACGCGTGGCAGTCCTGGACGAAGAGTTCCTTCCCCTGCAGGTACCGCAGCAGCATCCGGTGCACCTCGTCGAAGTGCGCCTCGTCGATCCCGCGATTGACCTTGCCCCACCAGATGCGGTCCTCGCTCGATTTCTCGCGGACGATGAACTTGTCGCTGGCGGACCGGCCGGTGTGGTGGCCCGTGCGGCACACCAGCGCGCCGTCGGCGGCAATCAGCCCCTCGCGCCGCCGCGCAACTTCTTCATAGAGCGCAGGCGCGTTCAGGTTCCAGTTGACCCGCGCCGCGTTCACGATGCCATGGGACTCGAGCGCCGGCAGCACACGGGTACTCATCGACGGACTCCTCCGCGAGTAGATTCGAATGTGTTCAGTTGTCCCAGATTCGACTCTACCGAGAGCCAACGGCGGAGTCAATGGAGCCACGCGCGGGCGCGTCAACCGGTAAAGCGCGGCCAATCCACGGCGTCTCGGGGCGGTTGCGGCCTCAGGCGGGCCACCTGCCGGCTGAACCAGCTCGGCGGGGTCTTCGTCAAAGGCTGTGATAAGGTATGTAAACGCCAGAGCCCGGAGCATCGTAACTTGATATTAGGATTGGGACTACCCGAATCCCCGGACGCGTCCGTCCCCAACAGAGCCTTAATGGCGGGACAGCCGGTGGTTACAACAGCTGAGCTTGCCACGGTTGGCGTCGCCGATCCTGCGCCAGGTCCATCGATTGAGTCGCGGACCGCAGGCGAGGTGAAGGCGCTCGTCTCCCGGGGCGCGCTGGCGGAAGCCCGCGAGCTCTTCGCGATCATCGTCGCCCGGCAGCAGCGCCGGGCGGTGCGGATCGCGTATCACTTTCTCAGGGACGCGGCCGACGCCGACGAGGCGGTGCAGGAAGCCTTCCTGAAGGTGTTCCTGCACATCGGGTCGTTCCAGGAGGATCTGCCGTTCGAGGTCTGGTTCACGCGGATTCTCATCAACGGCTGCCTCGACCGGCGAAAGGCCAAGCGGCGGCGTGAACGGTGGCTCCTCCCGGCGCAGAACACCACGGCCGAGGATCAGGGCCGCGTCGAGAGTGTCCCGGCGACGGCCGCCTCGCCGGAAGAGATGTTGCTCAGGAGCGAGCGGCGCGCGCAGGTGGCCGAGGCCATTGAACGTCTGCCCGACCGCCAGCGCACGGTCCTGCTCCTGTCGCTGTACGACGAACGCTCGCCGCGCGAGGTGAGCGAATTGACCGGGATGAACCAATCGACGGTGCGTGTGCACCTGTTTCGCGCGGTGCGGAAGATGCGCACGCTTCTGGAGGGTACCCGTGAAAGCCGCTGATGGCCGTCATCTCCGTGACGATCAGATGATCGCCGTCTACATCGGTGCCGAGCCGCGGTTCGGCCGGCAAGATCACAACCTGGGACACCTGCGTGGGTGCGCCAGGTGCGCGCAGCGCTACCAGGCGTTTGTCGACCAGATGACCGACGTGCGCGACGAGGCGACCGCCGAGGCGGACGCCATCTTCACGCCGGCCCGGCTGGAAGCGCAGCGATTGCAGATCCTCCATCGGCTCGAGCACGCCTCGCATCCCGCGCGCGTCATCCAGTTCCCGTCGCACGGCGTCCAGAACCTGTCCATCTTCACCGGGACGCAGGTGCGCCGCTGGATCGCGGCTGCGGCCGCGGCGGGGCTGTTCATCGGCCTCACGCTTGGCCGGATGTCCGACTTCGGCATGCCGGTCGTCAGCAGGGCCGGGCACGTCGCGGCGCCGGTGGCGCTCTCGCACGTCGTGATCCCGGCACGCACCGCGGTCGAGCCCAACGTGAACGAGGACGACATCTTCTCGCGGGCCGAGCAGGCGCAGGGCGCGATGCAGGTACCGGCCGAACTCGAAGCGCTCGGCGCCCTCACGCCCATTCGGGAAGCAGCACTGACTCTGCCGTCGGGGCGTTGACAACGTCCCGACGTTCGGCGGACAGTGAAGACGTGGACTACGCCGCTGCGCCCCCGGGTGCTCCTCTTATCTTCCGCAAGGGTCTCGATCTGAAGGCCGCGGTCGCCGGCTCCCTGGTCGCCGATTACCACAGCGACTTGGTCGAACGCATCAAGGCCGGCGGTTTCCGTCACGACACCCCTTCCATCACGGTTCACCTGGCGCGCGAGTTCGGCTTCTGTTACGGGGTGGACCGGGCCGTCGACTACGCCTACCAGGCCCGGCTGCGCTTCCCCGCCCAGCAGGTCTACCTGACCGGCGAGATCATTCACAATCCGCTCGTCAACGACCGGTTGCGCGCGCTCGGGATCCGGTTTCTCAGCGATCCGGGCGCCACGCTGGGCGACCTCGAGGCCGGAGACGTCGTCATATTGCCGGCGTTCGGGGTGCCCATCGCGGTCCTGGTCGAACTCCAGCGCCGCGGCTGCACGCTGGTCGACACCACCTGCGGCTCGGTGTTGAACGTGTGGAAGACCGTCAAGCGCTACGCCCAGGACGCGTTCACCGCCATCATTCACGGCAAGGTCCACCACGAGGAGACGCAGGCCACCGCGTCGCAGGCGCTCCAGTACCCGGGCGGCCGCTACCTCGTCGTCCTCGATCGCGCACAGACAGCGGAGGTGTGCGACTACATTCGTCGCGGCGGGGACAAGGCCGCGTTTCTGCAGCGCTTCCGCCATGCCGCGTCCGACGGCTTCGATCCGGACGTGGATCTCGATCGCATCGGCCTCGCGAACCAGACGACGATGCTCATGTCCGAGTCGCTGGCGATTGGCGAGCAGTTCCGGGATGCGATGCGCGAGCGGTACGGTGAGCAGGCGCTGGACGCCCATTTCAGGGCGTTCGAGACGATCTGCAGCGCCACGCAGGATCGGCAGGACGCGGTCGTGACGCTGCTCGACGCGCAGGCGCTCGATTTGATGATCGTGATTGGCGGCTACAACAGCAGCAACACCGGGAACCTGGCGCGGATCTGCGCCGCGCGGCTGCCCACCTACCACATCGCCGATGCCGGCTGCGTGGTGTCGGCCGTCGAGATCCGGCACCGGCCGATCGGCAGCCACGCCGAATCCACCACAGCGCACTGGCTTCCCGCGACCCGCCCGCTACGCGTCGGCGTGACCGCCGGCGCCTCCACCCCCGACATCATGGTCGGCGCGGTCATCGAGAAACTGGACGCGTTTGCGACCGCGACCGCACGCTGAACCTCACCGCTCGCCCTGCGATTCCGGCTCGAACTTCACCTTCAGGCGCTGGCCGACGTGGGTCTTCAGCCACTTTTGCAGGTCTGACCCCTGCTTGGTGACCACCATGGTGTCCTGACCGAACGAAAAGTAGCCCTCGTCGGCCTCCTGGTAGGTGGCACCGACCTGGGCTTCGACTTCCATTCTGTCGTTCTGGGCGACCAGGCGACCGGCGCCGACCAGGACGAGCACGAACACGACCCAGAACCCGATAGTGCGGCGCACGTGTTTTCTCCCCATGGGGTGGAGCCTGCCTCCCGCTCCGGTCGAGCCGGCTAACCTGGACACACCCGCCCGGAGTCCCAGCTTAGCAATTCGGATACCAGCCTCACCCACCTAGGCCCCGGGAACCGACCCATCCGCCCCACCTCGGGTAAACAGCCGCGTACCCATTGTCGTAAAAAGCCTAGAGACGCAAGACCAGATGCAAGGGGCTCGCAAGACCATGTTTCGTGCAGTCATCGCCTTTCTTCTTTTCGTCGCATTGCCCGCCAGCGCCGGCGAACCCCAGCAGCCATTCAAGTGGTGGCAGGGCCAGCAAGCCAGGGAACTGGGGCTGACAGGCGAACAATCGACCCGGATCGAGGCGATTCACCAGGCGGCGCTTCCACGGGTGCAGACCGCGATGGAAGACGTCGAGCATGCGCAACAGGAGTTGAGCAAGCTCATCGCTGGTGACAAAACGACCGAGATGGATGTCGTCCGCCAGCTGAACATTGTCCAGGCTGCCCGCAGCGAGGTCGACCGGCAGATGACGTTGATGTTGTTCCGATTTTACCGGGAGCTGAGTCCCGACCAGCGGCTCAAGGTGAAGGCTCTACGAGACCGGTGGCAGCACGAACGGCGTGACCGGCGAAGCGACCCCCCGCAACGACCGGCACAAATTAAGAAATAGCTGATAAGATGCGCGGCGCCGGTTTGACGGCGCGTCCGACCCGTCCGGCCCTTTTCTCCCGAATCTCAGCAATTGGAGGGATCCCGTGAAGACGTGTTCCAGTCTCCTCAGGCTGGCCTTGATCGTTCCCGTCATGGCCGTCCTGACGCCGACATCCACTCTCGTCGCGCAACAGCAGCAGAAGGCCTCCGACGCGCACGTGGCCGACCTGATGAAGGCGGCGCTCCTGCAGGTGACCGCCGGTCAGCCCGCGCAGGGCACGGGGCAGCAGGCGCAGGGTCCGGTCGTGGACCTGCGACTCGAGGAGGCTGTCACGCGCGCGATGGATCTGAACATCGACCTCGCGGTGGCGCGGCTCAACCCGCAGCTCCAGGACCTTTCGATCGCGCAGACGCGCGCCGCGTATGCCCCGACGTTGACATCGACGCTGGGTGATCAGAGTTCCAGTTCGATGTCGACCAACACGTTGTCGGGCGGGGGCGCGGGCGCCATCACGAGCAACCAGACCTACACCTACAACGGCGGCCTGACCCAGGTCCTCCCGTGGACGGGCGGCACCGCCAACCTCAGTTGGAACAACAACCGGTTGTTCACCGACAGCAACAACTTCACGATCAACCCGACCTTCACGACCCGGTTCACGGCGCAGCTCACGCAGCCGCTGTGGCGAAACCTCAAGATTGACGCCACGCGCAATTCGCTGTGGACGGGCCTCATCGGCCGCCAGATTGCGGATGTCACGCTGCGCGCCACCGTGGTCAACACCGAGGCCAGCACGCGAAACGCCTACTGGGATCTCGTGTACGCGGTGCAGAACCTGGAGATTCAGAAGCAGGCGCAGATTCTCGCCGACCAGCTCGTGAAGGACAACCAGGCGAAGGTCGAAATCGGCACGCTCGCGCCGCTCGATGTCGTGACGGCGCAGTCCGGCGCGGCCCAGGCCCGCCAGCGCGTCGTCGCCGCCGAACAGACCCGGCAGCAGAACGAGATCGCGCTCAAGCGCCTGATCGTCAGCAGCGCGCAGGATCCGCTCTGGACGTCGACGATCAATCCGACCAATCGCCCGGATCCGCCGCCACCGTCGGCGGACATGGATGTGAAGGCGATGATTGCGACGGCGCTCGCCAACGCGCTCGACAAGCGCACCGATCTCATCACCTCCCGCGAGACGCTCCGCCAGAGCGAGATCACGCTCAAGTACAACAAGAACCAGACGCTGCCCGACGCCAACCTGACGGCCTCCTATGGCACGCTGGGCACGGGAGGCGACGTGTACACGCGCTCGGGCGTCGTGGGCGGCACGCCGATCCTGGCCAAACCGGGTGGCTACGTCGACGCGTTGAGCATCCTCGGGAAAGCCCAGGTTCCGACCTGGGTCATGCAGGTGCAGTTCTCCTATCCGATCGGCACCAGTGCGGCGGACGCCACCTACGCCCGCGCGAAGGTCCAGTACCAGCAGTCGCTGACCCAGTTGAAGTCGGTGGAGTTGCGCGTCGCGACCGACGTGACGCAGGCCGCCCTCAACGTGCAGAGCAACCTGCAGCAGGTGGAAACGGCGAGGGTCGCGCGCGAACTGGCGCAGAAGCAGCTCGAAGCCGAGCAGAGCAAGTTCGAGGTCGGCATGCAGACGAACTACTTCGTCGTGCAGGCGCAGCAGAACCTGGCGGCCGCGCAGGTGTCCGAGCTCCAGGCGCTCCTCAACTACCGCAAGTCGCTCGTCACGTTCCAGCAGGTGCAGGAAACCGGCAGCGCGACCGTGTCGTCGGTGTCGTCGGGCAGCAGTTCGTCGAGCAGTTCGTCGAGCAGTTCGTCGACCGGTTCGACGGGCGGCCAGTAACCGCGGGCATTCACGATAGTTATTCCTTGCCCCCCTTTTGGCCGTTGTTGGTCTGAGGCACAACCGAGATGAAAAAGCTCTTCATCACCTTAGTCGTCGTCATCGTCGTCGCCGGCGCTGCGGGCGGCGCCTACTACTACAAGTATGGCAAGCCGCCGGAGCCGGAAGTCTCCACCGTGCAGGTCACCCGTGGAGACGTCATCCAGCAGGTCGGCGCCACCGGGACCGTCCAGGCCGTGACGACCGTTGACGTCGGCACGCAGGTGAACGGCGTCATCAAGGATTTGTACAAGACCGACTTCAACTCGATGGTGAAGAAGGGGCAGCTCATCGCGAAGATCGACCCCGCCACGATCTTAGCGACGATCGAGAGCGACCAGGCGAACCTCGAAAGCGCGCAGGCCACCCTCGAGCGCTTGAAGATCACGCTCGAGGATTCCCAGAACAAGCTCAAACGGGCGGCAGATCTGGCCAAGCGCAACCTGGTGACGGCGCAGGATCTTGAAACGGCGCAGGTGACCGTCAAGACCAACGACGCGTCGATCAAGTCGCAGGTGGCGAGCATCAAGCAGACCGAGGCGAAGCTGAACCAGGACCGCGTCAACCTGGGCTACACGGACATCTACGCGCCGATTGACGGCATCGTCATCAACCGCAAGGTGGACGTGGGCCAGACGGTCGTGTCGAACAACTCGGCGACCTCGATGTTCCAGATTGCCCAGGACCTGACCAAGATGCAGTTGAACGCGAGCATCGACGAGTCCGACGTGGGCATGTTGCGCCCCGGCCAGATCGCGACGTTCCGCGTCGATGCGTTCCCCAACAAGGAATTCCGCGGCACGGTGTTTCAGGTGCGGTTGCAGCCGGTCATTACGCAGAACGTGGTCACCTACACGACCATCATCGACGTCCCCAACCCGTTCTACGAACTGAAGCCGGGCATGACGGCGAACGTGAAGATCGAAATCGCCCGGCGCGAGAACGTGCTGCGCGTGCCGCTGTCGGCCATGCGCTACCGGCCGACGCGCGAGATCTTCGAAGCGCTGAACCTCGAGGTGCCGCCCGAACTGCTGCGCGGTCGCGGCCAGGGCGGGGCGCGAGGCCAGAACGCGATGGGCGGCGGCGGCGCGCAGGGACAGGGTGGAAGCGGCGGCGGCGCGGCGTTCCAGCGGGGCGGCGGCGATCGGCCGGCGCAATCCGCCACCGAGCAGACCGCGCTTCCTCGCGGCGGCCAGAACCAGGCGCAGGCCACTCCGGGCCAGCCGCGCGGCAACCGGCAGGGACAGAGCGGTGACCGCCAGTCGGCCAACCGGGGCGGACAGGGCGGCGGACAGGGCCAGGCCGGCGACCGCCAGTTCGGTGGGCGCGGCGGCCAGGGCGGCCAGCAGCTGACGCCCGAGGAGCGCCAGAAGCGCCTGCAGGAACGGCTCGCGCAGATGACCCCCGAACAGCGCGCGCAGTACGAAGAGCGCATGAAGCAGTTCGGTCAGGGCGGCGGCCGTGGTCAAGGTGGCGGACGCGGACAGGGCTCGGGACGCCAGGACAACGCTTCCGCGGCACAGGGCGGCCAGAACGGCCGATTCGGTGGACAGCGCAACCGGCCGGCGGCCAACGAGGCGGGCCCCAAGCAAGGCATCGCCAAGGGCGACGCGACGACGATCGACGCGCTGTTCGGCGACCTGGTCTTCACGGACTCGCCGGGACGCGTCTGGATCTATAGCGTCAACGGCACGGTCAAGAGCCTCAAGTCGATCAGCATCCGGACCGGCCTCACCGACGGCAGCGTCGCGGCCCTGGTCGACGGAGCAGGCATCGACGAGAACACCAGGCTCGTGACCAACATCGACACCGGCCTGAGCAACCAGACGGTGCGGCCGGGCAGCAGCCCGTTGATGCCTGGTGGCCAGCGCGGCGGCCCCGGTGGGCCTACGGGCGGCGGCGGTCGGGGCGGTGGTCGGTAAGCGCGTAACCTGACGACGCGAAGTTCAAGGACGTTTCCCTATGGCTGTCATTTCCGTTCGCGACCTCACCAAGATTTACGTGGTTGGCGAGGTCCAGGTACGCGCGCTGCGAGGCGTTTCCGTGGAGGTCGAGCACGGCGAGTTCGTCTCGGTGACGGGCCCGTCCGGGTCGGGCAAGTCCACGTTCATGCACATCCTGGGGTGCCTGGACAAGCCCACCAGCGGCCAGTACTTTCTCGAGAGCAAGGACGTGTCGCGGCTCTCGAAGAACGAACTGGCCCGCATTCGCAACCACCAGATCGGCTTCGTGTTCCAGGGCTTCAACCTCCTCTCCCGGACGAGCGCCCTGGAGAACGTCGAATTGCCGCTGCTCTACAACGGCAGGCCCGTCCGGGGATCGATCCGGCGGAAGCGGGCGATGGACGCGCTGGCCGCGGTCGGCCTCGGCGACCGCGCGCACCATCATCCCAATCAGCTCTCGGGCGGCCAGCAACAGCGCGTGGCGATCGCGCGGTCGCTCATCAACGAACCGTCGATCCTGCTCGCCGACGAGCCGACGGGCAACCTCGACACGCGCACGAGCATCGAGGTGATGGAGATCTTCCAGCGCCTGAACCTGGAGCGCCACATCACGGTGCTGCTCATCACGCACGAACAGGACATCGCCGAGTACGGGGCGCGCATCATCGCGTTCCGCGACGGCAAGATCAAATCGGACGAAGCGGTCGTGCAGCGCCGCATCGCCGCCGAAGAGGCCGCGGCGTTACCGCCGGTCGCGTAGCAGATATAGATACTTGGAGTCCGGGGTCCGGAGTCCGGGGTCCGGAGTCGCGCTGTTCGGTTCGTGAAACACTGAGGCCCACATGTCGATCGTCATGACGTTCCGGATCGCACTCAAGGCGCTCAATCGCAACAAGATGCGCACGGCCCTCACGATGCTCGGCATGATCATCGGCGTCGCCGCGGTCATCGCGATGGTCTCGCTCGGCAACGGCGCGACCAGCTCGATTGAGGCGTCCATCCAGTCGGCCGGAACCAACATCATCAACGTCAACGCCGGCAACTTCTCGCAGGGCGGCGTGCGCACCGGCTCGGGCGGCGCGAACACGCTGACCGTCGAGGATTCCGTCGCCATTCGCAACGAGGTGCGCGGCGTCCGCTACCTGTGCGCGGGCTTCAACTCCCGCACGCAGGTCATCTTCCAGAACCAGAACTGGCAGACGCGCATCCAGGGCACCGACGTCGACCTGCCGCTCATCCGGTCGTGGCCCAACGAGTTCGGCACGTTCTTCAGCAGCCAGGACGTCCAGACCTCCGGCAAGGTGGCGGTCCTGGGCGCCGTCGTGCGCGACCAGTTGTTCGGTGAGGGCGAAGACCCGACCGGCCAGGTGATCCGCATCAGGAACCAGCCGTTCAAGGTCATCGGGGTCCTGACCCGCAAGGGCCAGGCGGCCATGGGCGAGGACCAGGACGACGCGGTCTACTGTCCGTTCACGACGGTCCAGAAGAAACTGCAGCGGGCCACCTACATCCAGAACATCACCGTGTCGGCCGAATCGGCCGGCAACATCAGCAAGGTGGCCGACGACATCGCCGCGCTGCTGCGCGTCCGCCACAAGATCATGCAGGGCGACACCGATGACTTCATGGTGCGGACCCTCGAGGAAATGGCCAGCCTGCGCGTGCAGGCGACGCAGACCATGACCTACCTGCTGGCCGGCATCGCGTGCGTGTCGCTGCTGGTCGGCGGCATCGGCATCATGAACATCATGCTCGTGTCCGTCTCGGAGCGGACGCGGGAAATCGGCCTCCGCATGTCGCTCGGCGCCCGCGGCTACGACGTGTTGCTCCAGTTCCTGGTCGAAGCCGTCGTCCTCAGCCTCATCGGCGGGATCATCGGCATCGGCATCGGGTTCGGGTTCGCGGAAGGCCTGACGAGATTCATGCAGTGGCCGACCGCCGTCTCCTCCGACGCGGTGGTCATGGCCTTCGGCTTCTCCGCGGCGACCGGGATCTTCTTCGGGTTCTATCCGGCACGGAAAGCGGCCGCGCTGGACCCGATTGAAGCGCTGCGTTATGAATAGGTAAGATATCGGGTCTGGTCTCAGCGGGGCGGGAGCTCAGGGGCCGGCAGCTCGTCGCTGTCCCGGTCCGAATGGACAGGCAGTTTCACATGGAGGTCTCATGAAGCGCTCAATGTTGTTCGGGGTGTTCCTCGCGTTGGTCGTGGTGACGGTCGCGTTCGCACAGGGCAAGCCCAATTTCCAGGGCGTCTGGGCACCCCAGACGCCACCAGCGGCGGCTGCGCCCGCCGGCGGCGGCGGCCGCGGCGGCGGCGGCGGGCCGATGACGGTCACCCAGACAGCCACGCAGCTGACCGTCGAGCGGACGATGGGCCAGAACACGATGAAGACCGTCTACAACCTGGACGGAACCGAGAGCAAGAACGAGATGGCGGGACGGGGCGGCGGCGCACCGACGACCTCGACGTCCACGGTGAAGTGGGACGGGGCCAAGCTGGTCATCACGACCAAGTCCGAAGGGGCGAACGGTCCGCAGGAACGCGTGCAGACCTGGTCGCTGAGTCCCGAAGGCAACCTGGCGATCGAGCAGCCGGGTCAGGGCGGCGCCGTCCGGACGACCGTCTATTCCAAGGGCAAGTAGTTCTCATCTCGCCGGGATCGGGGGTCGAAGATCCCCGATCCCTAGTCCTTGGTCCCTAGTCCTTGGTCCCTAGTCCTTGGTCCCTAGTCCTTGGTCCCTAGTCCCTGGTCCCTGGTCCCTGGTCCTCAGTCCCGCGAGCAGTTCCCGCACCGTCAACCCCGTCACCGGATCGATCATCTCGGGCGCGATCGCCGCGAGCGGTTCGAGCACGAAGCGTCGCTGCCGGAACCGCGGATGCGGAATCGTCATGCCCGGCTGTTCCACGATCTGGTCACCGAAGAGCACGAGGTCGAGATCGAGCGTGCGGGGCGCTCCCGCGTGGGGACGTTCGCGTCCCCGCTCGCCCTCGATCGCCAGCAGCGCGTCGAGCAGCGCGCGCGGCAGCAGGTGAGAGTTGCCGACGACGGCGGCGTTCAGGAAGAGCGGCTGCGGCAGGACGTCTTGCGGTTTGGTCTCGATGAAGGGCGACACGCGCAGGTCGGCGAGACAGGAGCCGAGGCGATCGATCGCGTACCGAAGGTGCGCCTCTCGGTTGCCGACGTTGCTCCCGAGCGCGATCGCAACCCGCGTGACAACCGCGTTCGCCATCGAACCTCGGACTTTCGGCTGGCCCGCGGTAGCGCGTCGGCGCGAAGGCGGGACTCCGGACTTATTCCACCCAGCGCGTGGGGAGTACTCGCCCGCTGGCCTCGCTCGGGCTCGTGCGTCGGCCCAGGAGGTCGTGGCGGCCGGCGATGGCCTGGTCGAAGAAACGCTTGTGTTCGAGCGTCTCGCCCAGGATCACCCCCAGCATCAGCTTATCCCGCGAGTCGATCACCTGCTCCACGCGCGGGCGCCACTTCTGGACGAACTCGTGCATCAGGCGGGCATCGTCGGTCAGGATTGCCGACTGGCCCTCCGCCCCCTTGCCGGCCGAGGGCGTCGTCAGGACCGGCACCTGGTCCGTCACGATGCCGCCCAGTTCCGCCACCGCGCGGCGCAACCACTCGAGCTGCGCCTGCTCGCGCGCAATGATGTATTGGTACGTGTTGTTGAAGTCGTAGGCAGCGACCAAGCGGGCCGCCGCCTCGTGACGGCGCGTCAATCCCAGCTTGTCCGCGTAGAACTCACGCAGCAGCTCGCGCAAATCTGGCGATCTCACGCGTTCTGCTTCTCCTTGCACGCGATGCACACCCGCGTCCAGGGAATCGCGTTCAGGCGTGGGGCCGCGATCGGCTCGCCGCAGTCGCGGCACATGCCGTAGGTGCCCTTCTCGATGCGCCACAGTGCTTCTTCGATCGCCTGGAGGATCTTCGCGTCAGTCTGCTTGAGCCTCAGCTGGATGTGGACTTCGTTGTTGCCGCTCGCCTGATCGGCGAGGTCGCCTTGCCGGCTGTTGTTGTCGGGCTGCAGCGGCTTGACACCACCGGTCGCGAGGATCTCGGCCCGCTTGTGCAGCAGCGCATCTTTGTAAGTCGAGAAGTCCATCGTGCTCAACCCCCACGCTGCGGTTACCAGGCACTCCGCAATTGGTGATGATAGCACGTTCGAACTGGACCGGAAGAGGCCGGATGAGGGCGCACGTTCGGCAATTTGCAGCAAGCTCAGGGGGGCCGAACGCGGATCTCGGTCAGCCGATGTGCCGCAGCTGAAGGTCGAGCGCCCGCAACGCCTCTTCGAGCATCGAGCGGTGCGCGGGCGAGGTCGACGCCTCCAGATCCGCGGCCGTCCGGGCGCGCGCGAGTTCGAGTGTGCGCCGGCGATCGAGGGCCAGACGCTGCGCCGGCGACAGCGGCGCGGCCGATCTGCCCCGCGGCGCACCCAAATCCTGCTGCTGCGCTTCCACCGCCTTGCTTTCCCACCCTCGCGCCATGAGTTTCAGCATACCAGAGCGCCCTCACAGGGCTGAAGCCCTGTGCCACACGCCCAGTGACTCACGTGAAGCCCTGTGCCACATGGAACGAGAACGTGAAGCCTGTGCCAATGGAAATGGAGACGCGGGCGGGGAGACGCGCCTCCCCGCCCGCTCGTGCGACACGTTACCAGCTGCCAGACCCAGTCTGCTGGCGCATCTATGCGATGTCGATCCGCGCGTGCCGTACTACATCGATGCCGACGACGGCGGCACGCCGCCGCTCGCCGCCAGCTTGTAGAACTCGTCGAGGTGCATGCGGAAGTCGGAGAGCTTCGCACGGACGTCCGCGGGGATCGTCACCGGGGTGCTGGACATGGCGCTGCCCGACGTGCCGGTCTGCCCGGACGATCCGGACGTTCCGCTCACCGAGCCCGATCCCGTCGTGCCGCTCATCGAACCCGACGACCCGCTGCTGCCGTAGCTCGAAGACGCGCCACGCGGGGACGTGGCCGGGATGTTGAGACGATCGAGTGCCTGCGTAATCTGCGTGTACTCGGTCCTCCAGTCACTGGTCGTGGACGAACTGCTCGATGACCCCGCCGGCGGATTCGCGCTCGAGCTCCCGGACGTGCCCACCTGGCTGCCGGTGGAACTGGCGCCGCCAGCCTGGCTCTTGTAGTCGTTGTACAAATTGTCGAAGTTCGTCTTGAGCGTGGAGATCCGGGTCGCGGCGTCACCGCTCAGCGAGGATATCGAGACCCCGTCGAGAGCCTTCTTGGCCTGGTCGAGGTGAAACTGCGGCGAGTTCTCATTGCTCGAGGTCTGCTCCGAGGTTGTCGTTCCCGACGTGGACTGTCCTGACGTCGAGCCTGACGGCGGGTAGGTCTGCGCGGCCCCGATGAGCGGCAACGCGACGAGCCCCGCTGTCGCGATCGCAATCGTCCACGATCTGGTTCGCTGTGCCATAAGCGTGCTTCCTCCTCAGTTTTCGCACTGGTGAATACGTGAACAGCCGGACGCGCGCCTGAGTTCAGGGCCGGACGCACCGCAGGCCGAAAAGCCCAGCGCGATTCGCATCGACTGACCTATCCGAGTCGAGCAAGCGAGATGCCACGAATGCATGCCGAATGGCCCTCGCCTGTGCATGCGGCCGCTGCAGTCTGCGCAGATGCTACACGGTGCACCTGTCGTCTCCAGGTCCGGCCCCACCGAGCGCGAGCGGCAGCTCTCAATCAGGCACAGCCATACGGCCCCCGCCCCCGTTGCCCGACACACCCGCAATCGCGTGGGATTGACGAGTCCGGGTATACTCTCGCCGTGACCGGCGACTTCCAGCCAGTGTTCAACCGCGCGCTGGCCGCGCTGCAACGGGGGCACGGCGCCGAGGCCGTGCAGTTTCTCACGCAGGCCATGCGTGCGCCCGGACTGCGGCGAGGTGAGGAGCTGGCCGTGCGTTGCGCGCTGGCGGACGCCTGGCTGCTGCAGGACGATATCGATCAGGCCGCCGCGGCGCTCGGCCGGCCGCCGGATCTGCTGCGCGAGCGGATCGAGCCGGGCCGCCTCTCCGCTCTGTGGCGGCTTCACGCCCAGGTGGCGTTCGCGCGCGGCGACCAGGCGCGCGCCATCGCCCTGCTGGGCCGCGCGCTGAAACAGGCCGAGGCGGCGCACGACTCGCAGGCCATCGGCCGCGTCCAGTACGAACTGGGCCTGTGCTACAAGCGCGTCGGCGAGATGGCCATCGCGCGCGAGCACATCACGCGCGCCTCCTCGGCGCTGCACGCGGCCGGCGACCGCCGTCACCTCGCGCTCACCCACTCGCTGCTCGGCGTCACGCTCGCGCAGTCCGGCCGCTTCGAAGAGGCGATGGCCGCGCTCCGGCAGGCGGAGCGTCTCGCGAGCCTGATCCAGGCCGACGACGTGCTGGCCATCGTCTGCGGCAACCAGGCCAACGTCGCGTCGATGCGTCATCGCTACGACCAGGCGCTCGGACTCGCCGAGCGCAGCCTGAAGTTGCACGAGAGCGCGGGCTCGCTGCACGGCCTCGCCGTCGCGCTCGCGACGCTCGGCCAGCTGTGCGTGCGCCTGGGCCAGATCCAGCGCGCCGAGGACCTGCTGCGCCGCGCGCTCGCCGTGCGCAGCGCCGTCCAGTTCCACGAGACCACGGGCGCGGCCTGCGATACGCTGGCGCAGATTCACCTGATTCGCGGCGAATACGACGCGGCCGCCGAGGCGCTCGGGCAGGCCGCCGAGGCCTACGGCGGGTTCGGCACGCACGCCAGCCGGTGGTACGAATGGGGCGTCCGCATCAACGCGGCGCGCCTGGCGCTCAGGCGCGGCGACATCGACGCGACGTTGGCCCAGGCCGAGGAACTGACGCGCATGCAGGGCGTGCCGCCGGGCGAGATGCTCCAGGCGGAGCTGATCGGCTGCGAAGCGCTGCTCGCGGCCGGGCGGACGAGCGAGGCGGCGGACCGCGTGGCGGGCATCGCCCCGCGCCTGGACGCGGCGCTGATGCCGGGCGCGTGGGGCCAGTTCCTGCGCCTGCGCGCGCAAGTCTCGATCACCTGCGGGCGGACCACGGAGGCGTATCACGACCTCGCCCAGAGCGTCAGCGTGTTCGAGATGCTCGGCGAGGTCCACCAGGCCGGCCACTCCCACCTCGCGCTCGCGCGGCTGGTCGCGCGCGTCGGGGCCCGCTCGCTCGCCTCGCGGCACGCCTCCAAGGCGGTTGCGATCTTCGAAGCGCTGGGCGCCGCGCCCGATCTCGCCGAGGCGCGAACGGTGGCGAACCCGGTGCCGTCGGTGGTCGCCGGCGACTTCCTCGGCTCGCCCCTCGACGCCGACGACGTGATCGTCCGCCGGCTGGTGGACGCGTCGGTGCTGCCGGACCTGCTGTCGGTCGAGACCGCCACCGCGCTGCTCGAGGCGGCGGGCGGCGACGCCGCCGTCGTGTTCGTCCACCTCGGCGCCGAGAACGCGCGCCTGCTCGCGCAGGTCGGGTGCGACGCGCCGGCCGCGCTCACCCTCGCCAAGTCGGCGCTCGGCGGGTTCGCGTACGGCAGCGGCACGATCGCCGTCGAACCGCTCGGACACGATCACGACGGCCCGCGCATCGCCGCCGTCGCCGTCCCCCATCCGATCGGCCATGCCGAGGCCCGGCGGCTGCGGCTCATCGCCACCGTCGCCGGGCAGGGGTTCCAGTTGTGCAGCGCGCGCGAACGCCGCGTGGCCCCGACCACGCTCGACAGCGAACGATCGCTCGAGGCCCTGATGCCGGGCTTCATCTGCGCGAGCGCGGCCATGGCCCGCGTCGTCGATCAGATCCAGCGCCTGCAGGGCAACGATCTCACGGTGCTGATTACCGGCGAGAGCGGCACGGGCAAGGAACTGGTGGCACGCGCCATCCACCTGGGATCGACGCGCGCCGGCGGCATGTTCCTGCCCTACAACTGCACGACGACGACCCGCGAACTGGCCGACAGCCAGCTGTTCGGCCACCGCCGCGGCAGCTTCACCGGCGCCATGAACGATCAGCCCGGCCTCGTGCGGACCGCGGCCGGCGGCACGCTGTTCCTCGACGAGATCGGCGACGTCCCGCTCGAAGTGCAACCCAAGCTGCTGCGCTTCCTCGAAGAGGGCGAGATCATGCCGGTCGGCGACTCCCGCCCGCTGCGCGTCGACGTGCGCGTGATTGCCGCCACCAACGCCGACCTCGAACAGCGCGTGGTCGAAGGGGGCTTCCGCGAGGATCTCTATTACCGGCTCTCGGTCATCCGCATCCACGTCCCGCCGCTGCGCGAACGACGCGAAGAGATCCCGCACTTGAGCGCCCTGTTCCTGCGGGAGGCGTGCGAGCGCCTCGGCAAGCCGGGCGTCCAGCTCGGCTCCGATGCGCTCGAGCTCTTCTCGCAGTATTGGTGGCCGGGAAACGTCCGCCAGCTCCGCAACGAGATCCAACGCGCCGTCGCGATGAGTCCGCCCGACAGCACGGTGTCGCCGGAACACCTGTCGCCGGATCTCGCGGCTGCCCGCACCACCGGCGCCTCCAGCGCGTCGGGGCGGGGCCATGCGGCCACGACGCTCGGCGCGGCCGTCGAACACCTCGAAAAGGACATGATCCGCAGCGCGCTCGAGCGGACCTCGGGCAACATCTCGGAAACCGCGCGCCTGCTCGGTCTGACACGGCGCGGCCTGTATCTGAAACTCAAACGCCTGGGCCTCGACACTCCCGCCGGTCAGTCCTGACCGGCCGGGCCCCTCACGGGACTCCATCAGCCCGCACGCAGCTGGATACCCGGTAAGCAGTTAATCTGTCGGCTGCATACCAAGTATCCGTTTTTCCAATCAGCGTGCACGGGCGCTAGTCCAATCTAACGTCTGACACATCAGCCAGTTAGGGTCGATGATGCCCGCCGAGCGGCGGTCCTGGGGCGACGGTCCGGGCCTTGATTGTCTGTTGGCAGGACCAGCCCCCGCGCGTCAGGTGAACCCGTGCACACAGACCTAGCGACCCCCGGCCCGACGAAGCCTGTGAATCCCGGACAAGAGCGCCGCAAGAGCGGGCGAAGACTGATGGGCCTGCCCGGCCGGATTATCTGGCGGGACAGCCGCGGCACCCCTCGCTTCAGCAGCATCGTCACCCGCGACGTGACCGAGCGTGCCGCCTACGTCGAGTGTCTGAGCGGCCCGCCTATCCCGATGCATCGCCTCGTGTACCTGCAAATCGACCGCACGACGCGCGGGCAGGACTTCCTGCCGGCGTCCCTGCGCCAGGGCAAGGTCCTCTCGGCGGTCTGCCGCATCGGCCCGGTGTCGAACGTGACGGGACTGCCCGACGGGTACGCGCTGCGATTGCTGGTCGATGCGGCGGGCCATGCGGGCGTCGGCGCCCCGGATTCGGCCGCCTTTTCAGGTGTCTCGCTCGCCCTGCCCGCTTGAGAACTCGGCGCCCCCCGCTCCCCTCCTCATCGGCGAAATAGTGCTAAGATAGGCGGTCGCACGGGCACCTCCAGCGCGGCTGCCCCCCCTCTGACTGCGATTGTTGTTCAGCTCAATCCGCCTCAGTTGCCGGGAGTCCGGCGACTATTGTGATCCGCGCATCTGCCGCCTCCAAAACACGCGGAAACCGGGGAGATTGGCGGTCAGCACGGAGGTTGCTCCACTGAGCGCGGGGCACGCATTCAGGTTCCATGCGCGGCCGGCCCTCGCCGACCTCGACGGGCGGTTGCGCGGGAAACGCCGCGCTCCAGCCCGCACCTTTCAGATCAGCTGTCCATCGGAGAAAGCACTCATATGACACGTCCTCGTATCACGATCGATGGCAATGAAGCCGTCGCCTCGGTGGCCCATCGGGTCAACGAAGTGATCGCCATCTACCCGATCACCCCGTCGTCCAACATGGGCGAGTGGGCGGACGAGTGGTCGGCGAAGGGCCGGAAGAACATCTGGGGTACGGTGCCCACGGTGAGCGAGATGCAGTCGGAGGCCGGGGCGGCCGGCGCGGTGCACGGCTCGCTGCAGGCCGGCGCCCTGACGACGACCTTCACGGCGTCGCAAGGCCTGCTGCTGATGATCCCGAACATGTTCAAGATCGCGGGCGAGTTGACCTCGTTCGCGATGCACGTGTCGGCGCGCACCGTGGCCACGCACGCCTTGTCGATCTTCGGCGACCATTCCGACGTGATGGCGTGCCGGCAGACCGGCTTCGCGATGCTCGCGTCGGGCTCGGTGCAGGAAGCGCACGACCTCGCCTGCGTCTCGCACGCCGCGACGCTCGAGGCGCGCGTGCCGTTCCTGCACTTCTTCGACGGCTTCCGCACCTCGCACGAAGTTGCGAAGATCGAACAGCTGACCGACGACGATCTGCGTCACATGCTGGACGACACGCTCATCGCGGCGCACCGCCAGCGCGCGCTGAACCCGGAGCACCCGGTGTTGCGCGGCACGGCGCAGAACCCGGACGCGTTCTTCCAGGCGCGCGAGGCGTGCAACGGCTTCTACACCGCCGCGCCGGCCATCGTCCAGGAGACGATGAACAAGTTCGCCGCGC
Organism: Acidobacteriota bacterium; assembly: GCA_003170135.1. GTDB lineage: Bacteria > Acidobacteriota > Vicinamibacteria > Vicinamibacterales > Fen-181 > Fen-181. The sequence continues at coordinate 49,371 of PMZR01000098.1, forward strand.
TGGTCGGACGGCAGTACCACCTGTTCGACTACGTCGGGCATCCGCAGGCCGAGCGGGTCATCGTCATGATGGGCTCGGGCGCGGAAGTGACGCACGAACTGGTCGAGTGGATGGTGGCGCGCGGCGAGAAGGTGGGCCTGCTGAAAGTGCGGCTGTACCGGCCGTTCTCGCTGGCGCACTTCATCGCGGCGCTGCCCGCCACCACGACGCGCATCGCGGTGCTCGACCGCACGAAGGAACCGGGCGCCCTCGGCGAACCGCTCTACCTCGACGTGGTCACGGCGCTGCGCGAGGCCGAGATCGAGGGCATCTCCTCGTTCCGGCAGACACCGCTCGTCATCGGCGGCCGCTACGGCCTCTCCTCGAAGGAGTACACGCCGGCCATGGCGAAGTCCGTCTACGACGAGCTGTCCAAGGCGAAGCCGAAGAGCCACTTCACGGTCGGCATCGTCGACGACGTCACCCATCTCTCGCTGCCTCTCGATCCGGAATTCGACATCGAACCGGACGACGTCGTCCGGGCGGTGTTCTTCGGCCTGGGCGCAGACGGCACGGTGGGCGCCAACAAGAACTCGATCAAGATCATCGGCGAGGAAACCGACAACTACGGCGTCGGCTACTTCGTCTACGACTCGAAGAAGTCGGGCGCGATCACGATCTCGCACCTGCGCTTCGGGCCGCGGCCGATCCGGTCGTCCTACCTGGTCAGGCGCGCCAACTTCGTGGCCTGCCATCAGTACGGGTTCCTCGACCGCTACGACGTGCTCGAGTACGCGCAGCCCGGCGCCACGTTCCTTTTGAACAGCCCGTTCGGGCCCGAGGAGGCCTGGGACGAACTGCCGCGGGAAGTGCAGCAGCAGATCGTCGAGAAGCAGCTGAAGTTCTACGTCATCGACGCCTACCAGGTCGCGAAGGACACAGGGATGGGGACGCGCATCAACACCATCATGCAGACCTGTTTCTTCGCCATCTCCGGCGTGCTGCCGCGCGAGGAAGCCATCGCGCAGATCAAGAAAGCGATCAAGAAGACCTACGGCAAGCGCGGCGAGGAGGTCGTCCGCCAGAACTTCGCGGCGGTGGACCAGACGCTGGCGCACCTGAACCTGGTGAAGGTCCCGACGGCGGTCAGCGCCAAGCGGGTCAAGCCGCCGGTCGTCTCTTCCGAGGCGCCGGACTTCGTCAAACGCGTCACGGCGGTCATGCTCGAGAACAAGGGCGACCTGCTGCCGGTGAGCGCGTTCCCCGTGGACGGAACGTGGCCGACGGCGACGGCGCAGTGGGAGAAGCGCAACATCGCGCTCGACATCCCGGTGTGGGACCCGGCGATCTGCATCCAGTGCAACAAGTGCGCGATGGTCTGCCCGCACGCCGCGATCCGCGCGAAGGTGTTCGCGCCCGGGGCGCTCGCGACCGCACCGGCCACCTTCAAGTCGATCGACTTCAAGGGCGGCGAGTTCAAGGGGATGAAGTACACCATCCAGGTGGCCCCGGAAGACTGCACCGGCTGCACGCTGTGCGCGATGGTCTGCCCCGCCAAGGACAAGGCCAATCCGAAGCACAAGTCGCTCGACATGCAGGGGCAGCGCGCATTGCGCGAGACGGAGGCGGCCAACTACGCGTTCTTCCTCGCCCTGCCCGACCCCGACCGCACGAAGATCAAGGCCGACGTCAAGGGGGCGCAGTTCTTCCAGCCGCTGTTCGAGTACTCGGGCGCGTGCGCGGCGTGCGGCGAAACGCCGTACGTGAAGCTCGTCACGCAGCTGTTCGGCGATCGGCTGCTCGTCGCCAACGCCACGGGGTGTTCGTCGATCTACGGCGCGAACCTGCCGACGACGCCCTACGCGGTCAACCGCGAGGGGCGCGGTCCGGCCTGGTCGAACTCGCTCTTCGAGGACAACGCGGAATTCGGGTTCGGCATGCGGCTGGCCGTGGAGAAGCACGGCGAGCAGGCGCGCGAGATGCTGGTGACGCTGGCGGCGGCGCTGGGCGAGCCGCTGGTCGACGCGCTGCTCAAGGCCGACCAGTCGAGCGAGGCCGGCATCGCCGCGCAGCGCGTGCGCGTCGTCGAGTTGAAGAAGAAGCTCGGCACGCTGCGGACCCCGCAGGCGCAGTGGCTGCATCACCTGGCCGACTACCTGGTGAGGAAGAGCGTCTGGGTCGTCGGCGGTGACGGCTGGGCGTACGACATCGGCTACGGCGGGCTCGATCACGTCATCGCGATGGGGCGCGATGTCAACATCCTGGTGCTCGACACCGAGGTGTACTCGAACACCGGCGGCCAGCAGTCGAAGGCCACGCCCATCGGCGCGTCGGCGAAGTTCGCGATGGCCGGCAAGGCGATCCCGAAGAAGGACCTCGGGATGATCGCCATGGCATACGGCAACGTCTACGTGGCGAAGGTGGCGTTCGGCGCGAAGGACGCCCAGACGGTGAAGGCCCTGCTCGAGGCCGACGCCTACCCGGGGCCGTCGCTCGTAATTGCCTACAGCCACTGCATCGCGCACGGCTACGACCTGGCCCTCGGCCTCGACCAGCAGAAGCTGGCCGTCGAAACCGGCTACTGGCCGCTCTACCGCTTCGATCCGCGACGGCTGGAGACCGGCCAGAACCCGTTGGTGCTGGACTCGGCGCCGCCCAAGGGCGACGTGGCGACCTACATGGCCAACGAAACGCGCTTCCGCGTGGTCCAGCAGCAGGATCCGGAGCGGTTCCAGCGCCTGCTCGCGATGGAACAGCACGAAGTCGCGTTACGCTACAGCATTTACGAACAGCTCTCGAAACTCTCAGTTCCAACCAACGGCCAGTCGGGAACCGCGCGGCCGACAGACAAGTAGGAGGACTGCATGGATCTCTCGACGACCTATCTTGGACTTCGCCTGTTCAACCCGTTCATGCCGGGCGCGTCGCCGATGGCCGACGACATGGACTGGGTGAAACGGCTGGAGGATGCCGGCTCGGCGGCGATCGTGCTCCGCTCGCTCTTCGAAGAGCAGATCACGCGCGAACAGCAGGGCCTCATCCATCACATGGAAGTGACCGGGGAGTCCTCCGCGGAGGCCGTGTCGTACTTCCCGCGGCCCGATGACTTCACCTTCGGCCCGGCCGAGTATCTCGGCCACGTGCGGAAGGTGAAAGAGGCGGTGAACGTGCCCGTCATCGCCTCCCTGAACGGAACCACGCCCGAAGGCTGGCTGCAGTACGCGCAGCAGATTCAGCAGGCGGGCGCCGACGCGCTGGAACTCAACGTCTACCTCCTCGCGACGAACCCGGCGGAAACCGGGCTCGTCATCGAGAAGCGCATCCTCGAGGTGGTGCGCCTGGTCAAACAGAACGTCACCATCCCGGTGGCGGTCAAGCTGTCGCCCTTCTTCTCCTCGCTCGCGCACTTCGCGCAGCAACTGGATCTGCTGGGCGTCGATGGCCTGGTCCTGTTCAACCGGTTCTACCAGCCGGACATCGACATCGAGGCGCTCGAAGTCGCCCCGGTGCTTCACCTGTCCGATTCGATGGAACTGCCGCTGCGCCTGCGGTGGCTGGCGATCCTGTCAGGACACGTGCGCGCGTCGCTCGCCGTGTCGGGAGGCGTCCACACGTCCGCCGACGTCATCAAGTCGGTGATGGCGGGTGCGCACGGCGTGCAGATGGTGTCGGCCCTCATCGCGCAGGGGCCGCGCCACGTCCGCACGCTGACGCAGGAACTGACCGAGTGGATGGAAAAGCACGAGTACACGTCGCTCGTGCAGATGCAGGCGAGCATGAGCCTGCAGCGCTGCCCGGATCCGGCGGCGTTCGAGCGCGCGAACTACATGAAGGTGCTGCAGAGCCTGCGGGTCTGACGCAGGAGGCTTTAGGCTTTAGGGCTTGTCTGGCTTTGGGGTTCTTCGGGCCCTGGCTGCGAAAGCGGTCAGGGCCCTTCGTTTGTACAAGGCCGAGGAGCCTACGACGTGCTACGTGCTTCGTGCCAGGTGCTACGTGCGCGGTGGCGCTGGAACTGACGCGGCGCGCGGCATTCAGGACTTTGCGCAGGGCGGCCGCACGTAGCGCGGCACTCAGCACGCACCGAGCACCCGGCACGAAGCACCAGCACCCAGCACCAGCACCAAGCACTGCCCCCAAGGCCGCAAGGCCCGTCAGCGCACCAGCAGCGACAGCAGCACCTGCGCCAGCACGATCTTCGTCACGGTCGCGACCGGGTAGGCGGTCGTGTAGCCGATGCTCGGCAGATCGTCGCCCGTCTGCTCGAGCGCGAAGCCGAGCACCGCGGGCTGCGTCTGCAGCCCCGCCAGCAGCCCAATCAGCACGCTCATCGGCATGCGCAGCCACTTGTGACCGACGAAGAGCACGACCAGGGCAACCAGGAACGTCAGGGCCGCGCCGGTCGCGAACACGGTCAGTCCCCCACCCTGCGTGAAGGTGGTCACAAACGAGTAGCCCGCACGCGTGCCGACGCCGGCGAGAAACATGATGAGGCCCACCTGCCGAAGCGTGAGGTTCGCGTTGTAAGGCAGCGTCCACACCATCGGGCCCGTGCGGCCGAGCGCGCCGAGCACCAGCGCCACGACCAGCGGTCCGCCGGCGAACCCGAGCGTGAGCACGACGCCGCCGGGCAGCGGGATCGGGACGAGGCCCACCAGCAGTCCGACCGCGATGCCCAGGCTGAACGTCATCACGTCGATCTCGCTGAGCGCGCGGAACGAGTCGCCGAAGAACCGCCTGACGGCCGTCATCCCGAACGGCGTGCTCAGCACGCGCACGCGGTCGCCGAGTTCGAGCACCGTATCCGGGTGCGGGAGGAACTCGTGATCCCCGCGCGTGACCCGCGTCACGATGGCACCGAACCGGCGGACGAGATCGAGATCGCGCAGGCGGCGGCCGGCCACCTGCGGGTCCGACACGAAGATCCGGCGGAAATCCACCTCGCGCCGATCGAGGTCGATCGCCTCGAAGTGCTCGCCCAGGTGCTGAATGACGTTCTCGACATCCTCCGCCCGGCCGACGATGCTCAGGCGGTCGTCGAGGTCGATGACCGTGTCGGCCGTGACCACCTGTTCGTGTCCCACGTGGTCGATGCGCCCGAAGACCACCTCCCAGTGGTGTTTGCGGAACAACTCGCCGATGGCGCGGCCCGAGTGGGCGGGATCGGTAATCCGCACGGTCCGGCTCACCAGGTGCCCTTTCGCCTCGCGCAGCTCGCGGGATTGCTGCGACTCCGCGGCGTAGTCCACCTTCCACAACCGCTGCAGCACCGCGATCGCCAGGATCACGCCGAGCACGCCCATCGGGTAGGCGATCGAATAACCGACCACCGGGTCGGTCAGCATCGGATCGTGTGCACCGCCGGGCGCCCAGCGCTTCAGGAAATCGATCTCGCCGGCCAGCGCGGGCGTGTTCGTGAGGCTGCCGGCGAACATCCCCGCGGCGAGCGCGGGCTTCAGGTGCAGCACCCGGGCGGCCGCGAACACGAGCCCGGCGGCCATGGTGAGCACCGCGACGACCAGCCCGTTGTCGCGCAGCCCCTTGCGGCGAAACGACGCAAAGAAGCCGGGACCGCTGGCAAGGCCGACGGTATAGACGAAGATCGCCAGGCCGAGCAGGTAGACGACTTCGGGCAGCTTCAGGTCGGGATGTAACGCGCCGATCGCGAGGCCGGCAAAGAGGACGCCGGCGATGCCCAGGCTCGTGCCCCACACCTTGATGCGGCCGAGGGGATACCCGATCGCCGCGACCACGAACAGGAGAAGCAGCGGGTTCTGCAGGAGAAGTTGGATCATGGTGTGCGGGCCGGGCGAACGGCAAGACGCGCGACGAGGAGGACGGCCACGCCGACGGCCATCCCGCCCAGCGCGAACCACTGCGCCACCGTCAGGCCCAGCGCGACGCGGATGTTCACGCGGACGAACTCGATGAGGAAGCGTGTCAGGCTGACGAGCAGCAGGTATCGTCCGAAGACATCCGCATCGCGGACGCCCTGGCGTCGCCACCGCACCAGCAGCCACGTGAAGACGAAGAGCGCGAGCGCCTCGTAGATTTGCGTCGGATGGACACGGTCGAGCGTGGGCGGGAGACCCTCGGGAAACGCGATGCCCCAGGGCAGGTTTGTCGGGCGTCCATAGTCGTCGCCGACCAGCAGACACCCGATGCGGCCGACCGCCTGGCCGAGCGTGATGGCCGGCGCCGCCGCAGCCAGCACCGGCATCACCGGCAACCGCTTCCACCGGACGACGACCAGGCCCGCGACGACGCCGCCGACCAGGCCACCGAACCAGCTCATGCCGCCGCGGCTCAGCAGGGTGTCGCCCAGGCCCTCGCCCAGATGCTCGAGGACGTACAGCAGCTTGGCGCCGACCAGTCCGCCCAGGACACCGACCAGTGCGGCATCGACGCCTGCAGAGGCATCCAGGTGACTCCGCAGGAGCTCGCGCCTGAGCAGCAGCACGCCCAACCCGGCGCCGATGGCCACCATCAGGCCGAAACTCGTAACCTCGTACGAGCCGATGCGGAAGAGGACGGGGTACATGTGGCTGGTGCTGGTGCTATGTGCTGGTGCTGGTGCTATGTGCTCGTGCTAGGTGCCTGGTGCTAGGTGCCGGTGCGGCGCGATGACTCCGCCATCAGTTCGGCGATGCGCGCGCGGGCCCTGGCGCGTACGTCGGCGGGCAGCCGCCGCTTCCCCGCCTGCTGGCACAGCACGACGGTGCGCCGCAGGCTGTCGGCGAATTCCTCGCAGCACGGGCACCGGCGCAGGTGCGTCACGATCGATCGGCGCTCTCGCGCGTCCATCTCGCCGTCGATGTAGCGCGACAGCTCCTCGAGCAGCTCACGGCAATGCGCACCGTCATGGCGCGTCATGACGTGTCCAACTCCTGGCGCAGGAACAACCGCGCGCGATGCAGCCGCGTCTTCACGTTCGCCTCCGAAAGCCCGGTGACCTTCGCCACCTCTCGCGTCGACAACCCTTCCATCTCGCGCAGAAAGACCACCAGCCGGTACGGCGCCGGCAGCGCCGCGAACGCCGACCGCAGGCGCCGGCGAAGGGCTGTGTTGATCGCGTGCTCGTCCGGCCGCCGGCCGGGATCGACGGCGTCGATCGGCCGGCGTTGCCCGTTCATCGTGGGCACGATCTCATCGAGCGACAGCACGTGCGCCGGTTCGTGCACGCGCCGCCGCCGGCCGATGAGACACGCGTTCTTGACCGTGCGGTAGAGCCACGTCCGGAACGCCTCGGGTTCGCGGATGCGCGCGGCGTAGCGGTACGTCTTGAGCAGCGCCTCCTGCATCGCGTCTTCCGCGTCCTGCGCGTGGCCGCAGACGAGGTGGCTGAAGCGATAGGCCACTTCCTGCGTGCGCATGAGCAGTCGTTCCATCGCCTGGGCGTCGCCGCCCTGCGCCGCGCGCAGCAGCGACGCGTAATCGCCGTCCTCGCGGGCGGCGCGCGCCTCGATCACAGAAGGATTCGTCTGCGTTGATTTGGTCACAGCAGTACTTGCGCGCGGTTCAGGTGCAGGCGGCTCGCACGTCGCGGCAGCCCGGCTGTCGCCGGCTCATTGATTGTAGCCCGTGTCACCTTCCCACTCCCGCTGAATCTATCTCCACGACTCCATGAAGGCCATATTCCTGTTCCCCACGCTCCTGCTGGCGTTTGCGCTCCCGTCGTTCGGGCAGGACCATCTGTCGCTCGCCGACGCCGTCGGCCGCGCCCTGTCGCAGAACCCGGCCATTCGCTCGGCCCAGGCCGAGGTCGGCGAGGCAGCCGAGCGCGTGACAGAGGCGCGGTCCGGCTACCTGCCGCGTGTCGATCTGGTCGAAGCCGCCCAGCGCGGCAACCAGCCGGTGTTCGCGTTCAGTTCGCTGCTGTCGGCGCGGCGCTTCGCGCCGTCGGATTTCGCGATCGACGCGCTCAACCGTCCCGACGCCATCACGAGCTACCACACCGCGTTGTCGTTCGAGCAGCCGATCTTCGACGGCCTGCGCGCGCGTACGGCCGTTCGCGCGGCCCGCATCGGACAAACGCTGGCCGAGACGCAGCAGGTCCAGACCCGTGAAGATCTGGCGTTGAACGCCACGCGTGCGTACGGTCAGGTGCTGCTGGCCGGCGCGGCGATACGCGCCGCCGGCGCCGCGGTGCAGGCCGCGGAAGACGACGTCACGCGCGCCGAGCAGCGTCGAGACGCGGGCCTGGCGAGCGAGGCGGACGTGCTCGCCCTGCAGGTCCATCTCGCGCAGATGCGCGAACGTCTCATCACGGCCACGAGCGATGACACCATCGCGCGCGCCGAGCTCAATCAGTCGATCGGTGAACCGCTCGACCGCCAGTTCGTCCTCGACGACGTGCCGGCCGTTCCGGCACCGGCCGAGGCGGTGGCCGACCTGGAGCGGGAAGCGATGCGCGCGCGGCCCGAGGTGCGAACCGCGTCGCTGCAGGAGGACCTCGCCCGCGAGACGCGCCGCGGCGCCCGCGCGGCGTTCCTCCCCCAGGTGTCGTTCCAGGGAGTCGTCGAACTGAACGGCGTGGGTGGCGCATTCACGAGCCGCGCCTCCGCGTGGACGTTCGGCGCGCAGGCGCGCTGGAGCCTGTTCTCCGGACTCGCGGACGTTTCACGGCTGCGCGAAACCGGCCTCGCCTCTGCTCGCGCGGCGGCCGACCGGGAGCGGGCCGAGATTGCCGTGCGTCTCGACGTCCGCACGGCGTCCGCCCGCGTGCTGTCGGCTGTGGCGCGCGGACAAGTCGGACAGGCGGTTGTCGCCCAGGCGCAGGAAAGCCAGCGAATCATCCGCGACCGTTACGAAGCCGGCATGGCGTCGGTGAACGACGTGCTCCGCGCGGCCAATGCCGTGCTCGACGCCGAGTCGCAGCGGATCGGGGCGCTGGTTGACGTGCTGGTCAGCCACGCGATGCTCGACCGGGCGCTCGGCCGTGTACCCGGCGCGAAGTAAAACCCATGAACAATCGGTACGGATTCCTTGCCGGCGCCGTCCTTTGCGCCACCGCGCTGGCCGTTGCGGCCTGCGCGCCCTCCTCGCACGATCACGCCGGGCTGGAGACGTCCCGGCCGCTGGACGTGCGTGTGTCCCGCGCCGCGGTCCAAAACGCCGTGGACTCAATTGAGATCGGCGGTGACGTGCGCGCCCGGGACACGGCGACGATGGTGAGCCGCATCATGGCGGAAGTGCGGGAGGTTTGCGTGAAAGCCGGGGACCGCGTTCGCGCAGGACAGACGCTGGTGCTGCTCGACGCCCGCGACCTGGTGGCCGCCCGCACCCGCACGCAGGCGGGCGTCACGGCCGCCCGGGATACGGCCAGCCTCGCCGCGGCGGAACGCCAGGCGGCTGACGCGTCGCTCGCGCTCGCCTCGGCGACCTACGCGCGCGTCGCGGAACTGCGCGCCAAGAACTCGGCGACGCCGCACGAGCTCGACGAAGCGACGGCCGGCTTGCACGCGGCCGAGGCGCGCGTGAAAGCGGCCGATGCGCAGATCGCGCAGGCGGGGGCCGGCATCGACGTGGCACAGGCAGCCGCCCAGGGCGCAGCGGTCGGGGCCTCGTATGCCACCATCACCGCGCCGTTCGACGGCGTCGTCACGCAGAAGCTGGTCGAACCCGGCAACATGGCATCGCCGGGCGCTGCGCTGCTGACCATCGAAGACACGCGTGCGTTCCGCCTGGAGATTCGTATCGACGAATCCCGCGCCGCCCTCGTAAAAGTCGGCGCAACGGTCGACGTGGCCTTCGACACGACCGACGGCCCGGGCGAGGCCGACGCGCAGGCGCGGCAGCCGGCGAGAGACTGGCAGGCCGGTCGCGTCGCGGAGATCTCGCGAGGCGTCGATCCCAGCGTCCACGCCTTTCTCGCCAAGATCGATCTGCCCGCCGTGCCCGACCTGCGATCCGGGATGTTCGGCCGCGCCAGGTTCGCCGGCGCGGCCCGGCGCATCCTCGCGATGCCCGCCGGCAGCATCGTGCGGAGCGGCCAGTTGACCTCGATCTTCGTCGTCGATCGCTCCAACACCGCGCGGCTGCGACTGGTCACCCTCGGCGAGACCCTCGACGGCCAGGTCGAAGTGCGGGCGGGCCTCGATCCCGGCGAGACCGTGATCGTCGACCCGCCGTTCGGCCTGCTCGACGGGATGCCCGTCCGGCCGATCGGGACGCCATCTGACGCCGGATCCCGCAAGGTGGGCGCATGAGCCGCCCGACCGGGCTCGCGGGGCGATTCGCCGCGGCGTTCGTTCACTCGAAGCTGACGCCGCTCATCATCATCGGCTCGCTCGCGCTCGGGCTTCTCGCGGTCCTGGCGCTGCCGCGCGAGGAAGAGCCCCAGATCGTCGTGCCGATGATCGACGTGTTCGTGCAGATGCCGGGAGCGACGCCGCAGGAGGTCGAACAGCGCGTCACGTGTCCGCTCGAGAAGCTGCTGTGGGAGGTCCCGGGCGTCGAGTACCTGTATTCGACGTCGAGCCCCGGCCAGGCGATGGTCATCGTCCGGTTCTATGTCGGAGAAGACGAAGAGCGCGCCCTCGTCCGCCTGAACCAGAAGTTCGCGGCAAACCTCGACCGGCTGCCGGCCGGCGTCTCGCCGCCGCTCGTCAAGGCGCGCTCCATCGACGATGTCCCGATCCTCGCGTTCACGCTGTGGGGCACCCGGTACGACGACTTCCAGCTGCGCCAGGTGGCGGGCCAGGTGCAGGACGCCGTCAAGGAGATCCAGGACGTCGCCGAGGTCACCGTGATCGGCGGCCGGCGGCGGCAGTTGACGGTCGAGATCGATCCCGCGCGGCTCAACGCGTACGGCCTCGATCCGCTCGCCGTCCAGCGCGCGATTCACTCCACCAACGCGCTGCAGCCGGGATCGGATGTCGTCGCCAACAATCGGCGCCGGAGCCTCGAGGCGGGCGCATGGCTGAAGGATGCGTCCGAGGTGCGGGCCGTCGTCCTCGGCGGCCGCGACGGCCGCCCCGTCTTCATCGGCGACGTCGCCAACGTTCGCGACGAAGATGCGGAGCCGACCAGCTACGTGCAGTACCAGGATCGCGACGGCCGTGCGTATCCCGCGGTCACCCTGGCGATCGCGAAGCGCAAGGGCACCAACGCCATCGACATCGCACGGCGCGTGCAGGCGAAAGTGGACACGCTGCGGGGCCATGTCATCCCGGCCGACCTGCACCTGACGGTGACGCGCAACTACGGCGAGACGTCCGAGCAGAAGTCGAACGAGCTGTTGTTCCACATGCTCATCGCCGTGCTGTCGGTCTCGGCACTCATCTGGCTCGTCCTCGGCCGTCGCGAGGCCGCCGTCGTCCTCGTGGCCATCCCGGTGACGCTGGCACTGACGCTGTTCGTGTTCTATCTCTACGGCTACACGCTGAACCGCATCACCCTGTTCGCGCTGATCTTCTCGATCGGCATCCTCGTCGACGACGCGATCGTCGTCGTGGAGAACATCGTGCGCCACGCGCGCCTGGCGGGCGGCGATGGCTCCTCGCTGACGGCGATCGCCATCCGTGCCGTGGACGAAGTGGGCAACCCGACGATCCTGGCCACGCTGACCGTCGTCGCCGCGATCCTGCCGATGGCGTTCGTGGGCGGCCTGATGGGCCCCTACATGCGCCCGATCCCGATCGGGGCGTCGGCGGCGATGATCTTCTCGCTCCTGGTCGCCTTCATCGTCACGCCCTGGGCGGCCGTGCGCCTGCTTGCCACCCGGAGCGCGGGCGACGCGCACCGCGAGGATCGCCTGACGGCCCTCTACCGGAAGGTGATGGCGCCGCTGATTGCCCGGCCACCGCTTCGCCTGGCGTTTCTCGCCTCGGTCGCCGTGCTCCTGCTCGCGGCCGTCGCGCTGGTGCCGCTCGGGCTCGTCACGGTGAAGATGCTGCCTTTCGACAACAAGAGCGAGTTCCAGGTCGTCGTGAACATGCCGGAAGGCACACCGCTCGAGCAGACGGCGCGCGTCGCCTCTGAAGCCGCCCGCCTCGTCCTGCAGGAGCCGTCTGTCGTCAACGTCGAGAGCTACGTCGGCACGTCCGGCCCGTACAACTTCAACGGCCTGGTCCGCCACTACTTCCTGCGCCGCGATCCGTACCATGCGGACCTGCAGGTGAACCTCGCCGGCAAGGACGAGCGATCCGAGCAGAGCCACGTGATCGCCAAGCGGGTTCGCGACAATCTTGCGCCCCTGGCGCGCCAACTCCACGCGCGCATCCAGGTGGCCGAGGTGCCTCCGGGACCGCCGGTCCTGCAGACGCTGGTGGCTGAAGTCTACGGGCCCGACCAGACCCGGCGCACGGCGCTCGCCAGACGGGTCCGCGACATCTTCCAGAACACGGCCGGAGTGGTCGACGTGGACTGGTACGTCGAGGACCCCACGGCGAAGGTGCAGTTGCGGGTGGACGATGAGAAGGCGGCCGCGGCCGGGGTGTCGGCCGCGGAAATCGGATCGGTCGTGCGGATGGCGGGGGCGGGCGAATCGGCCGGCCTGCTGCACGACGCAAACGCGCGCGAGGACGTGCCGATCGTGCTGCGTCTGCCGCGCGACCAGCGCGGGTCGCTCGACAGCGTGCGCGCGATTCGGCTGATGGCCTCGTCCGCACCTTCACCGGCAGGTCAAGGCGCATCCGGCGTGGCGGTCGGCGAACTCACGCGCGGCGTCGAGACGAGCGAAGACCGCAGCATCTATCACAAGAACCTGCTGCCGGTGACCTACGTCACCGGGGATGTCGCCGGCGTGCACGAGAGCCCGGTCTACGCGATCCTGCAGATGAACAAGGCGCTCGAGCACATCACGCTCCCGGAGGGCTACCACTTCGACATCTACAATGCCCACCTGCCGTTCGACAGCACCCGGTACGCGATGAAGTGGGACGGCGAGTGGCACATCACCTACGAGGTCTTCCGCGATCTCGGCCTGGCGTTCGCCGCGGTGCTCCTGCTCATCTACATTCTCGTCGTCGGGTGGTTCCAGTCGTTCAAGACGCCGATCATGATCATGGCCGCGATCCCCTTCTCGCTGGTCGGCATCCTGCCGGCGCACGCGGCGATGGGCGCGTTCTTCACCGCGACGTCGATGATCGGGTTCATCGCCGGCGCCGGCATCGTCGTCCGCAACTCGATCATCCTGGTCGACTTCATCGAGTTGCGGCTCAGGGACGGGATGCCCCTCGAGCAGGCGGTGGTGGATGCGGGCGCCGTGCGGTTCCGGCCGATGGCCCTGACCGCGGCGGCCGTGATCGTGGGCTCGGCGGTGATCCTGTTCGATCCGATCTTCCAGGGGCTCGCCATCGCGCTGATGGCCGGCGAGGTCGCCTCGCTGCTGCTGTCGCGGATGACCGTGCCCGTTCTCTACTACATGACCGCATCCTCGAAAGCGGTAGCGGGTCGTTCCGCTGGCGCGGCCCACGACGCGTAGGCCGCGCGGGCTCTCGGCAGTTGTGGCTGAAACCGTTTGCGGGGATCTGAATCCTTTCATGTGCCTTGTTCGCGCTCGGCCTTGCATCTCGGCTGTGCGCCTGTCCGCAGGCGACGCCGAATTGTTCAGTTCCGGAGCGGTGGAATGACCATCGAACGCATATTGCGCCTGGCTGCGGGGTTCTTCGTCATGCTCAGCCTGGTCCTCGGGCTCAGGGTGGATACGCGCTTCTTCTGGTTCACCGGGTTCGTCGGCCTCAACCTGTTCCAGTCGGCGTTCACGAACTGGTGCCCGCTGATGACGGTACTCAAATGGGCCGGGATGAAGGACGTGCCGGCTGGCCACACGAGCACCGGCAGGGTATCGTTGTAAAGGTCAGGTCGATAGTTGACAGTCAACCGTTGACAGTCAACCGTTGCAGTCAACCGTTGACAGTTGACCGTCGCCGGACGACGGTCGGAACATGCGTTCAACGGTTGACCATCAACTATCACCTATCAACCCCGAACTCATCCTCTGCGGAGAACTGCGATGGAAGAAAGTCGCTACGGCCTGCGGGTGACGCTGACGGTCGCGTATGACGAGGCGCTGGAGCGCACGACGGCCGCGCTCAAGGCCGAAGGGTTCGGCGTGCTGACGACGATCGACGTGAAGCAGACGATCAGGCAGAAGCTCGACAAGGATTTCCGGCGCTACGTGATTCTCGGCGCGTGCAATCCGCCGCTGGCACACAGGGCGCTCACCGCGGAACTGGAAATCGGCCTCATGCTGCCCTGCAACGTGATCGTGTACGAAACGAGCCCGGGACGCGCCGTCGTCGCCGCCATGGCGCCGCTGTCGGCCCTCGGCATCGTCGGCGACAACACGGAACTCCAGGAAGTGGCGAAAGAGGCGGACGCGCGCTTGCGTCGCGCGCTGACCGGGCTCGAGGCGAATCAATGGACTACCTAGCACTGTTGGCGTTCTTCGTCGCATGGTATGCGCTCAGTCGCTGGGTGCTCCCGCGCCTCGGCGTGCCGACGTGAGCGAGTGATGCCTGCCGCGTCGAGTCTCGACGCGAAAAGCCGATCGAACAGGCGGATGGGGCGCGCACGCCGGGCCGGTAGACCCGGCCCTCCGCCTCCCGCCTTCCGTCCCCCGCCTCAGCCATGTCCCGCCTTCCACACGCCGTCCTCCCACCGTCATGATGGAAGAGGATGAGCAAAGGACGCCTCGAAGCGTCCAGCGATGGCGTGATCGCGATCCTGATCACGATCATGGTCCTGGAGCTGAGAGTCCCGCGCGGGTCGGATTGGACCGCGCTGCGCCCGCTGCTGCCGGTGTTCCTCACCTACGTCCTGAGCTTCGTCTTCCTCGGCATCTACTGGAACAACATCGAGATGCGCGAGAGCTATCAAACGGCGAGCGCACGCATCGACTGCCTCGCGCGTTATTCCAATTTCCGCCGCTTCCAGATTACAACCGACGAAGTGATCAAGAGGCCCGAGTAGCCGCGGCCCGGTTGCGCGAGGCTCCGCTGCCGGACGGTCGAATCCAAACCGAACGCCAGGGCACCCGCGCTACGGCTTGCGCGTCAGCGTCGTCGCCGGCCGGCTCGTGTATTTGACGATTTCGAACCACAGCAGGCTGAGGAACGCCGCCCCCGCGCACAGCAGGACGTCGTGAAACTCCAGGCGTGAGAAGCGGAACAGGTTCGTGAGGAACGGCACGTAGAGCACGAGCGCCAGCACGCCGAGCGCGAGGCCGGACACCCACCACAGCGCCGCGTTCCAGCGGCCCAGCGTCGAGAAAATGATGCCGGACCAGGTCCGGTTGCCGAAGATCAGGCCGACGTTCGCGAACACCAGCGTCGTGAACGCCATGGCGCGCGCCGCAAACTCCGAGCGGCCGGAGCGCAGCGTCAGCCAGAAGACGAGCATCTCGGCGACCAGCACGCTCGTCCCTTGCACCAACCCCACCATCACCATGCGGCGCCCCAGGAGCGGGCGCCCCGGATCGCGCGGCGGCCGCCGCATGACATCCACCTCCTCCGGCTCGGCCTCGAAGACGACCGAGCAGGCGGGGTCGATGATGAGTTCGAGAAAGACGATGTGCACGGGGAGCAGGATGAGCGGCCAGCGGAAGACCACCGGCAGCAGCGACAACCCGGCGATCGGGACGTGGATGGCGAAAATGTAGGTCATCGCCTTCTTCAGGTTGTCGAAGATGCGGCGGCCGAGGCGCACGGCTTTCACGATCGACGAGAAATCATCGTCGAGCAGGACCAGCGCCGAGGACTCACGGGCGACGTCGCTGCCGCGCCCGCCCATCGCGATCCCGATGTGCGCCGCCTTGAGCGCCGGCGCATCGTTCACGCCGTCGCCGGTCATCGCGACGATCTCGCCGTTCGCCATCAACGCGGTGACGATGCGCAGCTTCTGCTCGGGCACGACGCGCGCGAAGATGTTCACCTTGGCGATGCGCCGCCGCAACGCTTCATCGTCGAGCGCGTCCAGCTCGGGCCCGGTGATGGACTCGTCACGCGGCTCGAGGCCGATCTGCGCGGCGATGTTCTGCGCGGTGCCGGGGTAATCGCCGGTGATCATCACGACGCGAATCCCCGCCTCGTAGCATTCGCGGATCGCGGCGGGCACCGCGGGACGAATCGGGTCGGCCAGGCCGAGCAGCCCCAGGAACTCGAAGGTGTAGTCGTGCTGCTCGGGCGGCAGCGGACGCTGCGGGCGGAACCGCGCCCTGGCGACGGCCAGAAGCCGCAGGCCTTCGCTGGCCATCGACGTGACCGGCCCGTGCAATTCGGCGACGCGCGCGGCGCTCAGGTGGCACAGGTCGAAGATCGCTTCCGGCGCGCCCTTGGCCGCGATGACGTAGTCCGCCCCGTCTCGCGACTTCCAGACCTGCGACATCGCCAGCAGCGACTTCGACAGCGGGTATTCGCGCACCAGCGTCCAGTCGCCGTGCAAGTGCTCGGTCTGGGCCAGGTCGCGGAAGCCGAGATCGCGGAACGCCTTTTCCATCGGATCGAAGGGATCGAGCCGGCTCGCCAGGATGCCGAACTCGACCACCTCGTGGAACGCTTCCGGCAGCCCCCGCGGCCGGTCGGCCACGCGCATGTCCACGTCGCGCCCGTTCGCGTAGATCCTGGCGACCGACATGCGGTTCTGCGTCAGCGTCCCGGTCTTGTCCACGCACAGAACCGTCGCCGCGCCGAGTGTCTCCACCGCAGCGGTTTGTCGCGTGAGCACCTGGCTCTTCGAAAGCCTCCATGCGCCGAGCGCCATGAAGATCGTCAGGACGACCGGGAATTCCTCGGGGAGGATGGCCATCGCCATCGTGATGCCGGCCAGGATGCCGTTCAGCCAGTTCCGCTGCGTGAAGCCGTAGATGATGATGACGGCGGCACACAGAGCGAGGCCGACGACGGCGAGCGTCCGCACGAGGTGCTGCGTTTCCCGTTCGAGAAGGGTCTCCTCCTGCATCACCTGCTCGAGCGCGCGCCCGATCTTGCCGAGCTCGGTTCGCGATCCGGTTGCATGAACCCGCGCAACCCCCTGGCCCGACACAATCAAGGTGCCGGAGAAGACGAACGGCAGGTCGTCGCCCCCCGGCCGGCCGAACGGTGTCTTGCCGTCCCACGGCTGCTTGCGCACCGGGACCGATTCGCCCGTGAGCAGCGATTCATCGACCGACAGGTTCGCCGAGTCGAGATCGATCGCGTCGGCCGGCACCCGGTCGCCCTCGCTGAGCAGCACGATGTCGTCGACCACCACGTCCCGGCCGGAGATGCGCTTCCGCTCGCCGCCGCGAATGACGAGCGCGCGCGGGCTCGACAGATCGCGCAGCGCCTCCAGCGCGCGCTCCGTCTTGCGCGTCTGGTAGAGCGTGATGCCCATGACGACGACGACGAACGCGAGCAGGAAGAGCGCTTCCTCGAGGTCCCCGAGCAGCAGGTAGATGATGCCGCTGCCGAGCAGCAGCAGGAACATCGGCTCGCGGACGACTTCGAGCGCGATCGCGAGCACGCTGCGCGGCTTGGTGGACGGGAGATCGTTGTAGCCGTCCGCGCGCAGCCGGTCGGCCGCCTGTTCGTCGGTCAAGCCGACGATCGCGCTGGCATCGAAGGTGTCGGTCATGCTCGATGTGCCGGACGTGCAGATGCGGGGTGGGCCCGCCGGGCGAAGGACCCTTCAGGATAGCGTAGGAATGGCCCGGCAAACCGTGCGAATGGATCTCACAAACGAACTATCTGCGGCCTGGAGCCGGGCCGGGGTGAGTGCCCCTGTTCAGACCGTCGGCGTGCTGTCGGTCGCCGGATCGTAGGTGCAGAAGGGCTCCGCTTCCATGTAGTCGCCGGTTTCCGAGAAGGCCCGCGCGCGGCACCCGGCACAGATGGCCTCGTAGCGGCAGGCGCCGCACTTGCCGAGGTAGGCGGTGGGCGTGCGCAGGCGCTCGAAGACGGGCGACGAGGCCCAGATCTCCGAGAACGGGCGCTCGCGCGTGCTGCCGGCGCTGACCGGCAGGTACCCGCACGGATACACCTCGCCGACGTTCGAGACGAAGCAGACCGACGTGCCGGCCAGACACCCGCGCGTCATCGTCGACAGCGGCCGTCCGCCGGCCGGATCCGGCGCCGCCTTCAGCCGGGTGCCGTGCGCGATGAACGGGGTGCTGCGGTCGCCCTGCTTCCGCTCCTCGATGATGCGTTGGGCACGGACGCGGAAGTAGTGCGGCGCGCACGTCGCCTTCAGGTCGATGCCGCACGTCTTCGACTGATCGTAGAACCAGTGGAGGACGCGCTCGTATTCGTCGGCCGGGAGCATCTCGCGGTCGGCAATCGTCACGCCGCAGCCGACGGGCACGAGCATAAAGATGTGCAGCGCGTCGGCGCCGATCGACATGGCGAGATCGAGCAGGCGCGGCAGTTCCTGCACGTTGTGGCGCGCGACCGTCGAGTTGACCTGGATCGACACGCCCTCGTCTCGCAGGTGCCGCAGGCCCTCGAGCGCGCGGGCGTGCGAGCCGGGCAGGCGCCGGAAGGCATCGTGCGTCTTTGCGACCGCGCCGTCCAGGCTGACGGCGACGCGCGAGAACCCGGTCGTGCGGATCCGCTGCGCGACGGCGCGATCCACCAGCGTGCCGTTGGTGGCGAGCGCCATCCGGAAGCCGCGATCGCGGCCGTGCGCGGCGAGGTCGAAGATGTCGGCCCGGTACAGCGGTTCGCCGCCCGAGAGAATGAGCACCGGCCTGGTGACCTCGGCCAGCTGATCGATCAGGCGGATGCCCTCGTCTGTCGTCAGCTCGCTCTGCGAGCGTTCGGTCTCGGGAATCGCGCGGCAGTGCTGGCAGCGCAGGTTGCAGGCCTTCGTCGTTTCCCAGAAGACGAGCCGCAGCGGCGGGACGCCGCTGGTCGGGCGCGGCTCGGCGGCATGGCCGTGCACGTGCGGGTCGTCGTGTCCCCTACCGTGAAGATTGGGGGCCGTCATGGGTCTCCACCCGGCCGCGCCGACACGCGACGCGACCTCGAATTCTGGTTGGACGTCCGGCCCTGCGCCGACGCGCCGGGCCGTCAGATGGTCGATCGGGCCCGCGTGGATTACGCCACTTCGACCAGGATCATACGCGCCACCGACGGTTCAACCGCCAGCTCGGTCTGGTCGCACTCGAAGACGAACCCGGGGAACCGCTGCAGCAACCGCACGCTCGCGCCCGGCGTGACGCCAAGCGCTGCCAGGCGGTCCGCCCGCGCGAGATCGTCGCTCGCCACCCGCACGACAACGCCTCGATCGCCCGGTCGCAGGGAATTCAGTCGGCGAATCACGTCAAAACGACACACGGAGGAAGTGAAGGACATAATTGAGCGCAACGCCCGTTGAAAGCGCAACGATGGTGATGAAGGTCAGCATCGTCAGGCCCACCCGGACACCCTGTTCGCGAATGATCATCAGCAGGTTGGCGACACACGGAACGAAGAGCGTCATGACCGTCAGCGCGATGACCGCCTGCACGCTCGACAGCGTGCCGGCATGGGCCATCTGGTACAGACCCGCCGCGCCGTAATCGCGGCGAAGAAACCCCATCACGAAGACCTGGGCCGCGCCTGCCGGCAGGCCCAGCAGGCCCGTGACGACCGGCCGCGCCACCGCCACGACGAGTTTCAGCGCGCCCGTCCGATCGAGCAGGAACAGCAGCACGGTGCCGATGAGGAAGAGCGGCACCGCTTCGCCCAGGTACCAGCGCACGCGCATCACCGTCTTGCGCAGCAGGTTGCGCATCGACGGCAGCCGGATGGGCGGTAGCTCCAGGATGAAGTCCGACCGGTCGCCGGAGAGGACGCGCGCCGCGAGAAATCCGACCAGGAACATCTGCGCGACGACCACGCCAAACAGCGTCAGCAACGCCGCGAACGAGATGCCGCCCAGGATGCCGAGGATCGTGGCGAGCTGGGCCGAACACGGGATGCCGAGCGCCAGCAGGAGGATGGCAATCAGCCGCTCCTTGCGCGACCCGAGGATCCGCGTCGTCATCGTGGCCATCGTGTCGCAGCCCAGGCCGAGGACCATCGGCAGGACGGCCTTGCCGTTCAGCCCCATCATCCGGAAGATCCGATCGCAGAAGATCGCCAGCCGCGGGATGTAGCCGCTGTCCTCGAGCCAGCCGAACATCAGGAAGAAGGTCGTCACCACCGGCAGCACGATCCCGATGGCGTAGGTGAGGCCCATCGTGATGAGGCCGTACTGGCCGACGAGCAGGTCCCGGACGAACGCAATCGGCACCAAGCGCGTGACCAGCGCAATCGCGGCGGGATTCACGATGCCGGCGAACAGATCGTGCTCGATCAGGCGCACCAGCGTCTGGGCGCCGAAGACGCCGACGAAGAGGTACAGCAGGTACAGCACGCCAGCGAGGATCGGCAGGCCGGTCAGCGGCTGCCGCACGGCACGGCCGATCGCCTCCTGGATCCGCGGCGAGACGTGCGGCCGGATGGCGCGCACGCGCTCGCTGTATTCGTGCGCCCAGGAGGCCGCATCGGAATCGGCCGGCACCGCGACGACGCTGGCATGGCCGAGCGCGCGCCTGAGGTCGGCCAGGCCGCGGCCCTCGGTGGCCACCGTCTCGACGACCGGCACGCCCAGATCCGCGCGCAACTGCCGGGCGTCGATGTCGATTCCCCGCGACCGGGCCTCGTCGCTCATGTTCAGCACGAGGACCATCGGCCGGCCGCATCGCGCGATCTGCCAGGTGAGCATGAGCGCGCGGCGGATGTTGCGCGCGTCGGCCACCTGCACCACGACGTCGGCCTGGCCGCTGGTAATGATGGCCCGCGTGATCTGTTCGTCCTCGCTCAGCACACCCTCGAGCGCGTTGACGCCCGGGGTGTCGATGAGATCGCAGACCTCGTTGCCGACCAGCGCACGGCCCTGCGTCAGGGCGACCGTCGTTCCCGGGTAGTTCGACACCACGGCATAACGACCGGTCAGCCGGCCGAACAGGGCGCTCTTGCCCACGTTCGGGTTGCCGACGAGCGCGAGCCGTCGAGGTCGGGCGCGCAGCGTCAACAGCGGTTCGGAAGAGATGGTAGAAGGAGAACTGCGGGAACGCCGCATATATGAGCTCAAACGCAAACGGAGTGCCACGTGATTTTGCGAATCATTCTCAAAGTTACGCACAAACTCTGCGCCGGAGTGACGGTTTCCCGCCAAGGTCGGCCGCAGCCGTGCTCCGTGACGAACGCCCCTGACCTCCGGCCCTCTGGCAACCGATTCAGCAGGAACGTTGGGATTATACACGAACTAGGACTGGAAGTGTCGGGGTTGCGGAAGGCAGGCAGAGGCAAGACTGGACGTGGTCCAGTTTCTGTTCGCAGCACCGCGGCTCGACGCGTCGACTTCCCGGAGGCGCCCCGCCAGTTCAGCCGACGCGGAGGCGTGGCGCCTGCTCGGCCCAGCGCGCTCTCATCATCTCGTAGGCGAGCCAGCACAAGGCAGACCCGGCAACGACGCCCAGGGGAAACAGGAAGAACACGAAGATCCCCGAGTACGGGTTGCCCCCGCCACCACCGGTTACGAGCATTGCGAGCAGCGCCAGTACGAACAGCACGCTGTCGAAAATCAGCAGGAAGCCGACCACGCCGACTGCCAGCCAGAAGACGTCGGCGACGCGTGGAGATACGCGAAGAGCGAGCATCCCTTCCTCCCGGCCATTGAATGTCGTCGGATTTGCCGGGGTATCGCAATCCGCATGCCGGCGCGTTTGTGGGCGCTTTTCGCCGTTTCACGGGGCGGGCGGAGACCCGTAGCCGGGAAGCCGGCGGTCCGAGACCCCGGACCCCGGACTCCGGACTTCGGACTTCGGACTTCGGACGCGTTGTTCTCAGAAGATATGCATCATGCGAACCCAGAACGCGTTGGCGGTGTAGGGGCGGTTCCCGTAGCCGAGCAGGACGATGCCGGGAAGTATGACCTGGTCCTCGATCTGCGAGCCGAGCGCGAAGTCGCTCACCGTGTAGCGTTCGTACGAGTACATGAACCCCGCCGCGATGTTGCAGCGCAGGAAGTAGCGCAGGTCCAGCATCAGCGTGTGCCAGCGGTTCAGGATCGGTGGCAACTGCTGCGGGGCGGCCAGTGACGAGCCGACGGCAAAGGTGTAGGGCGAATCCGCCCGGTTGTTCGTCGATCTCGGCGGCCGCCATGCCGGTGAACGTCTTGATCTTCGTCTTGTCGCCGCCGCCATCGACGTGCGCCTTGCCAGGGCCGTGACAGGTTTCGCACCCGTGCTGCGCCGCCGTCGCGCACGCACCACGCCACAACCCGCGTGCGGACGCGGATGTAAACGGCAAGACGTTGATTATTCGGAGGTTCGAGGCCAGCTCGGCTCGATCACGCGCGCGTCACGCCGCGCCGCACGCGACGGGCGCGGCCCGCGAATTGTCGCGCTCGGTGGGTTATGCGGGAGGTGAGAAAAGTGGAAGGAAGCGTCCAAGGAGAGGCCCCCGCGGGGCCTCTCCTTCACGCCTGCCGGCAGATGCAAGCAGCTAGAACCGATAGCTGAGACTGGCGCGGACGATGTTGGCGTTGTAGTTCGGTACCGTCGCGCCGAGGAACAGCGCCCGGTTCGCGCCGGAATCGAGCTGCGGGTAGATGCTGGCCACGGCGCCCGGCGTGGTCGCATACAGGCTCGCACCCGGCAGCATGTAGGGCGACAGGCCGTCATAGGCCCAGTCGGCCTGGTCGAACTTCTGCCGCCAGTAGAGGAGGCTGAGCGTCACGTTCTTCTGCACGTGGACGTTGACCCAGGTCTTCCAGATCGTCGTGGCGTTGAAGACCTGCGGATAGTTCAGGTACGGACCCATGACCGGGAAATTGGTCGATGCCGACGTCGGGAACAACATGTCGCCGCCGGCCTGGCCGCCGGGAACGATCGTGAAGGCCGAGTCGCTCCGACCCTTCGAATAGTCATAGTCCGACCCGATGTCGAGGCGCTTCGGCACCAGGTTCCACCGGAGGCCGGCGGTATAGGTGTCGACCCGGTCGACGATATTGTTGAAGTACTGGTCCGCGGTGTTCGTGGCGACGGGGGTCACGGTGTTCCCGTTGGCGCCGTACCAGAGGTTGGAGTCCATGTGGTACGTCTCGTAGATGTACCCGCCGTTCAGGCTGAACTTGTCGGTGAAGGCGTAGACCAGGTCGACACCGTAGTTCCTCATCGTGCTCTTGCTGAGGCCGATGGACGTGTCCGGGAAGTCGCTGTCCATTCCCTGGACGGAGAAGCTCAACGCGGCCTTGTCGACAGGCGTCAAGGTCAGCACGGCGCTGTAAAGCTTGGAGTTCTGCTTGGCGACGTCCTTCATTTCCGCATTGATGTCGAGCGGACCGCCCGTCGCGCCTTCGGCCGCTTCATCGGGGCTTGCCGCGCCGGGAGTGCGCCACAGGCCGGTGTAGCTGCCGTGGACACTGGCCCAGCTGCCGGTGACGTCCGCGGTCACGCCGACCGTGTTGTCCCCCACGTCCAGGAAGCTGCGGTCCTCGTAGGTCGACTTCAGGTGGCCGGCATTCACGCCGATCCTCAGACCGCGGACGGGCGTGAAGTGGCCCTCAGCCTTGAACTGGCCGGTGCCATACCCTCGGGCATCCTCGGCGCTCGTGATGCCGGTGGCACTGTAGCTGGCGCCGCCGTCGCTGTTGACCTGGCTGTGGAACGTGTAGGGCGCCAGCGTCGCGTCTTTCACGTCGAAGCTGCGATAGAACACGCTGTAGCCGAACTTCGGAATCGGATTGGCGGTGAAGTTCGCCATCAGCAGCGTCTGGTTGAGCCGCGGGTTGACGGTGGCGTACTCGGGCGTGAGGGTGAACTTGCCGAAGTTCGGATCCGTGGTGGCCAGGTTGAGGTTCGGGTTGGTGGCCTGGGGGATGAGCGTGTAGTCCACCTTCATCTGCATGCGCGACGCCGTCAGCGTGAGATTGCTGTGCATCGGCAACCGATAGACGCCCGTCAGGTCGAAGCTGATGGCCTTGTTGTCCGGAGCATTCCACAGCCGCGCCGTCGCGTTGGCGGTCGTGTTGGTCACCGGCGCGGTCCAGAAGAAGTCGGTGTTGTTGAGCCGGACCGGGTTGTCCACCGTGGTGAACGGCACGTCATTGGTGAACTGACTGTAGGTGAACACGCCGTTGACGACCAACCGGTTCTTGGCGTATTCGACTTCCGCCCGCGTGTCCTGGGTCGTGTAGCTGATCGGGTTCGCCACTTCGTCGATGCCGGGGCCGGCCGTGAAATCCACCGGCTGGCTGCCGTTGCGGGTTTCGCGCTGATAAGACCCCTTGAAGGTCCAGTTGTCGAACGGCGTGAGATCGATGCCCACGTCGCCGGTCTTGCGAATGTAGCGCAGGTCGACGGGCTCGGCGCCGTTCATGTAGTCGCGGACCGACCAGAAGCGGTTGTCGCTGGAGTTGGCCGGCGCCGCCGTTTCGGCCTTCGCGGGCGACCAGATCCGCTGCAGGGCCGTGCGCATACCGTCCGAGAGGTTGAACACGCCGGGCGACGACTCGTTGTAGAGCGTCTCGGCCTTGTTCGAGAACCAGCGGGGATTCTGGTTCAAGGACAGGTGGAGGGTCCAGGTCCCCTTCTTCCCGCTCTCGAAGGCCGCGTACTGGTCGTCGAGCCCGAGCTTGGTGCCGTCGAACTTCATGAAGTAGTTCGAGGCGTTCTTCCAGGCGAAGTTCACGTCGAAGAGGCTGACGCCCGTCGGGACGGTCTCGTACTGCTGCAGCTTCGAGGAGTCGTTGATTCCCGAGCCGCCCTGGGCGCCGACCGTGGCGCCGCCGGTGATCTGGGGTTCCTTGACGTCCTGCGCGCGAACGGGAAGGGCCACCAGGGAGAAGATGATCGCGAGGGCAAAGAGAAGATGAGTTCTGTTCATTCTGTTCATGATTCGTCTCCTCTGCCCTAGCGCTTGAACGTGTTGCCACGTGGATGCATGGAGCCGTGAATCATCGGGTGGCAGTTCATGCAGCTCTGGTTGAGGGCATAGCGGTCGCGCGACGCGTGCGCATTGCCCATGCCGCCACTGGCGAATCCGTTGTGGCACTGGATGCAGAGGATCGGCTGTTTGACCTTGAGCAGGAAGTCGTTGATCGTGCCGTGCGCGTCATGGCAGTTCATGCAGTTCTCGCGAACCGGGGCATGTTCCCAGAGGAACGGCCCGCGCTTCTCGGCATGGCACGAGTAACAGTTCTGATTGACGGACACCTGCAGCAGCATCCGCGGATACGGCGTGCCGTGCGGATTGTGGCAGCTCGTGCAGGTCATCTTGCCTTCGCGCAGCGGCATGTGGCTGGAGCGCATCAGGGCCGCCTTCTTCTGCAGATGGCAGCCGGTGCACAGCTCGAACTGGGGCTTGGCCAGCAGCGCCTTGGGGACCGAGCCCTGCGGATGCGGGTCGTGGCAGGTGATGCAGGACACGTTGCGGCCATCGTGCATCGAACCGGCCCAGTGCTTCTGTGCGCCCTTGTCGTGACACGTCAGGCAGACGGCCGAGGCATCGGCGGCCGACAGGGCCTTGAAGTTCCTCATCGTGCCCTTGCCGCCCCCGGCCGCCACGTGCGCCTTGCTGTCGCCGTGACACCCCTCGCAGCCTTTCGCGCTTTCGGCGTGCGGCGTTCCCTTGAACGCGTTGACCGTATCCGTGTGGCAGTCAACGCACACCGCCGCCCCCGACTGGGGTGCTGCCTGGGGCTGTGCCGCCGACACCGGCGCCACGCCCACCAACAGGACCAGCCCGGTCAACGGGGCCAGCAGTAAAGAGAGCTTCTTACCCATTCCGTCCCTCCATGAAGAAACGCTGCTAACGCAAGACCTGCGAACGAATGCGAGAAAACCGCTGCTGCCGGGACGCACTCCGCGGGTGTATCTGTCCGCGACCAGGGGCGACCGTGTTCACGGGGTCTCGAAATGAACTGGAAAGCGTCGGCCTTTCGGAAGACGCAACGCCGTCGGAGCGGGCTGCAAGCCGGGTGCCCGGGGTGCGGGTGACCAGGCTGACGTTGTGAAATTCTGCACAAGCGAAAGATCGCGAGGAAATTACAGCGCTGGGCTAGCTGCAATTTTCAACAGTTCGCACGGATTATTGGAGATCCGAGGTGTTCCTACCGGATTTTCGGCGGTGCCGCCATGGTTCCGGCACTGCTGACAATTCGGCAGATGCCCGGCAGAAGCCGCACCGCGATTTGGACTTGGAACGCGAGCGTGGGAAATACCCGCCATGACAACGTCTGAACCGAGGGCGCCCGGTGCCCGAGCGAGGAGCGGGCCCAACCTCAGCGTCTGGCCCAACTTCCCGACCGCGCCTTCGACTCGCTGCCCTCGCTCCCGGCAGACGACCAACGACTAACGACCCCGACCAACAACCAACAACCAACAACCAACAACCAACAACCAACGACTCCTACCGCGCGCCTTCCAGCATCTGGTGACACAGTTCGCAATCCTGCGGGATGGTCTTGCCGTCCTTGGTCGAGTGGTTCTCGTCGTGGCACCGGAAGCAGCCGGGGAAATCCGTGTGCCCGATGTTGTTCGCGTAGGTCCCCCACGACACGTTCATCGTCGGGAAGACGTTACGCCGGTACAGGTTCTGCGCGATGCCGATCGCCTCGTTCAGCTTCGGCTCGAAGCCCTGGTACTGCTGCGCGTACTGGCCGCGGTAGAACTCGCGCAGGCTGCGCGCGATCGCCTCGGCCGCCGCGTCCTGGGTCTGGTACTTCTGCTTCAGCGCGGCAACCATCTGGCGCCTGATGAACGGCAGCCCCTTGTCGACGCGTTCGAGACCGATGGCCTCGTCCACCGCCGCTTCGGCGGTGGCCGTGAACGGATGGCTCGGGCGGTTGTGGCAGTCCATGCAATCCATCTGGCGCGGGGCGACGCCGGATAGTTGCGCGTCGCTGACGCCCGGCGCGCGGTACTCCCGCGTCTGGCCGTGCGGTCCCTCCACGGTCACCTTCGCGATCGTCTGGCGTTTCGGATCGGTGGTCCAGTACCGGATCCGCGTCGACGGCGCCATGTGCCAGTGGATGCCCGTGGCGGTGCCGTACTTCTCGCTTCCGCCGCCCACGTGCACACGCATCGTCGTCGTCGTCTCGGTGTTGGCCTCGTCGTCGGCCACGTCGTGGAACGTGACGATCTTGTCGCCGGTGAACTTCTCCGGCCAGTGGCACTCCTCGCACGTTTCGCGCGCGGGTCGCAGGTTCGTGACCGGCGACGGGATCGGCCGCGGATAGGTGTTGAGCACGACCGCGAACACCTGGCGCGTGCCGGACAGCTTCGAGCGCACGAACCACGGCGCGCCGGGACCGATGTGGCACTGCACGCAGGCCACGCGCGCGTGCGGCCCGTTCTGGTAGGCGGTGAACTCCGGGTGCATGACGCTGTGGCAGACCTGGCCGCAGAAGCCGACCGAGTCCATGTACTCGATGCCGCGATAGGCGGCGAGCGACAGCACGACGATGTTCACGGCGGTGGCGGCGAACACGAAGAAGGCGACGGTGCGCTGCCACGGTTCGTTCAGGTCGATCCGCGGCCACTGCGCCAGGGGCCGTCCGAGCCGCTCGCGCCGGCGTCGCCGGTACACGCCGAGCGGCATGAGCAGCAGGCCGAAGACGAAGATGCCGGGCAGCACGAGGAAGAAGACGATGCCGAGGTACGGGTTCGAGAAGAGGCTGAACAGATCGGCGAAGAAGAAGATGAGGAACAGGAGCGCGCTGACGGCGCTCAGCCACATGCCGAAGAGCGAGAGGGGATGGCGGAACACCGCGACGATCGGTTTGGCGGGCATAGGCGGCCTCGTGTGAGTTCCCGGCGCGCTCGCCTGGATGGCCCGCCTCGGGATCTCGACGAGGACGAGCGCGCGCGGGCGGACAAATCCTGGGGAGTGTACATCAACCTGCCGTCACCCGCGCGCGGCAATCGGGGATGTCGGGAGCGTCGGCATCAGGACAGAAAGGCGTAGAGGATCAGGACGACCAGCGTCAGGCCCACCGCCACGGCCACCGTGCCGATCGTGCGCCCGAGCGGCAGCACCCACGGCTTGGGCGGCTCCACGCGGAGCCGGCCGAGCGCGTGCTCGCGCTGCAGGCGCTCGAATTCATCGGGCCGCTCCGCGCGCAGTTCCTCGTCGGACACGCGGCCGGTGAAGATCACCGTGTCCATCGGAAACTTCTCGGGCCGGAGGTGGCTGTTGAAGAAGTGAATCGTGAAGATGAAGCCGACCGCGAGCAGCGCCTCTTCGCCGTGCACCAGCATCGCCAAATTGAAGAAGTACCCGGGCAGCAGGCGCGAGAAGAACATCGGGAACCACAGCATCAGCCCCGAGAAGCCGATGATGCCCATCCCCCAGAAGACCGCCCAGTAGTCGAACTTCTCCCAGTAGGTAAAGTGATCGAAGCGTGGGTGCGGGCCGAGGCCGAGGAACCAGCGCAGGTGGGCGAGCATCTCGACGACGTCGCGCGGTTGCGGCGTCATCGAGGCGGGCCCCCAGAGGATGTACAGCTCCTTCTTCACGAAGAGCCGGTGCAGCAGGCGGAACACGTGCGCGCAGAAGACGCTGATGAGCAGGACCGCCAGCGTGCGGTGCACGAGGCCGGCGGCGTGAAAGCCGCCGAACACGCGCGCCAGCGTGCCGGCCCACGGCGCCTCGCTGAACAGCAGCGGCAGGCCCGTGAGCGCCAGGCCGAGGAAGCTGACCATCAACAGGCCGTGCAGGATCCGGTGGTAGCGATCGAATCGCAGATACTGCAGCCGGCTCTCGGGCGTCGGGTGGCCGCTACTCATCGTTCTTCTCCGCCGTCGCATCCGGCTCGGGCGCCGGCTTGGGGACCGCGGGCTTGCCCGGGCCCTTCTTCGCGCGGACCGATCGCGCGAACCAGAGGCTCGTGTGGACGCCGAAGAACGCGAACACGAAGATGAGCAGCGAACTCATGAACCGCGCGGCGTAATAGAGCGCCGGGTTGCGCGCCTTGTTGGACTTGTCGGCGTGCGGGTCGTAGCGCGCGAACTGCGCCGTCGCCCCCGCATGGCACCGGCTGCAGGTGGCGACGATCCGCCCCGGCGAGATGGTCGAGCGCGGATCGCCCTTCGGGAAGATCTCGTGCGCGCCGTGGCAATCGGCGCACGCCGCGGTCCGGACGAAGCCGAGCGCGGTCACCTGGCCATGGAACGTGTCGCGATAGGTCCTGATCGACTCGGCGTGGCAGCGGCCGCACTCCCGCAGCACCTGCAGGTGCCAGCTGTCCGACTCCACGCGCTGGATCTGGTGCGCGGTGTGACAGGTGCTGCAGACGGGCGCGAACGTGTTCCCGTCGCGCATCGCCTTGCCGTGAATCCCGTCCTCGTAGCGGTGCTGGACGCCTTCGTGACATTTCCCGCACGTGGCCGGGATGCTGGTGCGGAAGATGCGGCTGCCGGCGTCGGTCTTGCGGCGCACGTCGTGCGAGCCGTGGCAATCGGTGCAGGCGGGCGCCACCATCAGGCCGCCCTTGGCGAGCGCGCGCCCGTGGATGCTGTCCTGGAACATCTGCACGACGTTGCCGATCTTGATGCCGCCGCGCTTGATGATGTCCGCGTTGCCGTGGCAGGCGCCGCACGTGCCGGGCAGGTTCAGGTGGTAGGTCCGCGATTCCGGATCGGCGGCGGGCCGGATGTCGTGGGTGCCGTGACAGTCCCGGCACGACGCCGCGACGCTGGTCTGCGGCGCGGCCCGGCGCGCCTCGGCGTGCACGCTCTGCTCGTACTGCGCCGCGGGCGCTTCATGGCACGCCGCGCAGTTCACCCGCGCGAGTTTCTCCGGGTGCGGCAGGTCCGCCACCGCCACGTCCGTGTGGCAGTCGACGCACCCAATCCCCGACTGTCCGTGGATGGAACCGGCAAACACGCCCGGCGCGACGGCCGGGCCGGCGGCGCCGTCACCGTGGCAGGCCAGGCAGTCGTCGTTCGCATGACGTTGCGGCGCCGCCGCGGCGGCGCCCGCCTTCGGCCTGGGCGCCCTTGGCGCCGCGGATTGCGCGGCGAGCGGAACCGATGACAACGCGGCGAGCAACAGCGTGGCGAGAATGCGCAAAGCGACCTTCATCCGCGCGGTCGCCCGTCGCAATCGGCTTCCGTCCACCCGTGACGCGGTTCCCACCGCCGGCACCGCTCGCATTGAGTGCGGTCGGAAACCGGGCGGGCCTCGTCGGCCAGGCAGGCCCATTGCGCCAGCCACTCGTTCACCCACATCGGCGCGGGGGTGGCCGGTCGATACTCGCTCCATCGACAGGTCCACGGCATGCGCTCGGTGTTCATACTCGTTCCTTCCCCTGTACGGCAACAGGCCCTCGACCTCGTCGAGGACCTGTTGGTCTTACCGTTATGAGCTGCGCGAACGTCCGCCGCCCGGCGTGGCCGCCCTGTGGTTAAGGGTCTGGCGGGAAACAAGAATGCGGATCGACACGACCGGCCGTTTCATGGGCTGACCGATCGCGGTAGGCCCGTAGAGGATACTTACGCGCGACCCCACCGGGCGGACAGAACTTCGCGCTCATACGACTGTAGATCATCAGGAAAACTGCTTGCCCTGCCGTAGTCGCAAACGCGGTGCCATCGAAGCCGCAGCCCGGATTCCGGCCAATTCCGGGCGCTTGCGTGTGGGTGCGCGCGCTTACCGGACCGGCATGCGGCAGCGATGCCGGAAAGCCGGCGCAACCCGCGACGTGACTGATTGACTACGGGTGGACACCGAGAATATACGGCGCGACCCGCGGAATTGCAAGAGGGAATCGTTCGGAGAAAATCGTCGGCAGGACCGGCTCGCGGCCGGCGTCAGACAGACTCGAAGCGCTTCTTGAACACCCGGAACTGCGTGCCCATCTGCACCTGCTCGGCCAGGTAGCAGATCTCGCCGCACTGAATCGAGAAGTGATAGCCGAACTCCGGCTCGCGCGACGTCACGTCCTCCCATTCATCGTCCAGCCCGACGATCGCGTTGGCCGCGGCCGCGAACTGATCCTGCGTGGCGCCAGGAAAGCGCTTGCGCAGGACCGCGAGGACCTTTTCTCGATCGATCATACCGCCTCCCCGTTTTGCGAACCGGCAACCGCCGGCGCTCTCGGCCGCCTCGCGAGGGCCGTCACGCGGTGCTCGCTGGTCTTGCGGAACGACTTGGCTGTCGTCGCGTGAGATGACCGGATCGGGGAACATGCGATCCCCACACGCCGAACGGAATCGGGCAACCGGCATCGAGTCCGGCCCGCCGCTCATCCCAACCGCGTGCAGGCCCCCATCTGCCCGTGACCAAGTATGAGCGGCGAACCCGACGAACAGGGTGAGAGAACGCAAGCGGGATGCCACGCTGGAGCTGTGCCGAAAAGCGCCCGTGTTTTCAAGCGGAAACGGAGCCGGGCCGGCCGGCGTCGGAGGCGCCGTTTGGCGGGATCTCGCCGACCTCGCCGGGTTCCCGTCGCGGACGCAGTCGTTGGCGCCTGGCGAAGATGGGCCGGGCCGCCACACGGGCCAGGCGGCGGTACGCCTCGTACATGTAGAAGCCTGGCGTGCGCGGCGACAGGAACGGCGTGTCGTCCGGGTTGACGACGATGCTGACCTCGATGTTGGGCGCGGCACCAATCGGAATCCAGTTCCGGCGGCACGCCTCGTAGAGATGGTGCATGACCAGGCGCATGTCCTCGTAGCGCGGCGAGGGCCACTGCTCCATGTCGGCGCCGACGGTCGGCCGGAAGATGCAGACCGTCGGAAAGGCGCCCATCGCCGCGATCGTGTCGATGCCCCGCAGCGTGTCTTCGATCGGTTCCACGCCGGCGATGATCTCGCCCGACACGGCGCCGCGTCCCAGCTTCTTCACGCAGTAGGCGATCGAATCCATGAACACCTGCTGGCCGAGCATCTTCGCCTTGCCGGGGCAGATGCGCGCGAACCAGTCGGGATTGAGGAACTCGACGCAGAACGAGAGGTGATCGACGCCCAGATCGACCAGCCGATCGTACTTGGAGAAATCCTTCTCCGGTGCCAGCTGCGCGCCCACGAGCGCGCCGACCTGCTGCTTGATCGCCGCGATGTAGGGCTCGGCGAACTGGATGCCCCGCGTGCCCTGGAACCCCGCGTTGAGATGCACGAACGTGATGCCGGACTCCTCTTTCGCCGCCAGGCACGTTTCGATCACGTCCGACACCGCCTTGTCGGCCACTTCGTGCTCGCCCACGTTCTCGCCCGTCGTGCAGAATCGGCAATTGAGCGGCGGGTCGTAGTTCCAGAACGTGCACACCATGTTCACGTAGATGCCGAGGTAGGTGCCCTGGAGAACGCCGACGCGGTTCATCGGGATGCCCCGCGAGGTCTGCCGCGAATACCACGCCGGCTGGCGCGGAATCTCGATCGGATACCACGCGTCGCTCGACTCGTCGTGAATCCGGTAGCCAGATTGCGGCGACCCGGTGAGCGCGTAGGGTGACTGCCGGGCGAACTGTTCTTCGACGGGCACGTTCACCCAGATCTGCTTCTTCAACCACGACCCGGTCGGGATCACGACTTCGAGGCCGTCACCCAGGCCGGCGCGCGTGCGCGTGATCCCGCGGGCGCCGTCGAGCGACACCGCCTCCGGGATGCGCATGCCGCGGCAGAACAGATCGATCTCGAGTTCGCAGGGATTGAGCGACATACCAGTCCTCGATGCCGATTGAAAGTGGCCCGGACCACAGCCCGGGCGCACGTATTATGACGCCGTTGACATCGATTCCGCACGCGTCGAGGCTAGGGGCCTCCGGCCGACCGTGACCACCTCATCCTTGGACGCGCGCCTTCCTGACCATCTGCCGTGCGAGTCCCGGGCTAAAGCCAATGCCTTTCGGAATTATTGCTCCGGCACTGCCGCCAGTCATGCGCGCGTATCCGGTCGTGGAGAAGACACCGAGGGCATCTTGCGACGCGAGAAGGGACAGTCGGCGCGCGTCGCCGGAAAGCGAGCAACGCGAGGACGTGTTCCCCGACGGCGGAGCCGGCTCGGCGAGGGCGCGGCCGCTCCGGCTGCGGTCGCCGCGTCGTCCGCGGGTCGCGGTCAACGTGGGTTCCCGCCGTCAGGCTGTTGATGTTGCCTTGGAACGACGTCNNCGTCAGCGAATTTCCTGAAGGCAATGGGGCTAAAGCGGGGCTAGAGCCCGGGACGCGATATGATCGGCCCCGTGCCCGACGATCTCCAGGACCTGCTGCGTTCGACGGCCCTGTTCCACCGCGTGAGTCCCGACGATGCGCGCCGCCTTGCCGCCGTGTCGCGGGCAGTCCCGTTCAAGCGCGGTGACCGAATCTTCGCGGAAGGTGACCCGTCAGACGACCTGCTCGTCATCGCGCGGGGCCGCGTGAAGGTGTGCAAGATGACACCGGCCGGCAAGGACGTGATTCTGGAGATCTTCGGGCCGGGCGACCCGCTGGGCGCGGTCGCGGCCTACGAAGGACGATCGTATCCCGCCTCGGCCGTCGCCCTCGAGGACACGACCTGCATCCAGGTGCCCAGGGAATCGTTCTTTGCACTGCTCGAACAGTACCCGTCGCTCGTTCGCGGCCTGCTCGTCGGCCTCACGCAACGCCTCGTCGAGCTCACCAATCGCCTCGCAGACCTGACCGGCGGCCGCGTGGAACCGCGTGTCGCGCGGTTGTTCCTCAAGATGGCTGGCGAGATCGGCCGCGCCGAGCGCGACGGCGTGTTCATCCCGATGGCCCTCTCGCGGCAGGAGATCGCCGATCTGTCGGGCACCACGATCGAGACGTGCATCCGCATCATGAGCCGGTGGGGCAAGCAGAACATCGTCGTCACCGAGAAGGACGGCTTCCTGCTGCTCGATCGGAACGCGCTCGAGGCGTTGTCGGCCGGGTAATCC
>PMZR01000102.1 GCA_003170135.1 Acidobacteriota bacterium
CAGACCCGCCGATGACAGAGTAACGACCGACACGTCAGAGGATGACCAGGTTGCCGCCGACGTTCGGTCGGACTCTCCCACGTCGTCGTACCTCATCGCCCGCAGTTGGGCGGATTCACCGGGGATGAGAATCGCCTGAGGCGCAACAATTTTGAGTGTGGGGGGCTCATGAATCGACTGAGTGGACTGAGTCGACGGCGTTGGGCTGGTGGGGGATCTGCCACATCCCCACATCAGTATCGCCCCGACCGCAGTCGCAAGGACCGCGCATCGCAGGATGGCCCTTCGCACGTGGCCTCCGTTCAAGAACGCGAACCAGTCTGCAGCGCCGGACGCCTCGGCCTGGCACGGGACAGGCGTTCAGCAGCCAAGCCAATTCTGTTGCACGTAAAAGTACGTATCAGAGCACGACCCTTCTGGCTGATCGCTCGCAAGAAAATAATCGTAACATTCGACGTTTCGATATCCCCCCTGGCACGCGTCCCACTCGAAGTTGGCAAGGTGGGCATAGCAAGTCACAAACCATTCCGTCTCATGCTCTCGCTGATCGACCGCAGCGCGTCAGTTGACGGCGCATTGCCGAAACGACCGGCGGCGCTTTCGTAGACAGCGTTCGCTTCCTCGTCGCTCACCGGGCGAATCTTCTGCTCGACCTCCGCTTGAAGGAGATCTTTGACAGTCGTGTGACGCCGCTCCGCCTCGGATTCGAGCAGCCGGTTCGAGATCAAGTCCCTGAGCACCTCGCGGCGCTGTTTGTATTCATCCACGCGCTGGCGAAGCAGGAGGTTGCCGAGCCGGCCGTCCACTTCGTCTGCCATGATGGACTTGCCGGCTACAGTGGCAAGAACGTCGCTCGGGCTGTTGCTCACGACCCGTGCGACACTCTGCGTGCTCGCGGGCTCGGCAGGGCGCCAACCGCTCGCAGTGCCAATGAAGAACGCTGCGGGGATCGATACGGCGACGACGGCGACAACGAACTTGGTGCGCATGATCGGCCTCCGGCTTACGCGAGTTGCGCGAGATGGCATTCTCGGATCTGCGGAGGGACTCGTTGAGGGCAGTTCGATTGTGCGGAAGGTATGCCTGCCTTTCAAGTGACAACAGGGGCCAAGTGGGGCCAAATAGGGACATCGGTCGAACTGAACGATGCCCGCTCACTGAGATCCGCAGTTGCCGATACGCGAGGTTGCCCACCTGACTGCCAAACTGCTAGACTTGCACGCTGTCGCCCCCCCCCCCCCCCCCCCNNTGCTACGATGGGACCGACGGAGGGTCAGATTCGCGGGTGGAAGGAAATCGCGAGTCACTTGGACGTCTCGGAGCGAACCGCCAAGCGGTGGGAGACCACTCGCGGCCTGCCGGTTCACAGAGTCCATGGGGCCTCGCGGGATGCTGTCTTTGCGAGGCACGAGGAGATCCAGGCCTGGCTTGCCGAAGCGGCCAGCGGCGACGCGACAACCGGGAGCCAGCAGGACGCTAGTACGAGCGAGGTCGCCTCATTCGAGCCGGGCGCGGCGGCCCCGGCGTCGTCGCGTGCCCGCGTGCGCCGGTTTGCCTTCGCCCTTGCAGCCGCAGGCGCCCTCGCCGCGCTGTCTGCCACCGCCTGGTATGTGTCGCGACGTGAGGGAGCGGGACCCGGCACGGGCGCGGGTGCCGCTCACACGCAGCCCGCGGTTTCCGCGTCGGGTCGGCCCGCCCTCGTCCTGCTCGAACTGACTGTTGGTGGCTCGGTGTCGAGGCTGGGCGTGCGCGACGGCGGTTGCGCACGGGTCGAGACGCCAGGGGTATCATCGGCTGCCGTGTGCGCCCGCCGGTTCGGTGATGGGCTAGTCGTGAATATCGGGGAAGGCGACGGATCCGCCACGGAGCCCGCTGGTGGAGGCCTGTACCTCAAACCGAACACGAAGGTCCGCATGCTTCGGCCGGTCAACCTCCAAGTCGAGTGGGTGGTGGAAGGGCGCCGGTAACCTCAGCGAACTGGCCGGACTGTGGCGCGTTCCCGAATCCCGGGAGAACAGGGGCACGTGTCCGGGCAGCAACAGTCGCCGCACGCGGTCTGCACCAGGCACGCACACCACAGCTTTCCCTCGCACAGCACGCAGCACTCCGTGCAGGGGCCCTGCGGATCCTTGATGACGGCGTCCGCGGTGGTTGCCCGCACAAACTCAACCTGGAGTGGCACAGGCGCTTCGACCTTGACCGACACGCCCTGCTCGAGCCGTACGGAGTCCGTCGTCCCCTGTCCCTCCACGGCCACCGTCAGCTGAACCACACCGGATTCGACGAGCGTCGGCGTGAGCGAGATCTTCGGCTTCCCGGCCGGGGTGACGCTGGCCGGATCGCCCTCGCGCACGCGCACGGTGACCGGCGAGCCGTCCTCGACCACGAGACGTAGCTCGATGACGAGCACATGACGTGATGCCGGCGCCTTGGAGATGGGAACCGGACCGGACGGGCGAACGGCGGATACGACGGCGAGCAAGGCGGCGATGACGGTCGGTACCATGAGCCCTCCGTGAATCCTGAACCACAACGTGGCGATGTCAGGTGTCACGATGGCACAACCGCGCACAAGCGCAAGCCCGCAAGTAGTGCCAAATCGGGTCAAGAGAGGTCATCGGGCGTCAGGGCGACGCGGACAGGCCTCATCTGGGCCGGCACCGACGAACGAGAGCGGCAGATGGAACACAACGCGGCGGGGACGCGACGACTACGGCCCCCGACGGGGCCTGTCGGCCGGCGAGGCCGCCTGGCCAAAGGTGCAGGAGCCGATGATCGATGCGATCTGCGCTCGTCAAAGCCGCAGGCGGGCACTCTAAGAGGCGCCAAGATGCGAGGGTTGACCGTGCATCAGCCATGGGCCTGGGCGATCATCCACGCCGGGAAGAACATCGAGAACCGGAGCTGGCGCAACCGGCATTGCTCCGGCACCATCGCCATTCACGCCTGGGGGCGGCCGTGATCCAATACCTGTTGGGCCACGCGTCAGTCGTTACGACCGAACGCTACATCCATCACACGTTGGCTGAGCTCTCGAAGGCAACCGCAGTCCTGGAGAACGGAAGAGTGTTCGACGCACTCAGCGATCCGAAGGTCGGCCAGCCGCCTTCCGTGGCGGATCAGTCTGAGGCGACGCCGTCAGAACGAACTCGGAACGTTCATTGAGAACCAGGTGACGGCCAAATCAAGCGGCTTCGCGGTCGAGGACCAAGTCCAACCGCGAGGCCGCTGTGGCTTGTGGTGAACACGTGATCCTTCGCCGCTCGGGCTTATCTTGTCCTTGCTGTCTTCCTTGTTGTACCCGCTGCGGCCACGGGCCGGCGGCGAACCGCGACGCGTCGCGGCATGGGACCCGGTACGCCAGCGTTACGACCGGCTCCCCGCACAACGCGCATCTCGAGGTGGTGGTCCATGGCCGTCAACGCAGCCTCGAGATGCTCGAGGCGAGAACCGTGGCGGAGACTCAGCAAGCGATCGACCTGGGGCATGTGCCATCGCAAGCGTCGCGCGAGTTCTGCCTTGCGCACGCCGGCGTTCCGCATCGCTTCATACAGCTCGACCTTTGCGACTGCCAGCGACGGCAATACCACCGCTCGCCCTGTGAGTTCGCGCGACGGCGCGGGAATCGGGCGCCGGTCCTTCATGTACCCTTCAAGCGCCGTCAAGACGCAGTCTGTGGCGCGCGCGGTGATTTCATCCTCGTCATCGGCGAACGTGTGCGCTTCTGGAATATCCACAAACGACACGAGCAGCGTGCCGTTATCGTCCGGTTCGATCGTGAGGGGGTAGGCCCACATCGATATCTCCTTCCCTCGGCCTGGCTACTTCAGCCCCAGATCTCGTTTGACCGCGTTGACGAGTCCTGTGCCGAGCTCCTTCTGCTTGCCGTGCATCGGCAGGACCGACATCTTGTCGTCGCGCCGGACGATCAGATGCCCACCCTTGCCGGGTTCGAACGTGCAGCCTTGTCCCTGCAGCCAACGTTTGAACTCGGCGCTCGTCATCGCAAGCAGCATACAACGAATGTGTTGTGTAATGCAACAGATGTGTTGTGGTTTGGGTGCGCGCCCGCTCACTGCTGCAAGGCGGGGTCTTCCAGGAGCCGGCGCACCTGTTCGACATCAAGAACACGACCAAGTGGAGCCGCCTCGAACGCCGGGGCGACACGCTGGGTGAAATGGCGCGCGCGGACAATCCGGCGGTCGGCTGCGCAGCGACAATTAGATCTGCCGACCGGCAAAAGTAGTTGACGCCGCGCAGACCGTCATCGTTGAAGCTGCGCCCTGGTGAACCCCAGGGCACTGAAGCCGTCTCCAGTTGGCGCGCACGCCACGGGGCGGGCGGCGGCCGGGACCCGCGCGATTGCGGCCGTGCTCAACAAGGAAAGCGTGGCGACCCGAACCGGTCGGACCGACAATCGTGCCATGGCGAAGAAGAAGCACGAGGAACTGCTTCTGCGGATGGCCACGTTGTCGTCAGCCTGTCCGAACGTGAGCGTCGGTGCGTCCGAGCGGAAAGGCGAGCCGCCGCGATTCGGCGGACATCACTGGTTGATCTTCCGGGGGACGCTAGGAGCGTGTCCGAGTAATCACCACGCGATGCTCATCTCGTCGTCCGCGCTCCACCGGAGGGGGTAGAACACGGTCCCGGTTGCTCGATACGAGTCCAAAATGAGACTGAAATGAAGGCCTCTGCTCCACCGATGACCGTCGCGCCCTATTACTCGGACACGCTCCTAGGCCCACGCAGGATGCGCCAGCCCGTCCGTCAGCTTCGCGGCCATGAGGAAACGGCACACGCACTGATGGTGGCGCTGACGGACGTGGGGCCAGGCAGAAGATCGCCGCTAGACGGAACAGGCGAGGTTCGACAGACCGGACCACGCGCCGATCCGCTGGTGGATCGCACGCCGGCTCGCTTGCGGCCGCTTGCCACGCGACCTGCCACGCGAACGACCTGCCACGCGGTCTGCCACGCGAGAATTGACGGGGTCCGACGGGCAGGGAAGGACTGGGACGAATGCCCTAGTCGGTGGTTTTCCTAGCGATTGGGAAAGGTTGGTGCGCCCGACCCTCCTTCGCAAGGCTGCGGGACGGGCGCGTGTCCTCGCCTTGCTTCGGAGCGTCTGGGGCCTGAACCTTCGCGTTGGCTTGCCAACCGAAGCTCACGAAGTCGGCAAGCGTGAGCGAAGGTTGGTGCGCCCGACAGGATTCGAACCTGTGGCCTTCGGCTCCGGAGGCCGACGCTCTATCCAGCTGAGCTACGGGCGCGTCAACCGAAAGTCTACCACATGGTCGTTGGTGGTTGGTTGGACGAAGACGAACAACCAACAACGAACAACCAACGACCACACGTCAGTCCTTGGCCACCATGACCTCGGTCGCCTTGATCACGATCCGGACGCGATCACCCACCGCGAGCTTCATCGTCTCCGCCGACGTCCGCGTGATGGCAGACACGATCTCGAACTGGCCGACCTGCGCGACCACTTCCGCCATCACCGTCCCGAGCTTCACCGACTTGATGGTCCCTTCGAGCTGATTGCGCGCACTGATCACCGGACACCTCCGATTGTCGTCCCGGCCTGAAGGCCGGAACCTGCGGCAGCGGTCACCGACAGGACGCCCAGTGATCACGGTAGCACAGCCGAATGGCGAGATGGGAAGCGGCGTGGCGAGCGTCGCGACATCACGCCGCAGCTCGCGCGGAAGAGTGCCAAGGGAGCGGAGCGCGAGCGCGAGGAGCGGAGCGGGGCGAAGGGGCCCCCGCGAGCGACGAGCTTGGCGGGGTGCAGGGGTCCCCGCCATTCAAGAAATGGTGCGCCCGGCCCGACTCGAACGGGCGACCTGCGGNNCCGACGCTCTATCCAACTGAGCTACGGGCGCACGCGAAGAGCTCGATGATAGCACAGGCGTCTTCGCCGCCCCGAGGCCTCGCGCGGTCCGTTTGCGGCGTGGTACCTCACTTGCTGCATGCGCAACCCGGGGAGGACCCATCCATGGCAGAAAAGCGCGATCGCCGGCCGCGTAACGAAGACCCGAGCGACCTCATCGACGATGAGGTGCGCGACATCAGCGAAGACAATGGCGCAGAGGTCGAAGACGTCGAAGAGATTGACACCGAAGACGAAGACGTCGACGACGACCTCGTAGACACTAAAGCCTCAGGGGAGGACCGGCACTTCACGTCCGAGATCGGAAGCGAGGGCGGCAGTGCCGGCGACCTCGAGCGGCCCTTACGGCCGGGCACCGCGCGCGGCAGCGAAGCAACCGGAATACGTCGCCGCTGAGATTGACATTTGTACGCCGCGGCACCGGACGGGGTGGCGGTCGCGGCACGATGTTGGCACCGCCGACAGCGTGCCCAACCACCAGCCTCCCAAAGCCGTCATCCTCGATGTCGATGGCACCCTGGTCGACAGCACCGACGCGCACACGCGGTCCTGGCTCGACATGCTCGCCGAAGGAGGACGCCAGGCTTCCTACGAGCAGGTGAGACGCATGATTGGCACGGGCGCCGACCAGATGCTGCCCGTGCTCATCGGCATC
Organism: Acidobacteriota bacterium; assembly: GCA_003170135.1. Lineage (GTDB taxonomy): Bacteria > Acidobacteriota > Vicinamibacteria > Vicinamibacterales > Fen-181 > Fen-181. The sequence continues at coordinate 6,549 of PMZR01000102.1, forward strand.
AGCGCCGACAGCGAAGCCGGCCGGGAAATGATCGCGCGGCGCCTGGAGATCTTCAAAGCGCGTTACCTGCTCCACGTTGTTGCGTTCCCGGGCACGCGCGCGCTCGCGCTGCGGATGCGCGAAGACGCCGTCACGCTGGTCGTCGCCAGTTCCGCGAGCGACGACATCCTCGGCCGCCTGCTCGAGATCGCGCAGATCCGCGACTTGGTGGACGAGACCGCCTCCAGTGATGATGCGCAGCGCTCGAAGCCGGAACCTGACATCGTGCGCGCGGCACTGGCCCGGTCGGGTCAGCCGGCCGATCGCGCGCTGATGATCGGCGACACGCCCTACGACATCGAAGCCGCCTCACGCGCGGGTGTCGGCACGATCGCGTTCCGGTGCGGCGGCGGATGGTCGGAACAGGATCTGGCCGGCGCCCTGGCGATCTTCGACGACCCGCTCGACCTTCTGCTCAACTACGACGAGTCGCCCCTGGTCGGCCGCGGCGAATGGGAGCCGGTGGGAGAGGCGCGGTAGCGTCACCGCGCGCCGTGGCCCGCGTCAGTTCCCGCGCGATTGACGTCGCCCGCGAGCCCTGAAACGCCTGCGTGCCAGGGCCGCCGGAACCGCTGTAGAGTAGAGGGAATGGGCAATCCTCGCGACGCAGACGACGTGCGGCTCGTCTCGCACGTGCGGGCCCACACGGTCAGCCTTCCCGATGTCCACGGCACGGTCGCCATTCCGGTGGGCGCGGGGTTCTGGCGCAAGATGTTCGCCTTCGCCGGGCCGGGCTACCTGGTGGCCGTCGGCTACATGGACCCCGGCAACTGGGCGACCGACATCGCCGGCGGCGCGCGGTTCGGCTATAGCCTGCTCGTGATGGTCGTGCTGTCCAACTTCATGGCCATCCTGCTGCAGACGCTGGCGGCGCGCCTGGGCGTCGCCTCCGGCCGCGATCTCGCGCAGGCATGCCGCGACAGGTATTCGAAGCCGACCGCCGTCGCGTTGTGGATTCTCGCCGAGGTGGCGATCGCGGCGACGGATCTCGCGGAGGTGATCGGCTCGGCCATCGCGCTCAACCTGCTCTTCGGCCTGCCGCTGACGCTCGGCGTCGTCCTGACGTCGCTCGACGTGCTCATCGTGCTCTACCTGCAGCAGCACCGGTTCCGCTACGTCGAGGCGCTGGTCGTCCTGCTGATTGCCGGCATCGCCGGCTGCTTCGCCATCGAACTCGTGCTCGCGCCGCCGCAGCTGGCGGGCCTGATCGCGGGCCTCGTGCCGACCACCGAGCTGTTCCGCAACCAGGAGATGCTCTACCTGGCCGTCGGCATCCTGGGCGCGACGGTGATGCCGCACAACCTCTACCTGCACTCGTCGATCGTGCAGACGCGAAAGTACACGGACACCGACGCGAGCCGCGGCGAGGCGATCCGGTTCGGCACGCTGGACACGGTGGTCGCCCTGATGTCGGCGCTCTTCATCAACGCCGCCATTCTCGTCGTGGCGGCGGCCACCTTCCACGGTACCGGCTACGATCACACCGCCGACATCTCGGACGCGTACAAGCTGCTGGCGCGGCTGCTCGGCACCTCGCTCGCGAGCACCGTGTTCGCGCTCGCGCTGCTCTTCTCGGGTCAGAACGCCACGCTCACCGGGACCCTCGCGGGCCAGATCGTGATGGAGGGGTTTCTCGAGCTGCGCGTCCGCCCGTGGCTGCGGCGGCTGGGGACCCGGCTGCTGGCCATCATCCCGGCGTTTGTCGTCATCGTGTTCTACGGCGAGCGGGGCTCGGGACAGTTGCTGATCTTCAGCCAGGTGATCCTCAGCCTGCAGCTGCCGTTCGCAGTGTTTCCGCTGATCCGCTTCACCAGCGATCGACAAGTGATGGGCCGGTTCGTGAACCCGTGGTGGATGAAGGCGATTGCCTGGCCAACCGGCGTGGCAATCGCGCTGCTCAACGCGTGGTTGCTCTGGGATCTCGTGGTGGGATAACGGCGCGGGATGCCGTATTCGGGGGCAGGCAATGTACAAACGAATCCTGGTGGCGATCGAGAACTCGCCGGCCGATCGCGCGATCCTCGGCCACGTCGATCGGCTGGCGCGGCTGACCGGCGCGTCGCTCCTGCTCGTGCACGTCGCGGACGGCTGGGCGGCCCGCCATTACGACGACTTGCAGCTGCGCGACTCGGAGGAGATGGTCGCCGATCGCGAGTACCTCGAGAAGCTGTGCCGTGATCTGCAGGCCGAGGGGTTCACCGTCGACGCACGGCTGATGACCGGCGACCCGGCCAAGGAACTCGTGAAGCTGATTCGCGAGGAAGCCGTGGACCTGGTCGCGATGGCCACGCATGGGCACAAGGGCGTGGCCGACGTGATTCACGGGAGCACCGTCAACCACGTCCGGCACAACATCGACGTGCCGCTGCTGCTCGTGCGCGCGCAGCCGCAGGCCTGAATCCCTTCCAGATGGCGCGCGCCATGGGTCCCCCGGTCACTTGCCGTTCAACTCGCGCTCGGCCTGCAGCCAATCCTCGATGTCATAGCCGTCGGTGCCGCCACGCGTCCTGTAGAGTTCGTAGGCCCGCCTGGCGACCTGCTCCGGAGTGGCCACCCGCCCCTGTCGCACTGGAGTCGGCACGACGGGCGCGACGCTGCGGTCGTCGGCCGAGGCCGGCGCCGATTCGGGCGCGACCGTTTCCGCCGCGGCTGCTCGCTTCCGATCGGCCGCCCGGCGGCCGCGGTTATCTCCCCCGCGTGGACTCTTCGCCATCTCGTCTCCTCCGCAATCCTTGCAACGGGAATGTAGTGGACGGTATCGCCTGAATCCGCAGCGGGGCGCTCCTCTGTCGCGTCCCGCGGTTGCGGGTTCGCACGGCCGGCGCGGTGCTACCGAATCAGCTGATACGGGCCACTAGCAATGCACAAGCCACTCAGCCGGCCGGGTCGAGATCGCGTGCGGCACCGGCCTGCCCCGGTTGGGGCGGGTTGACGCGGCACGCGGCTGCACATGCTGCCGTCCAGCCGGATCTTCCGGGGGGCATGGGGCGCGGAAAAGATGACACCGATGATGCCGCCCGCGAAGCACCTCGGCATCTGCCGCGGGGCGCAACCCACGCCGCCGCGGCGGGTTGCCATCTCGTGTCCACGCGACCAGCGTTACGTGTACGACATGCGGAAGTACTTGCCGTCGCCGCTGCGGCTGAGGAATCGCGCGTCGACCAGCGCGTCGAGCAGCGACCGGCACGTTCCGAGATCCAGGGACCACAGGCGGCGGGCTTGTTCCGCGGTCAGGCGCAACCCGGGCATCTCGAGGTATTCGCCGCGGATGCGCTGCAGCAGATCGGGGATTGGTGGTGTCAGGACACCAGTCGGCATCATTCCTCCCATTGGGTGGGGCGCAGGTTGTCCATAATCCAACGGGCCGATCGTGTCGTGCCACGTGCGCTCGCGGCGCCGGGGGACATGCGGGGGCTTTGCTGCGCGCAAGAAACGACGTGACACCCCGGTGGGTCGTGTCACCGCCGGATGCATGTTTGAAACCAGCGGGCGGGCGCGAATCTGCAGGAGGGATGAGTGGACATGAGACGCCGCGTCGCGAGGAGTGACCCGACTCGAGGACGTGGCGTCACTCGAGGACGTGGCGCGGCAGAGCATCACGGTGCGCAGCCGGGCAAACGCTCGGGTTCGCAATCGATGCATGGCCATGCCGCAGAAGGCTGCACGGCGGCGGATGCTGGACGGCTGAGCTCTCGACCTGAACGGCTGACGGCTGATCTTGCATGGCTTTCAGCCGCTCTGGAACGCGATCGTGCAAATATTACAAACGGTCGAGTCGGCTTCAGCGACAGTTCAGCTCTCGATCCCCGCCGAATCCGCGATTGCCGCCCGAAAAGTCGGGCTTCCGCCGGCTGGACCGCGTCTTGCCAGCCAACGCGGCGTTGGCGGGCGGACCTCGGTAATGCCGGGCTCCCGCGTCCTTCACGTTGAAATCATCTGCCACGCCGAACTTTGCCGCACGGGTGCGACCGGAGCAGTCCGCCCGGGCGGCGCCGATCTGTCACGACGCCCGGACCGCCGTGCCCTTCAAGGAACGTGGGAATGGACTGTCAGCCGTGGATGACCGACCAGCAGCGCGCGATGACGGCGGTGTTCGCGCAGCCGGCGGAGCGGCGGCGCTCGATGCCGCCGAACGCGCACCAACCGCCGGCGCCCCAGCGCGCACGCGTGTCATCGTTCGAGCGCGCCAGCATCGATGAAATCCGGCGTCACGCGCGTCGCCTTGCGGTGTTTGCGACGGCGGTAGGTCGTCATATCGGCCTGGCGGACGGCGACCTTCAACGTCTTCGCACGGGCAGCCTGCTGCACGATGTCGGCAAGACCGCGCTGCCGCCGCAGGTGCTGTTCAAGTGCGGCCGCTTGACCGCCGAGGAATTCGCCGCCGTCAAGTACCACCCCGTCATCGGCGACCTGCTGTGCGCGCAGGTGCCGGGCCTGTCCGCGCTGAGGCCGATGGTTCGCCATCACCACGAGCGGCTCGACGGCAGCGGGTATCCCGACGGCCTCGCGGGCGACGCCATTCCGCTGCTCGCGCAGATCGTCGGCGTCGCCGACGTGTTCGACGCGCTCGTCTATGCGCGGCCCTACAAACCGGCGTTCGACGCCGACCATGCCTTCAGCCTCCTCAGGCGCGAGGTCGATCTTGGATGGCGCAGCGCGGACCTGGTCGACGCGCTGATTGCGATCGTCGAAAGTGGCGAGGCGGACTGGCTGTCGACGGTGGCCTCGGTCTAGTCCGAATGCCTTTCGGAAATTGTTGCTGCGACACTGCCGCAAGTCATTCGCGCGTATCCGGTCGTGGAGAAGACCCCGGGGGCATCGTTCGACGCGAGAAGGGACCGTCGGCACGCGTCGCTGGCGCGGTCCCACCCCC
>PMZR01000108.1 GCA_003170135.1 Acidobacteriota bacterium
CGTCGGGGACCCCGCCCAAAACGGCTCGGCGGCACTGGCGACCGCGAGCCTGGCGGCCAGCGGTCGCATGTGCCGCCGAGCTGTTTTTCCGGCCTGTCGATTCGGGCCGCAGCGGGAACAGCCTCGTCCGACTGCGAGGGAGGCGCGAATCTGTGCTGACGCCGTGACGTCCTGGAACGGGCCCCGATGCCTGGGGCTAATTTGGACAAGAGTGAGGGAGTAGACCGTAGGGAGTAGGGACAGGGAATGACGACCACTGGCGGCCGGCGGTTACCCGAGGCGCCCGCGTCCTGCGCACGGTCACTTCCGTACGCGCGCGCCTGGAACATCTCGGCCCGGACCGCGCACATCGCGGCAATTTCCGTGCTCGTTGGCGGCCACGCGTTCGACGTGCCGCGCGGTCAGCTGCTCCCGGTCCTGTGGCTCGCCATCATCACCGGGGCTGCGCTCGTCTTCCTCGAGGCATTTTCGCTGACCTACCGATGGCTGTTCCAGGGACGCGGCCTGATGGTGGTCGCCAAGCTCGTCCTGCTGGTCGTCATCCCCCTTGCGTGGTCGGTGCGATTGCCCATCCTGCTGGCGGTGATCGTTCTCGCGTCGGTGGGATCGCACATGCCGGCACGGTTCCGGTACTACTCGGTCCTGGAGCGGCGGGTGCTGTAGCGGTTGGCAGTCGACAGTCAACAGTTGACAGTCAACCGTCGCGCGACGGTCAACGGTCAACGGTCAACGGTCAACGGTTAACGGTTAACGGTTAACTATTGATTCGTGTGCGGCCGACGGCACCAGGGCCTGCTCCAGAAACGCCAGCACGCGGGTTCTGTACTCCGCACTCTCGGGGCCCGTCGCGTCGCCTTCGAACACGATGTGGCCGGCCCCCTTCACAATCCACACGCTCGTCCGGCCGTTGCTCGCGCCCGCGAGCAGGCCGGCGTGCGCCACCGGAATCTGGTCGTCGCTCCCGCCGTGAACAATCAGGATCGGCCGTCCGTTCATCCGCGAGATGTCCGCGAGCGGCGACGCCCGCGACGGCCAGACGTGATACTCGGTGAGCAGGGCCAGCCGCATGCACGGCTCCCACGCGGTGACCGCGACGGCTGGTATGTTCATGCCGCGCATGAACTGGGCCAGCATCCGGTCGACCGAGGCGAACGAGCCGGCGCTGATGACGGCCTTCACGTCCGGCCGGGCCGCGGCCGTCCTGATCGCGGTTGCGCCACCCATCGAGATGCCGACGAGCGCGACCGGGAGATGCGCCAGCCGGGGTTGCGCCTTGATCCAGTCGAGCACCGCGGCGACGTCGGCCGGCTCCTCGAATGCCAGGCCGATGCGCGTCCCGGCGCTGCGGCCATGCGCGCGCATGTCGAGCGCGATGGCGTCGTATCCCGCCTCGCGCAGGAACCTGGCGTGCCCGAGCATCGACGAGGCGTCGAGACCGTCCATGCCATGCAGGACGATGATGATGCCCCGGCTCGCCGATCGTTGCGAGGGTACCCACCAGGCTTTCAGCGCGATCCCGTCGGCGCTCGAGACGGCGATGGTTTCGCTCGGCATGCCCATGGCTGCCGGCGTTGTCCGGTGCTTGTCGACGCGGTGGGTGAAGACGGATCGGACGATCAGGACCGAGGCCGCATACAGGCCGATCGCGGCGAGGACGAGGAGGACGCCGCTGGCGACGAGCAGGCGGCGGCGCCAGCGATGTGGGCGCGGCCTTCCGGCCTCCGCGGTCCTGGTGACTCCGGCCACGTGGATCAGGTCAGCTCCCGGAAGCGTCCGTCGGCGGGGTTGTGCTGGAACCGCGCGTCGCAGGCCGGGCAGATGTAGGTTTCGTGCGCCGATTCGGCTCCGGACAACCCGTGCGATCGATACTGCCGCTCCAGCACGAGCGGCACGTAGCAGCGCGGGCAGGGCCGGCAGCGCGGGACGACATCCTCCGGCTTGGGTCCCGGCCGGCGATCGTCGGGCGACGACAGGTTGGTGTGCGTGGTCAGTTTCGGCATGAAGCCTCCGCCCGGGGCCCGGACGTTGACGCATATACTACCACTGCCGGGAGATGGCGCCTGCGCGATCGATCTCTTCTTTGCAGCCGCTGCTTTGCGTATGCTGTCCTGAGCGCACCATGGCCGCCACCACACGCTCCGACGTCGAGATCGAGATCGACCGGCTGTACCAGCGACCGCTCGACGAGTTCGTCCAGGCGCGCAACGAACTCGGCTCGCGGGTGCGGGCGCAGGGCAATGGCGAGGCGGCGTTGCGCCTGCACTCGCTGGCCAAGCCGAGCATCTTTGCGTGGGCCGTCAACCAGTTGTACTGGCAAGCGCGGCCGGCGTTCGACGCGTTGATGAAGGCGGGGCAGCAGCTGCGCCGCGTCCAGGCAACGGCCCTCCAGGGCCGCGCGGCCGACCTGCGGAACGCGGGCCGGGAGCGCGACGTGGCGCTCGTGGCCGCCCTCGACCGCACGCTGGAGCTGCTGCAGCAGGCCGGCCACCCGGCCACGCCCGCGATGCGCCTGCGCCTGGCCAGCAATCTCGATGCGCTCGCCGCGCACGGAGGCACGCCGCCCGGCACCGTCCCGGGGCGGCTGGTCGAGGACCTGGAGCCGCCCGGCTTCGAGGTGTTTGCCGGCATCGAGCGCCGGGCGGCCCGCGCGGGGAAGGCGGAACCCGAAGAGCCGCGGCGTCAGCGCACATCCGCGCCGAAGGTGGTGTCGTTCGAGGCGATCGCGAATGCGAGGCGGGCGGTTGCCGACGCGGAACGCGCGCTGAACGAGAAACGCGCCGAGGCCCACCGCGCGGTTGCGGCCCTGGAGCAGGCGCGGGCCGAGGTCCAGGCGGCGCAGGCGGAGACGGAGCGGGCGAAATCCGCGTGGGACGAGGCGCAGCGCCGGGTCGAGCAGGCCGAACGGCGCGTGCCGGCGCGCGAGAGTGCGGCGGAGCGTGCACGCCGTGCGGCCGACCAGGCCGTGCAGGCCGCCGATCGAGCACGCGCGACGCTGGAAGCGGTCAGGCGGGAGCGAAAATAGGGGCGGTCATCTGCCCCCGTCGATCTTCTTCTCGTCGTCCTTTTTCTTCTTCTTGTCCTGCTTCTTCTCGTCCGCCTTCTTCTTCGCGTTCGGGGGGTCCGGGTCCGCCAGGCCGGCGGCCACGCGCGCGTTGTGCGCCGCGATCGCCTCGAGCTCCTGCTGGATCTGATCGTGCTCCTGCGCCTGCGCCGCGTTCCGGCGCGCCTCGAGGCCCTTCTTGACGAGCACGCCCGCCAGCCCGTACGCGCCTGTGAGCGCCGAGATCTTCAGCAGGTCGCCATTGGTGAACGGCGCCGATCCCCAGTACTGCGACGGCGTATTGAGCCGCATCATCTCGTAGTAGTCGCTGCCGCCGAGCGGCCCCGGCACCGACGACTTCGGCAGGGCGGCGGCGAGCCGTTTCTGCAGGTCCAGCAGCTCGAAGCGGCTGCCCTGGATGTCCACGTGGTATCGGGGCGCGTTCGGATCGGGCATCGTGAAGGTGAGCGTCGGCTGCTGCTCGAGTTCCTTGCGGATGTGGTCGATCGAGAAGAGATCGTCGTCCGAGGAGGTGTGCGGCGCGGGTTGCGCGGGCGGCGCCGGCTTCGCCGCCGCCGGCGTCTGTTGCCGACGACCATCCGACGGGCGTCCGCCGGCCGGGCTGCCCGGGCCGGGTGCGGCCTGCAGTATCAGCAACGCGATCGCAACGGCAACGAAGCCCATGATCTTTTGACGCTTGCCACAGCGCTACGGCCGGGGTCGTGGATGACGTGATTCGACTGCGTCCGGCCACAATTGCTTCATGTTACTCCCTTTCGATATCGATGCCAGTGACGCGTCGACACCGATACCACGCGCGCACCGTTGCGCTCGGTAGCACCGGCCGCTCGGTTGGCGTAGAGTAAAGACGGGTCTGACAATCACGTCAGAGGCTCTTCTTCGGAGGCTCCATGAACGGAGTTCAGAAGCAGGGCGCGGGCGATGTTCCGATGGCCCCACTGCGTCTCGACGCCGGCCTGCGCCAGGCTCTCAAACGGCCCGCTCCCTCCGCATCCACACCTGCCGAGCTGCCTTCACGTGACGTGCTGACACTTCCTGAGCCGGTCTACCCGTCGCGGCCTGCTCTACTCGACGCGAACTACCGATCCACCGTCGAGCCGTACGGGTCGCCGGGGAAACGCCGCTGGCCGGCGCCGCTGCTCGTCAAGGCGACACGCAGCTGGCTCTTCCCGTACGTGAAATCGCGCGTCCTGCCCGGCGACTTCCACCCGCTCATCCCATACCTGTTCACCGAGTTCAAGTGCAACATCGACTGTCACTACTGCTGGTCGTTCGACAACCGCGTGAAGGGGATGACGGAAGACACCGCCAGGCGGGCGATCGACTGGCTGCACGACACCGGGTGCCGACTGCTCGCGTTGATGGGCGGCGAGGTGCTGCTCAGGCCGGCGTTCGTGCACAAGGTGGTCTACTACGCGGCGAAGAAGGGGTTCTGGATCTACGTGCCCACCAACGGCCGCCTGATGAAGCCCGACGTCATCGATCGGCTGGCCGATGCCGGCGTCGCCGTGGTCAACCTGGCTGTGGACGTCGTCGAGGAGAAACCGGGACTTCCCAAGGCGCTGGCGCCCATTCGCGCGAACTACGAGCACCTGATCCGGAAGCAGTACCGGTACGGCTACATGGTGTTCTTCAACATCAACATCTGCAGGACGAATCTCGAGGACGTGAAGCAGTTGACCGAGATCGCGCGCGGCGATCGCATCGCGACCGACTACCACATCAACGAATCCCCGATGATGGAGCAGCCGCAGTTCCGGCACCTCGACGAGAACAGCACCTACATCACGGAGCAGGACTGGCCGCGGGTGGACGAGGTCGTGGACTGGCTGATCGAGCGGAACCGCGCGGGTTACCAGATGGTGAATTCCGTGGCGCGGCTGAACGACATGAAGGCCTTCATGCGGGGCAGGCTGGAGCCGTGGAACTGCCGGGCGGGCCAGAACTCGCTCATCGTCCGCACCGACGGGACGCTGGCGCCCTGTTTTCCCATGTACACCGCGACGCACGATTGGGGGACCGTGGGTGAGCCCCGCTTCGAGCGGGCGCAACTCAACGAGATGAAGCCCGTGTGTCAACGCAACTGCTTTTCGACGTTGAATCACAACCTGGGGTATTGCTACAACGACGCGCGCGTCATCCGCTGGCTCTTCAAGCGGGCCGCACACGGGTTCGGGAGCGGCGCCCGGAGCTTCGATTAGTTGGCGGTCGGCGGTTGGCAGACGGTAGTCGGTAGTCGGTAGTCCGTAGTCCGTAGAGTGACGAAGGGACGCGGCCGCGGCCCACGGCTACCGGTTTGGCGGCAAGTCCCGCAGGAACTTGCGCCACGCGTCCGGCGATGTCACGTTCGTCGGTGGCGTCCGAAACAGAGCCGGGTCGATGTCGACGTTCACTTGGAAGTCGACGTCACGGGGCGACGACGAGTCTATCCTCATCCGACTCGGCAGCTTCAAGCCGGACACGTCGCGATAGCTGCTCACAGAATACAAGTACTTCGTAGACGTAACTCGTCCGGGAGGCAGCTGGACCGATCGTGTCATCTCAATGCGCATAGGCAGATGCGTCGTGCGATCGAAGTGAACCACCGCCGGCAGGCCACCGGCATCGACCTCGACTGCGTCGGCATCGCTCCCCTCGACCAGCCTGATCGGCGTCGGATGTAGCGCGGCCGTTTCGAGAAAGTACACCAGCTGCACTTCCTTCATCCAATACGGGACGATACTGTCTTTGAGCTTCATCCTGAGCGTCGCTTTGACGCCCTGGGAGAACCACTCCGCGCCTGTTTCGAGGTCCGCCACGTGGGCACTGAAGCCGAAGCGTCCCGGCCTGTAGTCCTCGAATTCCCACCACCCGTTCGGCGGTTGGCAGACGACCGTCCGCTTCAGCCCCGACGCATAGGGTTGCGCGTCCTCGTAGACTGCCGACTCTCGCACGACGAAGGTACGAACGGCACGCAGCGCCTCACGGCCCCCCTTGGCGGCCACTCCTTGGTCCCATACTGATTGGGCGGTCTTCGGCGGCCGGTCTTGGGCAGAGACCATCATTAGCACACCCACGATCGCAATTACGCCTTTCATGGCGCGCTCCATTCAGAGTTGCTTGAAGAGCCCGGGGAGCACTCGATGAACGCATGGCCAAAGAAGCGGACGCGAGGCGGGTTCAGTCCCGGAGACGTGCCGCACGGTCTATTGCCTACTCGCACTGCCAACTGCCAACTGCCTGCTGCCTACTGTCTACTGTCCCTTACTGAACGTCCCCTTGACGTGCGCGACGACCTCGTCGCACCGGCGCGAGGCGTCGGCGACGAGCGAGTCCACGGTGTCGCGGCAGTCCTTCTTGAAGGCCTCGTCGTTCACCGACCCGAGGTTGATGAGCACGTTGAGCGCCGCGCCCTCGACACCCGCGCGTCCCATCAGCGCGGCGACACCCGCGTCGGACGCCGAATTGACGTTGCCTTTCCGCGCCGCCTCCTCGGCAAGCTCGATCGCCTGCAGGCACAACCTCGCCGTGGCCAGCGGCACGCGCGCCGCCTGCTGGTAGCCTTCCTCGATCGCCTTCGCGCGCGCGGCCTGCTCGTCTGGCGTGGCTTTGGGCAGCCGCGTGGCGGCCATCACGCCGTTGAACGCGTCGGTGTCCTCGTCTATTGAGCGGACCAGCGCGGCCTTCACCTGTTGAGCGCGCTCGGCCAGCGCCGACAGGTCCTTCCACGCGGGCGCGTACTGCTTCTTGCCAACCGTGAGGTTGGCGACCATGGCGGAGAGGCCGGCGGCGAGACTGCCGGCCAGCGCGGCCACCGAGCCGCCGCCAGGCGCGGGCGAATCGCTCGACACCTCGTCCACGAAGCGATCGACGGCCATCGACACCAGGGGGCCCCGCGCGCGGAACTGGTATTCGATGATCTTCTTGTCGGCCTCGAACGGCGCGACCTGGTCGAGGCCGAGCGATCGGACGGCCATTTCAATCAGATCCGCCTCGGGCGCGCCCGTCGATTTGCCCTGCTTGTCCAGGTAGAAACGCCCCGCGTCGATCATCGGCTGCAGGGGGGTCATGCCGACCAGCTCCGACCCCGTGACGATCAAGCCGAGTTTTTCCGCTTCCTCGCGCACGGTCTCGAAGACGACGTGCAGCGGGGAGACGTTGTAGTTGAGCAGGTTGATGGAGACCTGCGCCTGCCGGTACTGGTCGATGTACCAGCCGATCGCGCGGACCGCCTGCAGCCGTCCCGGCTGCTTCACTTGTTTGCCGTCCGCGCCGACGACCGGGTTGCCGTGCGCGTCGCGCTTGAGGCGGCCGCCCTCGCGGATGTTCAGCGCGATTTCGTGCGCGAGCTTCTTGTCGCGCGTGTTGAGGTTCACGTTGTAGGCGAGCAGGAACTCGCGCGCGCCCACGACCGAGGCGCCGTAGCGCGGATCGAAACGCGCCGGGCCGGCGTCGGGCTGCCAGGAGGGATCCAGGAGCTTGCGCTCGAGGCCCTCGTATTCGCCGGTCCGGATGTTCGCCAGGCTCCGCCGGGCGTCGCACGTCGCGGCGTACTCGTAGAAATAGATCGGCACTTGCAGCTCCGCGCCAATCCGCTCTCCGAGGGCCCGCGCCACCTGCACGCACTCGTCCATCGTGATGCCGCCCACCGGGACGATGGGACAGACGTCCATGGCGCCGAGGCGCGGGTGGGCGCCGCTGTGTTTCGACATGTCGATGAGCTCGTAGGCACGGCGCGCGGCGCGGACCGCGGCCTCGCTGACCGCCTCCGGAGTGCCGACGAAGGTGAACACGGTGCGGTTGGTGTCCGCCCCGGGATCGACGTCGAGCAGCTTCACGTCCGAGACGCCCCTGACGGCCTCGGCAATCGCGTCGATGGTGGCGCGGTTGCGCCCTTCCGAGAAGTTCGGCACGCATTCGACAAGCCTGGTCATAGAGTCCTTTCGAGGCGCCCTCGCGCGAGCCAGAGCGAACCAGAAAGACTACGACGCATGAGCCCGATCGGGCAAGCGTTCGATGCTCGCGCGCGTTGTCCCCCCTCGCACGAGTGTGGTAAGGTTCGCCCCGGAGTTTCACGGCCGTTTTCTTCTTCTTCGTCTTTCAAGGAGGTCCCGTGCATCTCGCACGTTTTCCCAGGCGCCACTACACCGAAGGCCGCACCCCGATCGAGAAACTCGAGCGCCTGAGCGCGCAACTCGGCGGGCCGGACATCTACATCAAGCGCGACGACCTGCTCGGCCTGGCCGGGGGCGGCAACAAGACGCGCAAGCTCGAGTTCCTGGTCGCCGATGCCCTGGCGAAGGGCTGCGACACGCTCATCACCGTGGGGGCGGTGCAGTCCAACCACTGCCGCCTCACGCTCGCCGCCGCCGCGAAGGAAGGCATGAAGTGCCGCCTGCTGCTCGAGCAGCGCGTGGCGAAGAGCTACAACCCGCAGGCGAGTGGCAACAACTTCCTCTACCGGCTGCTCGGCGTCGAGGAGATCAAGGTCGTGGACCTTGGGGCCGACCTCGCGACGATCATGAACCAGATGGCGGACGACGTGGCCCGGCGCGGCGGCAAGGCCTACATCATCCCCGGCGGCGGATCGAACCCGCTCGGTGCGCTCGGGTACGTGTCGTGCGCCGAGGAAATCCTGTCGCAGACGTTCGATCTCGGCCTTCGTCTCGATCACATCGTCTGCGCCAGCGGGAGCGCGGGCACGCACGCGGGACTCATCACCGGGCTGGTCGGCAACAACTCGGCCATTCCGCTCACCGGCATCAACGTGCGGCGCACGCGCGACGAGCAGGAACCGATGGTGCACAAGCTGGCCGAACAGACGGCGGCGATGCTGTGCGTTCGCGGCGGCGTGCCGCGCGAGGCGATCACGGCGCTGGGCGACTGGGTCGGACCGGGCTACTCGCTGCCGAGCGCCGAGATGGTCGAAGCCGTGCGGATGCTCGCGCAGGTCGAGGGGATCCTGCTCGATCCGGTCTACACCGGCAAGGCGATGGCCGGCCTGATCGGTCTGGTCCGAAAGGGCGTCTTCGTGAAGGGGCAGAACGTGCTGTTCGTGCACACGGGCGGCGCGCCCGCGCTGTATGCGTACCAGCCGGTGCTGCTCGGGGAAGGGCACTGACGGTCGTCCCGCCTTCGCGCGCTGCGCTACGGCGGGTAAGCCGAAGTCCGAAGTCCGAAGTCCGAAGTCCGAAGTCAGTCCGAAGTCCGAAGTCAGCAGCGCATGCCGGACCTCGGACCTCGGACCTCGGACCTCGGACTGCGCGATCTCTCAAGCATCCGATCTTCCTGGATCTGCACGATCGCCCGGTTGTCGTCGTCGGCGGTGGCAAGGTGGCCGAGACGAAGATCGCGGCGCTGGTCGGCGTGGGCGCTCGCGTCACCGTCGTCAGTCCCACGGTGACGCGGAGGATTCGGCAATGGGCCAACGCCGGTCGCGTGCGCCTGAAGCCGCGCCGTTACCGGGCGGGCGATCTGCGGGGCACACGGCTCGCCTACGTCGCGACGGGCGAGGCGAAGACCAATCGTGCCGTACGCGAAGAGGCTGACGTCGAGGGCGTGTGGCTGAACGTGGCCGACGAACCCGCGCTCTGCGACTTCTTCGCGCCGGCGGTCGTCCGGCGCGGGAAGCTCGCGGTGGCGATCTCGACGAGCGGCGCCAGCCCGGCGTTCGCCGCCCGGCTGCGCCGGGAACTCCAGCGCGAATTCGGTCCGGAGTACGGCCGCGTCCTCGACAAGCTGGCCGCCCTGCGCGCGCGCTGCCGCGCCGAGGGACGGCCGCTGGCCGACGCACGCGAGGAGATTGAGCGCCTCATCGACGAGGTGCTTGACTGACTACGGCGGCGCCCACAGCCTCTCCTCATTCCCACTTGGTGTGGCACACGCCCGGCTTGTCGATTCGGCGGTAGGTGTGCGCGCCGAAGTAGTCCCGCTGGGCCTGCGTCAGGTTGGCCGGCAACCGCGCGCTGCGGTAGGCATCATAGTAGGCGAGCGACGCGCTCGAGGCGGGCACCGGGATGCCGAGTTCAACGGCCGTCTGAACGACGAACCGCCACGACGCCTGGCACCGCCCGATCGCGTCGCGCAACGCGGGGGCCAGCATCAGGTTGACCAGGTTGGGATCGCGCTCGAACGCGGCCATGATGTCGCCGAGCAACGCCGCGCGGATGATGCAGCCGGCGCGCCAGATGCGGGCGATCTCGCCCGGCTTCAGCTGGTACTTGTACTCGTCGGACGCGAGGCGGAGCAGGGCGAGCCCCTGCGCGTAGGCCGTGATCTTGCTCGCGTGCAGCGCGTCGCCGGCGGCGTCGATGAGGCGCTGGCGATTGCCCGAGTACGTGGCCGGCGGGCCGGCCAGCGCCGCGCTCGCCGCGGTGCGCTCCCCCTTCAACGCCGAGATGATGCGGCTTTCCACCGCCGCGTCGATCGTCGGTATCGGGGCGCCGACATCCAGCGCGTTCTGGCTGGTCCACTTTCCGGTGCCCTTCTGCGCCGCCTCGTCCAGGATGAGGTCCACCAGCGGCTGGCCCGTGTCCGGATCGATCTTCGCGAAGATCGCCGCCGTGATCTCGAGCAGATACGACTTTCGCCCGCCGGTGTTCCACGCGGCGAAGACACCGTGCAGCTCGGGCGCCGACAGGCCGAGGCCGCGACGGAGCAGGTCGTACGTTTCGGCGATGAGCTGCATGTCGGCGTACTCGATCCCGTTGTGCACCATCTTCACGTAGTGCCCGGCGCCACCCGGTCCCATGTACTCCACGCAGGGCTGGCCATCGTCGGCCTTGGCGGCTATGGCGCGCAGGATTGGCGCGAGCGCCTCGTAGGCCTCGCGCTGCCCGCCGGGCATGATGCTCGGGCCCCACAGCGCGCCCTCCTCGCCGCCCGACACGCCCATGCCAACGAAGTTGAAACGCTCGCCCGTCAGTTCACGGTTGCGGCGCTCGGTGTCGAGAAACCAGGAGTTGCCGCCGTCGATGAGGATGTCGCCCGGTTCCATGTGCGGCTTGAGGTGCGCGATCGCGCCATCGACCGGCGCGCCGGCCGGGACCATCATCAGCACGCGGCGCGGCTTCTCGAGCGCGGCCATCAACGCGCCGGGCGAGTCGACGCCGACGATGTGTCTGCCGGCTGCCGGGCCGTCCAGAAACGCGCGCATCTTCCCCGCATCGAGATCGTACCCGGCCACCGGGAATCCGTGGCGCTCCATGTTCAGAGCAAGGTTGCCGCCCATGACGCCCAGGCCGACGACGCCGATCTTGCAGTCCATCGTGTATCTCCTCTGCAGTCGCCTTTTCCGCGAGTACTCCGGTTCGCGGCCAGATCTCATATAATCGCGCCGCCCGGACGAAACCGGGTCGGTTTTCGATTCCTGCACGCGCTGCAGAGCAGACACGGCAGATCGCCCCGGATCCGATTCTCCCGGAGGAACCTATGCGCAATGTCACCCAGCCGGCGCGGGCCGGGATATCACTGCTCGCGCTACTGGTTGCGGCCGCGACGCTTGGCGGTTGCGGCGGCAATCCGGCCGCGCCGGTCGATCCCAGCGTCCTGCCGAGCATGGACCTGATGCTGGCCGAGAAATCGCTCGGCAGCGCGACGGCCGTCAACACCATCACCGAATTGTCGTCGTTCACCTGCCCGCACTGCGCCGACTTCTATGTAAGCACCTTTCCGCAGCTCAAGCTCGACTATATCGACAAAAGCCTGGTGCGGTTCGTGTTCGTCAATTCCCCCCGCGACCAGGGCCCGGACCTCAATACGAGCCTCGATCTCGCCGCCTCGATGCTGGCGCGCTGCGCCGGGGACCGCTACTTCGACGCGGTCGCGGCGATCTTCGCCAGCCAGGGCTCGTGGTATGGCGCGAGCGACACGCAACCGCTCGAAAGCGTCATGCGTCAGTTCGGGATGTCGCAGCCGGTGATCGATGCGTGCAAGGCGTCCACCACGCTGCGGGACGGCATTCTGAGGATGAAACAGGACGCACTTCAGCAGTACAATTATCAGTACGTTCCTACGTTCATCGTCAATGGCACGCAGTTGGTCGGCGACCAGCCGCTGCCGGTGATCGTCGCGTTGTTTCACTGAGGAACGCGTCCAGCCTGTGGCTCGCATCGACTGGGCAGCCAGGGCCAAGGTGAGCGGTACTCCCAACGAGGCCTGACATGCTGCATCCCGGACGGAATCGGTGCGCGGCCCTCTTCCTGATTGGCGGACTGGCCGTCGTAGGAGGCACCGCGGCCTGCAGCGGGAGCATCACGCCCGATCCGCTGACCCCGACGCTCTCGACGGTCACGACGCTGCCGACGCTCGCCGAGATGCTGTCGGACAAGACGATCGGCAACGCGTCGGCCCCGAACCAGATCATCGAGTACGTCTCGTTCGGCCAGACAGCCTCCGCGACGTTCCACCTGCAGACCGTTCCTCAGTTGCAGGCGCAGTTCACCGACACCGCCAAGGCGCAGATCGTCTTTCGCAACCTGTTCCTGTCAACTGACTCGGTCAACCCGGCCTTGCTGGCGCGATGCGCGGGCAACGCCCGCTTCTTCGACGCGGCGGGCACGATCTTCCGCAACCAGGCCACGTGGGCCAACTCGACCAATCCCGATGCCGCCGTCGGGAACCTGATGCTGGGCTTCGGCATGTCGCAGGCGGTCATCGATGCCTGCGTCGGGAACACCGCGCTGCAGACCGGCGTCGTGAAGATTTTCTCGGATGCCCTCAACGCCACCTACCTGCTGCCGGACGGCACGCAACGGGCCCCGAACGGCACGCTGGGCTCCATCCTGACCGTGCCCGCGGTCGTGGTCAACGGCGTCCTGCTGGACGGCCTCAATTCCGACGGGAGTGCCAATCCCGCGTTCGCGCCGACGCTGGCCAACATCCAGCTGTTCGTCAACAAGTGACGGCGCGTGGCACGTGAAGGCGCGCCGCGACTGAGCGGGCGCCCTTTTCGCCGCCAGATCCCTGCACACAAAACGCCCCGGATTCTCGTCTAATGGCGGCGCTGGGCCTCTACGGCGTGATCCGTTACTCGGTCGCGCTGCGCACGCCCGAGATCGGCATACGCCTGGCGCTCGGCGCGCAGCGCCGCGAGGTGCTCTGGCTGGTCGTGCGGCAGGGCCTTCGCCTGACCGTCGTCGGCCTGGTCGCGGGGACCTTTGCGGCGCTGGCCAGCAGCCAGCTGCTGGCCAGCCAGTTGTATGGGACGGGCGTATTCGATCCGCTGACGTTCGCGGCGATGACGGCCACGCTGCTGGTCGCGGCCTTGCTGGCCAGCTACGTGCCCGCGCGGCGGGCCACGCGCGTGGATCCGCTGGCGGCGCTGCGATCGGAGTGATCAAATGCAGTCCGGAGTCCGGAGCCAGCGAACCACCCGGAAGCGCACGCGCGGACTCAACAGGTCGGCACCCGAGGTCTTCGGGCGGCTGTTCACCTGCGGGCTGACTCCCATATAATCGGACGATGGCCCCCAGACAAGCAGGACTGAAGTCCTGCTCCAACACCACCGCGAAGGTCGGCCGGACACTCGCCATCGCGGTCATCGCGCTCAGCGGGTGCGCTCGTGGCACGCCGCCAGCCGCGCGCTCCGGCCCGCCGCCTTCGCCCGTCGAACTGGCCGCGATCCGCGCGGTGCCCATCGAAGACGCGTCGGTCTACCTGGCCTCGCTGCAATCGCTCTCGTCCACGCCCATCAAGCCACAGGTCGCCGGCGACATCGTGCAGATCTACGTGAAGTCGGGCGACCGGGTGCAGGCCGGGGCGCCGCTCGTGCAGATCGATCCGCGAGCCCAGCGCGCGGCGGTCTCGAGCCAGGACGCGGCGCGGTCGGCCCAGGAGGCGATGGCGGCCTATGCGCGCCAGCAGTTCGAGCGCGCCAAGACGTTGCTGGCCGTGGGCGCGATCAGCCAGCAGGAGTTCGACCAGGCGCGCGCCAACGTCGACGCGGCCGAGCGGCAGCTCACGTCGCTGAACGCGCGGGTGCAGCAGGAGCAGGTCAACCTGCAGTACTACGAGGTGCGGGCGCCCGCCATGGGTACGGTCGGCGACGTGCCCGTCCGCGTGGGCATGCGCGTGACGACCGACACCGTCGTGACCAGCGTCGATCGGAACCAGGATCTCGAGGTGTACGTGCAGGTGCCGCTCGATCGGGGCCGGGATCTGAAGCTCGGGCTGCCGCTCCAGCTGTCCGACGGCGCGACGGGCGCGCGGGTCGGCGACACGACGATCTCCTACATCTCGCCGACCGTGGACGACCAGACGCAATCGGTGCTCGTGAAGGGCCGGCTGGCCGGGGGGGGCACCCTGCGCGCGCTGCAGTTCGTGCGGGTGCGCATCGTCTGGAAGTCTGCCAGCGGTCTCGTGGTCCCGGTGCTCTCGGTGCTGCGCATCAACGGCCAGCCGTTCGTCTTCGTCGCCGAGCGCGACAGCGGCCGCCTCGTGGCGCGGCAGCGGCCGATCGAAGTCGGCGACATCATCGGGAACGACTATCGCGTCGTGAGTGGCCTGAAGCCCGACGAGCAGGTGGTGGTGTCGGGCGTGCAGCGTCTGGCCAACGGCGCGCCGATCCGGCCGGCGTGACAATGGTGCGGCGTGCGATGTGCAACGTGCGAGGTGCGGTGCGGCGTGCCACGTGCGAGGTGCCGAGGGCCACGCACTCCGCACCACGCGCGCACTGCGCACCCGGCACCGCACGTCGCACGTCGCACAACGCACGTCGCACGACGCACCGCACCTCGCACGTCGCACGATGCACCGCACCTCGCACAACGCACCGCACGTCGCACGACGCACCGCACCTCGCACGTCGCACATCGCACCGCGCACTTGAGTAACCGACCGCAACTATGTTCGTAGACGTCTTCATCCGTCGCCCGATCCTCGCCAGCGTCATCGCGGTCGTCATCGTGCTGGCCGGGGCCATCAGCATTCCTTCGCTGCCGATCGCGCAGTATCCGCAGCTGGCGCCTCCCCAGGTCACGGTCTCCACCCTGTACATCGGCGCCAGTGCGCCCGTGGTCGAGACGACGGTCACGCGCCCGCTCGAAGAGGCGATCAACGGCGTGCAGGGCATGACCTACATGACCTCCACGAGCGGCAACGACGGCACCAGCAGCATCACGATCACCTTCGACGTCACGCGCGATCCCGACCTCGCCGCAGTCGACGTGCAGAACCGCGTCAACCAGGCGCTCGGCCAGCTGCCCAACGAGGTGAAGGCGATTGGCATCAGCGTGACGAAGTCGTCCAGCGGCTTCGTGTTCGCCGCGGCAATCTACGCCGACAAGGGCCAGTACACCCCGCTCTTCCTCAGCAACTACGCGGACGTGTTCCTGCGCGACGCGCTGAAGCGGATTTCTGGCGTGGCCGATGTCATCATCTTCGGCGAGCGCCGGTACGCCATGCGCCTGTGGCTGGATCCGGATCGGCTGGCCGCCCGCCAGCTGGCGGCCAGCGACGTCGTCAACGCGCTGCGCAGCCAGAACATCCAGGTGGCGGCGGGGCAGGTGGGGCAGCCGCCGGCCACGGCGGGGCAGGCGTTCCAGATCAGCGTGCGCGCGATCGGGCGCATGACCGAGCCGGCCGAATTCGACAACATCGTGCTCAAGACCGGCGCAAACGGCGAACTCGTGCGCCTGAAGGACGTGGGCCGCGCCGAGCTCGGGGCCGAGAACTACAGCTCGCAGCTGCGCTTCAACGGCCGCGACGCGATCGGCCTCGCCGTCGTGCAGCTGTCAACGGCGAACGCGCTGGCCGTGTACCGCGACAGCACGGCCGAACTGGCGCGGCTGTCCCGCGCCTTCCCGCCGGGCATGAAATACGAGCTCGCCTTCGACAACACGACGCTCGTGACCGAGTCGATCCGCGAAGTCGTGATCACGCTGCTCGAAGCCATCGGCCTCGTCGTGCTCGTCATGTTCCTCTTCCTGCAGGACTGGCGCAGCACGGTCATTCCGGCCATCACCATCCCCGTCTCGCTGGTCGGCACGTTCGTGTTCGTGCGCGCCTTCAACTTCTCGATCAACACGCTGACGCTGTTCGGCATCACGCTTGCCACCGGCCTCGTCGTCGACGACGCGATCGTCGTTGTCGAGAACGTGCAGCGGCACATCCACGAGTACGGGACGAGCGCGCGCACCGCGGCGTCCGAAGGGATGGCGGAGGTCGTCGGCCCGGTCATCGCCACGGCGCTCGTCCTGGCCGCGGTGTTCGTGCCCGTGGGCCTCTTCCCCGGCACCACCGGCCGGCTGTACCAGCAGTTCGCGTTGACGATCGCGTGCTCGGTCCTGATTTCGGCGTTCAACGCGCTCACGCTGACGCCGGCGCTCGCGGCCCAGCTGCTGCGCGGCGAGCGCAAGAAGGGCCCGTTCTTCCGGCTGGTCAACGTCGTGATCGACGGCGGCACACGGCTGTTCGTCGCGACGCTCCACCGGCTGCTCGCCGTCCGGGCGCTGGTGCTCGTGGTGTTCGTCGGCGCGCTGGTGCTGACCTACTGGGTCGCCAACCGCGTGCCGACCGGGTTCGTGCCCGACGAAGATGCCGGCTATTTCTACGTCACCGAACAGGGGCCGAGCGGGGCGTCGCTCGAATACACCGCGAACGTCACGCAGCAGGCCGAGCGGATCCTCGCCTCGATTCCCGAGATCAGCACGGTCTTCACCGTGAACGGGTTCAGCTTCCTCGGCGCCGGATCCAATCGCGCGACGATGTTCGTCCGGTTGAAGCCGTTCGACGAGCGGCCGGGCGAGGCGCACTCGGCCATGGACGTCATCCAGCGGCTCTACGGGCGGTTCGCCGCGATCAGCGGCGGCGTGGTGCTGCCGTTCCTCCCGCCGTCGGTCCAGGGCATCGGCCGGTTCGGGGGATTCCAGTTCGAGGTGCTCGACCAGGGCGGCGGGACGATCGATCGCCTGGCGACCGCCACCGACACGCTCGTCGCGGCCGGCAACCGGACGCCCGGCCTCACGGGCCTGTTCTCGGGGTTCACCGCGAACGACCCGCAACTGGTTGTCACCGTGGACCGCCAGTCCCAGGAAGCGCTGAAGCTGCCCTTCAGCGACATCGCCTCGACGCTGCAGACCTACATGGGATCGATTTACGTCAACGACTTCGATTTCAACGACCGGTCGTATCGCGTCTACGTGCAGGCCACCCCGCAGTTCCGCATGCAGCCGGGCGACATTGGCCGCTACTACCTGCGGACGCCCGCCGGCCGCATGGTCCGGCTGGACTCGGTCGTCAAGATCACGCAGACGACGGCGCCGCAGGTGATCAACCACTACAACCTGTTCCGATCGTCCGAGATCAATGGCCGATCGGCGCCCGGCTACAGTTCCGGCCAGGCGCTGACCACCATGGAGGACCTGGCGCGGCGCACTCTGCCGCAGGGCATGAGCTACGCGTGGTCGGGCCTGTCGCTCGAGGAGATCAACGCCGGCAGCCAGGGGCTCGTCATCTTCGCGCTGGGGCTCGTGCTGGTGTACCTGACGCTCGCCGGCCAGTACGAGAGCGTGGTGCTGCCGTTCATCATCCTGCTGTCGGTGCCGCTCGCCGTGCTCGGCGCGCTCGGCGCGCAGTGGCTGCGCGGCCTCATCAACGACGTGTACTGTCAGATCGGGCTCGTCATGCTGATTGGCCTGGCGGCGAAGAACGGGATCCTGGTCGTGGAGTTCGCCGAGTTGCTGCGGCACCGCGGCTTGAGCCTCCAGGAGGCGGCCATCGAGGCCGCGCGCATCCGGTTGCGGCCCATCCTGATGACGTCGTTCGCGTTCATCCTGGGCGTCATGCCGCTGGTCTTCGCGACGGGGGCGGGCCGCGCCGCGCGCCACTCGGTCGGCACGTCGGTGGCGGGCGGCATGCTGGTCTCGACGCTGCTGAACCTGGTGATCATCCCCGTGCTGTACGTCCTGGTGAGAACGGTGTTCCCCTCGCGCGTCGACATCACCGGGCCGGCCGGCGGGGGCGCCGCGGAAGGTCCGCATGAGTAGCCGAGTGTTCGTGGCGATGGTCGCCGGGGTGGTGGCGCTGGCCACGGCGGCGGTCGCACCCGCCAAGCAACCGGCCCCATCGGCCGGACAGGTCCCCGTGCCGACCGCGCGGGTGACGTTCAAGGACGCCGTCGACCAGGCGATCCGGCGCAACCCGACGGTGCAGCAGGCGTCGGCGGAGATCATGCGAGCCGAGGGGCTGCTGCAGCAGGCGAGATCCTCCATCCTGCCCGGGGTGACGGGCAGCGTCGTGACGGTGACGCAAAGCCAGGGAACGGCCGTGATCAACGGCGAGGCGGTCACGCCGCGCAACCAGCTGACGGGTTCGCTGGGCGTGTCGGCGCCGATCCTCGCGCCCGTTCTCTGGGCGCAACGGGTCCAGGCGCTCGACGAGGTGCACGTCGCGCAGGCCGGTTTGGCCGACGTCCGGCGGCAGATCGCGGTCGCCACCGCGCAGGCCTACCTGGCAATCGTCGCGCGGCGCCGCGCGTTCGAGGCCAACGTGCGGGCGCGCGATACGGCGCGGGCGCACTTCGACCTGGCGCACACGCAGCGGGCGGCGGGCTCGGGCAGCCTGCTGAACGAACTGCGCGCCGAGCAATCGGCCTCCGCGGATGAAACGCTGGTGGAGCAGGCCGCCCTCGACGTCTATCGCGCGCAGGAGGCGCTGGGTGTGCTGACGGGCGCGGACAGTCCCGTGGACACGATCGACGACCCGGTGCTCCAGGTGCCGGCGACGCTCGCATCGTTGCAGGCGTCGATGCCGGAGGTGCGCAGCGACGTGCGGTTGGCCGCCGCGCGGGAGGCCGCGGCCGCGCGCGTGTGGAAGGACAGCTGGAAGGACTGGCTGCCATTCGCGTCCGGCCTGGTCCAGCCGCAGTACCTGCAGCCGGCCACCATCTTCCAGCCATCCGCCAGTTGGCGCGCGCAGATCGCCGTCACCGTGCCGCTCTTCGACGCCGGCTTGCGCAGCGCGGTCCGGGCCGAGCGGCGGGCGCTCTTCAGCCAGAGCCAGCTGCAGCATGAGGCGGTGCTGCGCCAGGCGAATTCGGACGTCCGGACCGCGGACGAATCGGTGAAGAGCGCCGACCGCGGCCTGGTCAGTGCCACGGCCGCTGCCGCGCAGGCGCGCCAGGTCCTCGACATCGTCAACGTGTCGTTCCGCGCGGGCGCGGCGACCGAGATCGAGGTCATCGACGCCCAGCGCGCGCTCCTCGACGCCGAGACGTCCGTCGCGGTCGGGGAGGACCTGCTCCGGCAAGCCCGCCTGGCGCTGCTCGTCGCGCTCGGCCAGTTCCCATCCTGACAAAACCGCGATGGGTCTGACCCCTCTTCCTGAGATCGGTCTCATTTCCGAGGGGGCGGGCTGGACCTGCGCACCCTTCCGACCGACAAGACAGGGAGACGACTGCCGAGAGGAGGCCAGGGTGGACGAACCGCAGGAGGAAGCTGTTGCTCCGTGCCGCGAGGTCGAGGCCGAGTATCAGCTCGAATACCCCGTGAAATGCCCGCATTGCGGTGAGGAACTGGACGTGGTGAGGGTCGTGCGCCTGCTGCGCTCGAAAGTGAACTTCACCTCGATGCTTCCGCGCCGCGGACGCGTGATCAGCTGCCCGCTCTGCCAGAAGATACTGTCGGCCGAACTTTCGGTTGCCTGAACCCGACCCACCCGGATGCGGCGGTCGGCGCGCTTGACCGGCACCCCTCGCCGGTGCGGGCGCGCCACGCCCGCCTCGCTCCAGCGTGCGCGTTGGTCAGCCGCTCGGGACACACGAACCGTCCCTCTGCCTCACCCCCCCGATCGCGCCTCCGAGGCCGGGCGTCATCGTGACGGCGCGGTCGCGGCTCCTTTGCCGCCAGGCGCGCGGTCGCCGACGAACTCGCCGAGCGTGATCGGCACGGCCACCTTCAGCATCAGCGTAAACACCAGGAAGCCCAGCGCAAACACCCCTGCGGCCACCCGCAATTCCGCGGTCGACGGGAAGTACACGTAGATCTCCCCCAGGGTGTCCGGTGTGAGGCCCGGGATGATCAGGCCCATGCCTTTCTCGATGTAGCAGCCGGCGTAGGTGGCCAGGCAGCCGAGCGTGAGCGTGACCCAGTAGCGCCGCGCCGCCGGCACGATGAACAGGCCGAAGGCCAGCATGTTCAGCCCGACCGCGGACCACGCGTACGGCACGAGCGTGCGGTGCGCGCCGAGGCCCGAGTACCAGTAGCGCGTGTAGAGCAGGTGCTCGGTCGCCGAGTAGTACTCCTTGAAGGCTTCGGCGCCGTGCAGGAAGAGGTTGAGGAACATCGCGTAGGCCATCAGCTCGGCGATCTTCCAGATGGCCTGCTCCTGCAACTCGAACCGGGTGAACCGCCGCAGCAACTGGAGCACGATGAGCAGAATCGCGGGGCCCGAGCAGAAGGCGGACGCGAGGAACTGCGGCGCGAGGATCGACGAGTTCCAGTAGGGCCGCGCCGCGAGCCCGTTGTAGAGGAACGCCGTCACGGTGTGGATGCCCACCGCCATCGGGATCGACAGCAGGACCAGCGGCACCACCAGCCGCTTCGCGTAGGGCCGGCCGTTGAACGCCCGGTAGAGGATGTGCGTGACGACCACCAGGTTCACGACGAAGTAGAGGTTGAGCACGATCATGTCCCACGCCAGGATCGAGCTCGGAAAATTGAGCGTGCCGAGCGGCGGGATCAGGTGCCACAGCCGGTCCGGCCGGCCGATGTCGACCAGCACGAACAGCATGCACATGATGATCGCGCTGACCGCCAGCAGTTCCCCGTAGATGACGATCTCGCGCAGCGGCTTCCAGTCGTAGACGTAGGCCGGGATGACCAGCACCACCGCCGCGGCGGCCACGCCCACCAGGAACGTGAAGTTCCCGATGTAGAACCCCCAGCTGACCTGGTCGCGCATCGAGGTGACGATGAGCCCGGTCGTCGCCTGGCGGGCGTAGGCCATCGCGCCCGAGACGATGAGCGCCACCAGGAAGAGCACCCACGTCCAATAGGTCGCGGGCCCGTGCAGGACGAGGGCCAGGCTTCCGGTGACGAACCGAGTGAAACGGCGGACGATGTTCACGGCGTCCTCACGTCGCGTAGAAGTAGAAGAATTTCGGCATCGTCTGCAGTTCCTCCTTCAGGACGAGCACCCGCTTGTGTTCGATGATGTAGCGGATCTCGCTGTCGGGGTCGAGCAGGTTGCCGAATTTTCGCGCACCGACCGGGCACACCTCGACGCACGCGGGATACCGGCCTGCCCGGGCGCGCTGAATGCAGAACGTGCACTTCTCGACGACGCCCTTCGGACGCGGGCGGTTGCCCAGCACGTGCATGTGCGGGTTGAGCGCGCCTTTCGGGATCGTCGGTTCGCCCCAGTTGAAGTGCCGCGCGCCGTACGGGCAGGCGGCCATGCAGCAGCGGCACCCGATGCACCAGTCGTAGTCGACGACGACGATGCCGTCGGGCTCGGTATAGGTGGCGCCGGTCGGGCAGGTCTTCGTGCACGGCGGATTGCGGCACTGCTGGCACGAGACCGGGACGTAGAAATGCCCCTCCTGAGGGACCTCGGATGGCTGGTAGTACGGATCCGCGTGCGAGAAATCGACGCCGCTCTCCTTGTCCATCTGGAGGACGCGGATCCACTGGACCTGGGGATCGCGAGACTGGTTGTTCTCCTCGACGCACGCGTAGACGCATCGCCGGCAGCCGATGCAGCGCGACAGGTCGAGCGCGTACGCGAAGAGGACGCCCGGCATCGGTCCGGCGTCGGAGACGGTCACCTTCGTTCCGTACTTGGCGGAGTACTCGCGCTCGAGATCGGCGATCGCCTTGTGCAGGCGCTCGCGCGACATCTCGCGAAGCCGCCGCGGTCCGCACGCGGTGAGCAGGAACCCGGCGGCCGCCGCCGAGGCCATCGAGGCGAACTGCCTGCGGGTCATTCCGTTCGCGTCCCGGTCGTCGGAATCCATTCGCGTGTCCTCGTCTCTACGCTGGGGTCAGGTCTTGCATTGCCACTTTTTCACGACCTGCCCCCGCCTCCCGAGGCGCGAGAGGCGAAAAGGGCCCAAGTTCAAGATCTGACCGCGCTAGCCTGGTCGCTTGGGCGGCGTCGGCGCCGGCTTGGGCTTGAGCGCCTGAAACCGCGGCTGGTGCGGGTTGTGGCAGTTCGCGCACAACAGGTATTTCTTGTGGCCGTTCCACTCCCCGGTCCGGCGCCCGTGCACGCCTGCCTTCCAGTCGCGCAGCTTCTCCCCGTGACACTGGCCGCACAGCCGGTACGACTCGTCGAACGGGATCCGCTCGCCACTCGCCAGATGCAGCACGTCGCGGTTCTCCGCGTCGTGGCAGTCGAGGCACCAGCGATGCTCCTCGTCGTGCTTGAGGACGATATCGGTGTGCATGTCGGTCAGCGTCCGCCGCGTACGGTTCACGGTCATCGACGCGTGACAATTCGAACAGGGAAAGATCCCATCGGAAAACGGCGGCGGCGGCACCTCGAGCCGTTCCTGGGCCGCCGGTCGCGCCTGCGGCACCGCGCCCTGGGGAGATTGGGCGGCGCCGGCGGAGCAGGCGACGAGCGTCAGGGCAAGCAGGATGACGCGTTTCATCGGGAGACTCCCTCGGGGCGCAGGACGGCCTGAACGCGCCGCTCACGGCTGATCCAGACCAGTGGCTCGTATCAGCTGATCCGGCGGGGACCTGACAGGGCTGCGAACGTGCGCGTCGTGGGCCGCGCCCGTCGCGTCAGGCGCAGCGCAGTTCGACGAGCCGCTGCATCTCGCGAAGCCACATGGCCTGGAAGACCTGGAGGCGCTGGCCGATCACCGATGCGACGTTTCGCGTCACGATGTAACCGACCACGGGACACGTGCCGAAGTACTCGAGGAGCGACGACCGCGTGAACGCGAGCACGTTGGTCTCGAGCGGCGCGGTCGCCTTCAACGTGAACCGGTACGGGGGAATCAGGGCAGACCAGCCGACGGTCTGTCCCGGCGTGCGTTCCTCGACCAGCACGTCTTCCTCGCGGCCGCACACCTGCATTGGCAGCGTGAGCGCGATGCGCCCGCGCTCGACCAGGTACAGCGTGCTGGCCTCGCTGCCCATGCCGAACAGCACCTCTCCGCTCGCGAGGCTGATGCGCGAGCTGAGGTCCATCAGCGCGGTCACCTCATGCAGGCTGAGGCCCGCGACCAGATCCGGGCGAATATCGCTCATCGGTATACCTCCGGCTGGAACGAAGCGTCGATGCGCCCGCGTGCGACCACTCGGGCAGAAGGACCTTCGGTCTCGTTAGTCCTTGGTCCCTGGTCCCTGGTCCCTGGTCCTTGGTGCGCTCCAGGGACCAGAATCAGTGCACCAGGGGGGACGTCGTACGCGAGTGCAGTGATCGCATCGTCGGCGCATCGAGGAACGACTCGGCCGCCGCCTGCTCGAGCCGCACGTGCCGTTCGATCTGAAGCAGGAGCACCTCGATGGGCACGCGTGGCATCGGGGCCGCGGGCGCCCGCTCGCTGAGGAAGAACCGGGGTGGCGCCAGGGGGAGCGGTTGTTCCGGGCGGACCTCCGACGCGCCAACGTTGTCGCGCGTCGCCGCGGCGAACAGACCGACGCTGACGACCATTCCCAGCAGGCTCACGGTCGCAACCATCAGGAACATTTCCATGCGCGCTCTCCCTCCAGTGCGAAGTGCGTGGTGCGAAGTGCGTGGTGCAGTGCGACGTGCGACGTGCTGTGCGATGTGCGACGTGCGATGTGCGACGGGGTCCACGTGCTCGAAAAAAAGGGGCGCACAGCGGCGTCCTCGCCCGATGGCGATCCTCGGCCCCGCAGCCGTGCGCACCCCGGAAGAGCGCGTCGCGCCGTCCTTCCGCAGGTTTCGTACCAGCGGCGGGGCGCCGGGATCGGCCGCCGATCGCGATTTGCGAGAACGCGATGGCGCGGTTGCTGACAGGCTGTCAGGTCAGGGCTGCCGTTTCGTCAGGAGGGGACGGGTCGCCGCAGGCGCGGCGACCGCGGAGACGTCGCGCGGCTGCTGCGGATGGGCTGGCTCGGCACGATCTGCGGATTTCATTGACGCGCCCGCGCGAGTTTGACAGTATTCGGCACGGCACTCCCGACACAAGATGAAACCTCGTCTCACCCGCATGACCGCCGGTCTGGCCGTCGGGATCACGGCCGCCGTCGCCGCCGCCTCCGGCGCCGGTGCGTACCTGTACTCGATGCACCACTTCAACGCGCTGCTGCAGGCCGCGCGCAACACCGCCCTCACCGAGGGCGAGCTCATCCGCGAAGCGCTCGAACACCAGATGATGGAGAACGATCGCAGCCTGATCGCGCGCATGGTGGAGAGCTTCGGCCGGCAGGCGAGCGTTGCGAATGTCGTCCTCCTCGATCGCAACGGCGTCGTCCGGTTTTCGAGCGCGCCGGTCGGAGCCGATGCCGACCTGCGCATCGGATCGCCGACGTGCCAGGCCTGTCATCGTTATCCGCCGGCGCAGCGCGGGTCGAGCCGGGTCGTCGAGGCGCGCGGCGGCACGATCCTGCGGACGGTCGTGCCGATCCTGAACCGCGAAGCGTGCCATCGCTGCCACGATCCGAGCCACCGCATCAACGGCATCCTGATCTTCGACCGCGACACGGGCGAGATGCGCGCCGAGCTGAACAGCGACGTGCGCTGGATGGTGGCGGGCAGCGGCGGCCTGGCGCTCCTGCTCGTCGTGCTCATCGCGCTGGTGGTCCGCGTCGTGGTGCTGCGGCGGCTGCAGCGCTTCGAAACGACCGCGCGCCTGATTGCGGGCGGCGACCTCGACCGCCGCGTGCCGGCTGGCGGGTCGGACACGATCTCGTGGCTCGCGCGCGAATTCAACACGATGGCCGATTCGGTCACCGGGCTGCTGACCGAGGTACGCGACCAGCGCGAGCGCCTGGAAACCGTCATCAACAGCATCGACGACGGGATCGTCGTGCTCGACGAGCAACGCAACGTGGTGGCCGCCAACGACGGATTCCTCGCGCGCACCGGCCGCTCGCGCAGCGAGGTGCTCGGCTTCTGCTGCCGGACGGCCGGGCACTGCACGGTGGACGACTGTCCGACCCTCGGCTGCCTGCGCAGCGGTGAGAGCCAGGTCCGAATCTGCGAGCGCCTGGCGGTGGACGGCACCGTGGCGTGGGAGGAGGTGCACGCGTCGCCCATCCGCGGCCCGTCGGGCCACATCGTCCAGGTGGTGGAAGTGTGGCGCGACATTTCCGAGCGGCGCACCGCGGAGGCCCGGCTCGCGGAATCGCACCGCCTGGCCTCGCTGGGGTTGCTGGCGTCGGGCTATTCGCACGAGCTGAACACGCCGCTGGGCACCATCCTGGCGTGCCTGGAGGGCATCCTGCGCGATCTCCAGCGCGCCGGCGATGGGCAGCCCGAGTGGCCGCGGATCGGGGAGCACGCGACGATCGCCCGCGAACAGGTGCTGCGGTGTCGCGCGGTCACGCAGCAGTTCCTGCGCCTGTCGCGCGGGCAGGCCACGCCGTCCGATCTCATCGACGTGCAGGAGACCGTCACCGCGGTCGCCCGCCTGGTCGAACCGACGGCCCGGGCCCGGTCCGTGCACGTCGACGTGGCCGCCCCGGCGCCTCGTGTCCGGGTGCGCGCCGACGAAGCGGAGCTGCAGCAGGCGTTGATCAACCTGCTCTTGAACGCCATCCAGGCCTGCGCGGCCGGTGGGCGGGTGGAGGTCGCCGTCGTCGACAAAGACGCGCGCGTGCGGATCCAGGTCAGCGACGACGGGTGCGGCATCGCGCCGGAGCACCAGCAGCGGATCTTCGAACCGTTCTTCAGCCTGAGAAGCGGCGGCACCGGGCTCGGCCTCTTTCTGTCGCTCAACTTCGTGCGCGCCTGGGGCGGCGACATCCTCGTGCAGAGCGTCATCGGTGGCGGATCGACGTTCACCATCGACCTGCCCGTCGCGCCATCTGCCGGCGCCATCGCGGTCGAGGCGGCGTCATGAAGGCGAAGGCCTCCGTCGTGCTCGTCGACGACGACACGGCGTTCCGGCAGGTGCTGGCGGGCGAACTCGAGCGCGCCGGGTGGACGGTCACGCCGGCGGCGTGCGGCGCCGAGGCGCTGCGCGCGGTGCGCGACGTCGAGCCGCTGCTCGTGCTGCTGGACCTCCGGCTGCCGGACATGAGCGGGCTCGACGTGCTCAAGGCCATCCGGGAACGTTCGCCGTCGAGCGACGTCATCGTGCTGACGGGGCACGGGTCGATCGACACGGCCATCGAGTCGATCCGCATGGGCGCATTCGATTACGTCGCCAAGCCGTGCCCACTCGATGAGCTGGAAGTGCGCATGGAGCGCGCGATGGAGCGGCAATCGCTTCGCAACCGCGCGAACCTGCTCGAGCGCGGCCTGACGCCCCCCGACGTCAGCCAGTCGTTCGTCGGCGCCAGCCCGGACTTCCGGCGGTTGCTGGACCTGGTCGATCGGGTGGCGCCCAGCGAATCGACGGTGTTGATTACGGGCGAGACCGGCGCGGGCAAGGAGATGGTGGCGAAACTGGTCCACGCGCGCAGCACGCGCCGCCATCGTCCGTTCGTGGTGGTGGAGTGCGCGGCGCTGCAGGAGAACCTGCTCCAGAGCGAGCTGTTCGGCCACGAGCGCGGCGCCTTCACCGGCGCGGATCGCGCCAAGCCGGGGCTGTTCGAGGTGGCGCACGGCGGCACGATGTTCCTCGACGAGATCGGGGAGATCAGCCAGGCGACGCAGGTGAAGCTGCTGCGCGTGCTCGACGCGTCGACGTTCCGCCACGTCGGCGGCACGAGCGAGATCCACGTGGACGTGCGCGTGCTCGCGGCGACCAACCGCGACCTGCCGTCGATGGTGGCGCAGGGCCTGTTCCGCCAGGATCTCTACTACCGGCTGAGCACGATCACGCTCGCGGTGCCGCCCCTGCGCGAGCGCCGCGAGGACATCGACGTGCTGGTCGCACACTTCGCGGCCGCGCTCAACGCGCGGTTCGGCGTGCGCAAGCGCATCGCGCCGGAGACGCTGGATCGGTTGCGATGCCACGACTGGCCGGGCAACGTGCGCGAACTGCTGCACGCGATCGAAGCGGCGATGATCGTCTGCGGGGGAGACGACGTCCTTCCCGAGCATCTGCCGCCGGCGCTGCGGCAGGCGACCGGCCGCGCGCCGGAACCGGCGACCGCGGAGCAGGACGGCCCGTTGCCGACGCTGCAGGTGATGGAGCGGTTGCACATCGAGCGGGCGCTGCGGGCGACGGCGGGCCATCGCGGGCATGCGGCCCGGATGCTCGGGATCAGCGAGCGGAATCTCTACCGGAAACTGCGCGAGTACGAGCTGCTCGACTGACGTGAGGCTCCAAGCTCCTGGCTTCAGGCGTCATCTCGCCGCGCCGCGGTCGCCTGATGTCCGTTATCGACGCTCGTGGCCTCGGACCTCGGACTCCGGACTATCCAGTGATCGCCCTCACCGCCAGTTCGGCATGAAGTTGCCTCCGGCGGTCGTCAGGCGCCGCAGGTCGCGACCCTCGCGGTCGATCGTGTAAAGCTGGAAGCGACCGGAGCGGTTGGACGTGAACGCCAGGTGCCGGCCGTTTGGCGCGTAGGCCGGGCTTTCGTTGTGCCCCTCGCCGGCGGTCAACTGCCGCACCGTGCCCGTGGCGACGTCCACGATCCGGATGTCGAACACGTTGGGACCAGTACGCGACGCGTAGGCAATCTCGTTGTAGGGCGCCGGCGACCAGGTGGGCCGGTCGCAGTAGGACTCGCGCGTGATCGGTTGCGGCTGGCCGATGCCGTCCGCGCTCATCACGTAGATCTGCGGCGACCCGGCGCGGTCCGACGTGAAGGCAATCTGGCTGCCGCTGGGCGACCAGGTGGGGGAGGAGTCGATGGCCGGGTTGCTGGTCAGCCGCTGCAGGTTCGATCCATCCGCGTTCATCGTGTAGATTTCATCGTTCCCGTTCCGGTTCGACACGAACGCGATCCGCCGGCCGTCGGGCGACCAGGCGGGCAGCGAATTCATCACCTCGGCATTGCCCCGGCCCGGCCGCCGCAGCGGCAGCGCCTCATAGATGAAGGCGATGAACACGTCCGCGTTTCCGTCCGCCCACGACGTGTAGGCCAGCGCCCGCCGGTCCGGCGACCATGCCGGCGAGAGGTTCAGGCTCCGGTTCACCGTCACCCGCGTCTGGTTCTCGCCGTCGTAGTCGCAGACATAGATCTCTTTTCCCGTCCGCTGCTCGACGGTGCCTGCCACGCGCTCGCCCGCGCGGTCGGAATCGAACGCGATCTTGGTGCGCGCCACGCCTTGCAACGCCCGCTGCTGCGCGAAGATGTCGTCGGCAATCGTGTGCGCGAACAGCCGGGCGTTGGGCGCCTTGCCAGGGCCGGGCGTCTGGTCGTACTGCTTCGAGAAGGCGACCTTGCCGGTCTGCACCTGGTAGAGCCGCACCTCCACCCGCGTCGTGTTGCCGACGCGCTGCACGGCGCCAATGAGGACGCCGTCGGCGCCCAGTTCGCGCCAGCGATCGAGCGGGACGTCGGTCGGTGAGGTCGCCGGCGGGATCGATGCGTATGTGTCGCGCGGGATCAGGTCGAACTCCCGCTCGAACTGGAGATCGTCCCAGAGGACCCTGGAAATCGTCGCCGCAGTGTCGGCGTTCCCGCCCGCCAGGAAATCCGGAACCGCGATGTGCGGCGGCCTGCCCGGCGCGCCCGTGATGGTCAGTTGCACCTCGTTGGGCTGCGGCGGCTTCTGTTGCGGTGGCGAACGCCGGCCCGGGCCGGCCACGGCAGGGGTGGCGGCGGCCGGCGCTGGCGCCGCGGCGCCTGGCGGCGCCACGACGAGCCAGCCGGCAAGCAGGCACACGGCGAGACCGCACGCGGGTGCACGCATCATGCGTGAAGCGGTGTAGCGGCGCCAGGGTCCGCTGACTGCGCGCGCTGTTGTACCTGCCGTTCGATCCATCGGTACGTCTTCTCGAGGCCAACCGAGAGCGGCTGGCAGGGCGCCCACGCGAGCCGCTTTGCGATGAGGCGGTTGTCGGATCGTCGCCCGCGCACTCCAAGCGGGCCCTTCACGTGCCGCAGGCGGAGCGGCTTGCCGGCGATGTCCATGACCATCCGCGCGAGCTGGTCGATGGAGACCATCTCGGCCGATCCGATGTTCACGGGACCCTGGAACGATGAATCCACCAGGCGGCGGACGCCGTCGAGGCACTCGTCGATGTAAAGGAACGACCGCGTCTGTCCGCCGTCGCCCCAGATCTCGATCTCGCCATCACGGGGCGCCATCGCCACCTTGCGGCACAGGGCCGCGGGCGCCTTTTCCCGCCCGCCCATCCAGGTGCCTTCCTCGCCGAACACGTTGTGGAACCGGGCGATGCGCACCCTCATGCCGTAGTTGCGCGCATAGCTGGCGAAGAGGCGCTCGCTGAACAGCTTCTCCCACCCGTACTCGCTGTCCGGGTTGGCGGGATACGCGGAGTCCTCGGCGGTCACGGGCTCGTCGGCGCTCGCCTGGTTCTCCTGCGGGTAGATGCAGGCCGACGACGAGTAGAAGATCGTCGCCGCGCCGCCCGCGCGGCAGGTCTCGAGCACGTTCAAGTTGATGAGGGCCGAGTTGTGCATGATGGCCGCGTCGTTCTCGCCGGTGAAGACGTAGCCCGCGCCGCCCATGTCGGCCGCCAGCTGGTAGACCTCGTTCAACCCGTCGTCGATCGCCTCGCGGCAGACGCGCGCCTCGCCTAGGTCGCCCACCACGAACTCGTCGGCCTCGCTCGCGGCGAATTCCGGCGTCTTCAGATCGACGCCGCGCACCCAGAATCCGTCGCGCTTCAGCCGCCTGACGAGATGGCTGCCGATGAATCCACCCGCTCCGCACACCAGTGCCCGCTTGATCGTCATGGGGACATCTCCAAATCGTCCGGTGTCCGGTGCCCGGTGTCCGGCGTCGCCGATGAAGCGGCACGCTGGCATCCGCGGGTGGACTTCGGACTTCGTGATTCGGCACGCTGCGCAATCCATCCCAGGTAATTCGCGGTGTTCCGCACCTTCCAGATCGCCGACCACCCCATCCTGGCGAACCGCCGGTATCGCCCGCACTCGCGCCGGCGCAGCGCCTTCTCGCGATCGACGATCGCCTTGTGGACGGTGCTCAAC
Organism: Acidobacteriota bacterium; assembly: GCA_003170135.1. Lineage (GTDB taxonomy): Bacteria > Acidobacteriota > Vicinamibacteria > Vicinamibacterales > Fen-181 > Fen-181. Next base: position 30,199 of record PMZR01000108.1, read on the forward strand.
TGGCGGTCGTGCACGCGGAAGGCGGCAACCGCGCGGCCCCGCGCCGTGCCGAACCGAAAGCCGGCCGCGGCCGCCCTCGCGTAGAAGTCGTAGTCGGCGATCTGCGTGAACCGCTCGTCGAAGCCGTGCAGCTGGTGGAACACGTCCCGCCGGAATACGGCCGCCGGCTGCACGAACGGCATCGTGCCCGCCGCCAGCTGGCGGCACACGATGGACGGGCCGAACGAGGTCTGCGAGAAGATGAACGCCCCGTCCTGGTCGGTGAAGTCGCCGTTGCCGTACACGACATCGAGCCCGAGGCGCGCGCCGGGTTCGACCAGGCGCGCATAGCCGTCCGCGTACACGAAATCGTCCGAGTTCAAGTACGTCAGCCAGTCGCACGCTGACAGCGCGCGCATCCCGACGTTGATGGCGCGGTACATGTTGCCGGGCGGCGACGTGAGCGCTCGCACCCCCCAGCGCCCGCAGATGCCCAGGGTCTCGTCGGTCGATTCGCTGTCGACCACGACCACCTCAACGCCCAGCCGTTGTTGCGACATGAGCGACAGGAGCGTCGATTCGAGCGTCGCCGCGCTGTTGCGGGTGGGCACGACGACGCCGAGCGGCGAGGGCGTCAGCATATCGGCTCCGCGTCGAGCACCGCGGCGTCACGGGCCGACAGCGGGCGCCCCGCCACGCGTCGATAGAGCGCGCGAAACATCTCCGCCGTCGTGTCCCAGCTCAGGCGCGCCACGACCTCGCGTCCTCGTGCCACCGCGCGCGCGCGCACGTCCTCGTCGCACCACACCTCGGCGAGCGCCCGCGCGATGTCGGCCTCGCTCTCCGGATCGAAGAGGACCGCGGCGCCGCCCGCCTGTTCGGGGAGGCAGGTCACGCGCGAACACGCGACGGGCACTCCGGCCACGAAGGCTTCGCTGACCGGCAGGCCCCAGCCCTCGAACAGCGTCGGAAAGACGACCGCCCGGGACGCCCGGTACAGCGCGCTGACCTCCGCCGTCGGGACGAATCCGACGAAGCGCACCTGGCCGGTCAGCCCGAGATCCCGCACGCGGCGCCGGATCACCGGGTAGAACTCGTTCAGCCGGCCGCTGCACACGAGCGGTACCTCCAGGCCGGCCGAATCGCGCAGCCGCGCCAGCGCTCCGAGCAGTCGCAGGTGGTTCTTGTGCGGGAACGTGTGCGCGGGGAAGTAGGCAAAGCGCGGCGGGAGCGCATGCTTCCGCCGTGTCGCCTCGATCGTCCCGTCGTCGGCGACGCCGTACTCCGGCAGCATCGGCGCCGGCGGCACGACGGCCACCTTCGCGCGCGGCAGGCCGTACTCGCGGACGATGTCGCGGCGGCCCCACTCGGACATGACGACAACCGCGGTGGCCTGCGCGCAATAGGCGCGGTAGACGCGGTCGCGCGATTGCCGGGCCGGCCCGGAGAAGAAGTCCGGCAGGTGGACGTGCTGCAGGTCGTGCGGCTGGTAGACGCTCGGCGTGCCGGTCAGGAAGCCGCGCTGCGTGGGAAAGTGAATCACGTCGCCGCCGAGCGCCTCGATCGCGGGGTCGTTGTCCACAATGCTCATCGACGACGCCGGCAACACGCCGAGCGCGCCCGTGGCCCGCAGCACATCGCGCGCCCATCGTCCGGCCGCCCTCATCCTGCTGGCCCTGATCTCAACCATCTTACAACCGCCGCCGATGAACGGCTGCAGCCATCGTGACCCGCCCTGCCACGTGGCGAACACGTACTCGTCGCCCTGGCCGTCGCGCAGGCGGGACAGGCCGCAGGCGAGGCCGATGACGACCTGCTGGACGCCGCCGGGTTCGCCGTCGCGCAGCCGTGCGTCGATGACGACGCGCAGACGATCGGGCATCGCGTTACCTGCCTGCCGGCTGCGCCACGTCCCCGCAAAGCGGCGGCAACCCCTTTTCGATCATCGCCGCGTTCAACGCGAAGCAGAGCGTGTCCACGAATCTTCCCCACGTGTAGCGCGTGGCGACCAGCGTTCGCGCGGCGTCGGCGCGGGCCAGCAGGTCGCGCTCGTCCGCTTCCTGGAGCCTGTCGAGCATCGCCAGGTTGTGGCGCATGTCGGTGATGCTGAGCGGAAGGAGTTCCGGGATGTTGTAGTAGCCGCTCTGCGGCGTGCAGGCGACCGGGAGTCCCCAGGCCATCGCCTCCAGCACGACCGTCGGATTCGCGTCCGACACGCCGGGCACGAGCAGGAAATCGCATTCCTCGGCCAGGCGCTGCAAATAGGACGGCGTGAAGCGCACGCGCGGCCTGCACTCGACGTTGGGAACCGGGGTGGCCGGTCCGACGGCGATGCACCTGTGCGGCTTCGCCAGGCCGAACAGGATCGACAGCAGGTGCGTGCCCTTCTGGGCGCCCGCCCAGCCGATGTAGAGGAAGCGCCGCCTGCCCGGTGGGTTGAACGAGCGCTTCAGGCGCGGGTAGGCGTCGATGTCGATGGCCATGTCGAGCGGCACGATCTTGGGGAACCAGTGCGCGAGCGCGCTCTGCCGCCAGGTGTCGTACCAGTATGGGCCCATGATGCCGAAGATCCGGTCGACCATCGGGACATACGGGTCGAGTTCGGCGCACACGTCCGTCATGTGGTGGTGCAGCGGGTTCATCGCGACCCGCAGCGCGAACCGTCCGTCGCGACACGACCGCTGCCAGACGCCGCCCGCATCGCCCGCCAGGTAGTGTCCGACCAGCACATCGTCGGGTCCGCCGCGGATGAGCGCGTGCTCGCGCACGTCGTACAGCCTGGTGTCGGCGCGCGCAAAGAGCGCGCGGTACACGTTCGCCGTGATCGAGGTCGGCGCCCGCGTGGGCCACGACGCGGTGTTCACGCGATCGCGCGGCCCCGCATAACTGACCGGCACGCCTGCCCGCTGGGCCGCGAGAATCGCACGCTGGCGGATGCGGCCCGCTACGGTCGGCGACGTCGGAAGGGCGTAGACGAAGTGGATCACGTCAGTACACAGTAGTCCGGAGTCCCGAGTCCGGAGTCCGGGACACGGCAGTCGGCAGCGGGCGTCTCATGCGCGCGAACTCATGGCCGGGTACGCGCCCGGTTCCACAGTCATGCCGCGCAGCAGGCGCGGCACGTAGAGCAGCGACGGGGCCAGGATGCACACCCCTTGCGCCAGTACCATCGCAAACGCGGCGCCCGTGACGCCGAACACCGGGATGAGCACGACCGCCAGCACCACGCTCGCCGCGGCCATCAACCAGGCGCAACCGGCCTGGAACTTCAGCGCGCCGGCGGCGTTGAGGAACATCGCGAACGGGCCGCCCAGTCCCGTCAGCGCCCCCCACAGCGCCAGTCCAATCCTGACCCCGATGGGCGCCACCACGCGGGACCCGACCCACCAGCGCAGGATTGCGGGACCCGAAAATACCAGCGCGACGCCCCAGGCGACATTGAGCGCCAGGCACAGCGCGATGGACACGCCGACCGTGTGCTTCACCCAGTGAGCATCGCCGCGCGCGAGCGCCTCCCGGTATGCCGGCCACAACGGCGTCAGGAAGAACCCCATCAACGCCGGCACCACCATGAACAGGCGCAGCGGCACCGCGAAGTTCGTCACGTCCGCGGGGCCGAGCAGCCGCGCAATCGCCAGCACCGGGAGCTGGTATCCCACGGCGCCGGCCAGCTGGATCGCGAAGAACAGCGAGCCCGCGCCGAGCAGGTGCCGCATCGTTTGCGCGGACACATTGCGCCAGCGAGGACGCAATCGCGGGCGCCGCCAGCCGAAGAGCGCCAGTCCGTTGGCGGCGAGCCCGACCACCGGGGCGCCGGACAGACACAGCACCAGCCAGGGAAGTGTCGCGTGATGGCTGATGGCGAAGACGAGCGCGGCAAGACCCAGCAGGCTGCTGGCCGCGTTCCACGCGCCGTTGAGGAACCCTTCCTGGTAGCCCATCTGCACGCGCTGGCTGACGCCCAGCGGCAGGCTCGCGATTGCGCACATGATCGTGACGGCGACGATGTGGCGGGCCTGGGGCGCAAGCGCGGGCTTCGCGGCGTTCAGCAACCGCTCCCAGCCCACGACCGGGTAGGAGATCCAGAAGAGCAGCGCCAGCACGATGCCGAGCGCCGTCAGAAGAAACACCGCGCTGGAGGTCGCCGCCGCCGCCTGGTCGCCATCGTCGCTGCCGTCAGCGCTGGCGATCGCGTTGAGCAGGCCGTTGCCCATGCCGAAATCGGCAAAGGCCAGCATCGCGGTGAGCGACGTCACCGTCATCCAGAGACCGTATTGTTCGCTTCCGAGGTAGGCGAGCGACAGCGGGACGACCAGCAGTCCCACGCCAAGCTGGACGAGGGCCGCGAGCGCGGACGCGGCCGCGGTTGCCGTCACGCGGCGGACGCGTTTGCCCGCTCTTTCAAGAGCGCCGGCATCATCAGTCATCCCATCTCAGCATACCGCAGAGGGCGCAGGAATCCGGAATCGCGCTCGCGCCAAGGACGAGATGGCAGCGGAATTTTGCGGCTGGGTGCAACGAACTATTGACAGCGCCCCATGCTCCAAGTTAACAGTTGAGATACGCGCCCCTTGTCGCCAGCCGGGAGCGCATACCAGGTCCGCGAGTCTCGGGTGCCAGGCGCCTGCCACGCCAGCACCCGGCCCTCGCCCGCTGTGGCGTGTCCATAGCGGCGGCTGCGCGGTACCTCATCGGCGGGAACTGATGTCGATTTGCCGGTCCGACGTCGTCATCCTCGCTGCGGGCAACGGCCTGCGGCTCTCTTCGCTGTCTCCCCTTCCCAAGCCGCTCGTCACGATCGAGGCGCGCCCGTTGCTCGACCGCGTCCTTGGCGCGCTCGCGCAGGCGCGCCTGCCGCACGTCAAGATCGTGGTCGGCAACGCCGCCGATTCCATTCGCAGCCATCCGTTCGGCGCGGCCGAGGGCCTGGACATCGAGTGGATCGCCAACGACCGCTACAACCAGCCGAATGGCATCTCGCTCTTGTGCGCCGAGGGCCACGTGCGATCGCCGTTCGTCCTGCTGATGGCGGATCACCTGTTCCAGGTGGACACGCTTCGGCGCCTGTTGACGCAGACGTGTCCCGCGGACGGCGTCGTGCTGGCCGTCGATCGCAAGCTGGACGCGATCTACGACATCGACGATGCGACCAAGGTCGCGACCCGCGGGGAGATGGTGGAGCGCATCGGGAAGGATCTGCCGGCCTACGACGCGGTCGACACGGGCATGTTCCTGTGCAGCGAGTCGATCTTCGAGGCGATGCGGCAAAGCGCGTCGGTGGGGAAGGAATCCCTGTCGGATGGCGTGGCCACGCTGGCCCGCGCGGGGCGCGTGCGGACGTGGGACATCGGACCGGCGGTGTGGATCGACGTCGACACGCCCGGCGCCCGGAACGAGGCCGAGCGCATGGTGCGCGCGGGGTCGTTCGGCGTCAGGCCGGGCACGGCCGCTCTTGCGCCGCCTGGTGCAGAACCGCCGCAACCTGTCGTGTCATCTCGACCGCATCGAACCGATCGCGTGCCTCGTCTCGCGCCGCTCGTGCCATGCGACGACGGAGATCTCGTTCTCGAGCGAGGGTGACCATCGCGTCCGCGAGCGCGCGAACGTCGCCGGCCGGCACGAGCAGGCCGTTGACGCGGTCGCGGACGATTTCCGGCAGGCCTCCCACCGCGGACCCGATGACGGGAATGCCCATTGAGAGCGCTTCGATGGCGGCCAACGGGCATCCGTCCGCGCACGTCGAAGGCACGACGGCCACATCCGCGTCCGCCACGTACCGCTCAACATCATCCACGTGTCCCGGCAAGTGAATGCGCCCGGCCAATCCCCACTCGTCAACTCGTCCGCGCAGGTGCGCCACCACGTCGTGCGGTTCGTGGCGCGGACGGCCGCCGAGGATGACGACGTGCAGAAGAGGCACCGCCGGGATGGCGAGACGAGCGGCCTCGAGCAGGACGTCGATCCCCTTGTGCGCGACCAGCCGGCCGGCGTACGCAACGACTATTGCATCGGCGTCGAGGCCGAGGTGCGCGCGCAGCAACGGCGCGCGCGCCGCCGCCTCGCACGCGCCGAGGTCGATGCCGTTGGTGACGACGGTGAGCGGGGCAGACAGGCCGGCAAACGGCTGGCCGATTGACGCCGACACCGCCGCGATCGCCGACACGCGGCCGAGGCGGATGGCGGCCCGATCGACGCGACGCGTGAGCCAGCGTGAATGGTCGTTGTGGATGTGCCAGACGGCGGCAATCGGGCGGCCAGGCACAGATGCACGCAGCATGCGCGTGGCGCCCGCGGTGACGTAGTGCCCCCACGTGTTGTGGCTGTAGAGCACGCGGCTGCCATGTCGTTCCGCCAGTGCGGAGATCTGGCGCGCCGCGCGGCGGAGGCCGACGAGATTGGCAACCAGCCCGACCACGCCGTTGCGGCCGTCGGCGCGCCGCCTGGTCGGCGTCTCGATGAGGTCCGGCACCACGTCGCATTCGACGCCCGCGTCGCGCAGCCAGGTCGTGAACGGGGCTTCACGGTGCACGACGGCGCGCACCTCGACGTCGAACGCCGGCAGACGGCTGGCCAGCGAAAACGCCACACGGGCCATGCCGCCGTCGTCCTCCGAAGCGACGATCATGAGAATTGGCAGCGGCATGTATTAGACTCTACAGTAATGGGCACCAATCCGGACACGCCGATGCGGGCCGTACTGCGATGCGGTGAAGCTCCGCGCCACGTTGGCTGGGCGCAACTGCTCCTCGACACGCGCGTGGGCGGCCTCTCTCTGCTGCAGCGCCACGTGGTGGCCTTGCGCGAGGCTGGAATCCACGATATCTCACTGGCCGTCCCGCCGGCCATTCTGCCCGACTTCGAGCGCGTGAGGCACGCCAGCCTGCCCATGGGCATCACGGTCCGCGTCGTGCCGGACGATGCCCCCGGCAAAGCTGCAGCCGATCGATCCCCGGTCCTCGAGCAGCGGGCGGACACGCTCGTCGATCCCAGGCTGCTCGTGCAGCTTGTCCAGCTGGCCGACATAAATCCAGGTGACATGGTCTGCCTGGACAGCGATGAACACGCCAACACGCCAGAGGCCAAGTCGCCGTACGTGGCGGGCATCCCCGAAGCAGACGAAGCAAAACCGGTCGACGGCGAAGCGGCCAGGCACCTGGCGCCAATCGGGCTGGCCGTTCGTACAGCGCACGGCGAGCCCCCGGTCGGCCTCGACGTCGGTCGCTACTACTGGCACCGCTTCAGCGGGCCACAGGACGCCGCGGACGCGACCACGAAGGTCCTGCTGGCGACGATGAAGGCCACTGACGGGCTGTTCGCGCAAACCAACCGGCGGGTGTCCCTGCGGATCAGCCGGCTGCTCCTCGACACGCGCGTCACGCCCAACATGGTGACGATGGGGACGCTTGTCTGCGGCCTGGTGGCGGGCTGGCTGATGTCGCTCGGGTACCAGGCCGCACTGGTCGCCGGGGCGCTGATGGCGTGGTTTGCGAGCATGCTGGACGGCGTGGACGGCGAGCTGGCGCGGGCCAGGTTCCAGACCTCAGCGCTCGGCCACTGGCTCGAGATGGTCTGCGACTACGTCTTCTACATGGCGCTGTTCGTGGGGCTCGGCGCCGGCATCTACCGGGTCACGGGGGAGACGCAGTGGCTCGTGATGGGAGGCGGCGCCGCGTGCGGCGTCGTCATCAGTTTCAGCGTCGTTGCGCACCTGAAACGCGCGTACGCGCGGCAGGGCGCGATGGACGATTTCTATCTCGCCTACCAGCGGACCGTGAGCGGCCCCGGCTCGAATCCGTTCCTGCGCATCACGCCGCATCTGACCGCCTTGCTGACCAGGGCCGCGTTTCCGTATTTCCTGGTGGCGTTTACGCTGCTTGGCCTGGCAAAGGTGGCGCTCGTCCTCATGTTCGTGGCGACGCAGTCGTTCTGGGTCGTCGCGCTCTACGCGTCGCGCCTGCGCATGACGCTGCAGCCGGCCGAGCCCCTGGCCGAGTCGGTCGCGACGGTCGAGAACCGGTAGTTGGCGGTCGGCGGATGGCGGTTACCCAGACGCAGGTGACTCACGGACACGGGCGCAGCCGCGGCCCTCGACGAGTCGTCTGGCCGCCGGGGAAAACGACGCGCCGCCACGTCGCTTTCCAGCCTCGCCCGCCGGCAGCCTCCAATGGCTTGTGACACGTGAGTGGGCGCCAGTCGGCCGCCGGGGAAAGCGACGTGTCGCGCGTCGTTTTCCGGATGGACCGCCGGCGACCTCCAAGGCTCGTCGGGGGCCGCGGCTGCGCCCGTGCCCGTGCTCGGACCGGTCGTCGACAGTAAACCCGCCCAAGATCAACCCAACCGCGACCTACCGATCGATCCAGAAATTCAGGCCGATCGACCGGGGAATCGGGTTGAAATAGCTGCCAAAGAGCGGCGAGTTGACGTTGTTGGACACGTCGCGCGGATTGAACCGGTTCAGCGCGTTGAATACGCGCACGCCGAGGCGTGTCTTCACGCCGTGGACCTTGAACGGCCGCTGCAACGACAGGTCAACGGTCGCCAGGGTCGGGAATCGTCCGCCCTCGTTCCGGAGGCCCACGACGTCCTGGGCGGCGTTGACGAGGGAATACGGGAACCCGCTGCGCACTTCGATGACCGGCGAGACTTCGAACCGATCGGGCAAGCCAATGGTGCCCCGCATGAGAAAGCGGTGCGGGACGTCGGTGGTCGTCAGCGAGTACTGGTTCGCGACGATCACCGGGTTGCGGAAGTTGCCGAAGTAACTGTCGAAGCTGTTCAGGTCCGCCTCAGAGCGGGATCGCACGTACGACATGACCAGGTCGGACCGCGCGCTCGGCGTGTAGCGCATGGTCAGCTCGCCCTCCCAGTGGTTGGAGCGGCCGCCGCTGTCGAGGACAAATGCGGGCACCGGCCCGACGACCGGGTTCACAATGAAGTCGTGGGCCGAGCGCCGATGCAGGAGGTTGGCCTTGAGCAACAGGTGCTCGCTCAGTCGCTGGTCGTACTCCACGTTGCCGATGATGGCGTAGGGCGTGTCGAGGTTCCCCGTGAGGTTGGTGAAGAAGGTCGGCGCCCCGAGCGGCGTGACACCGTCCGCGGCGAACTGCGTGATGCTGCGCCGTTCCATCGAGTCGAATGCGCCCACGCCGAGCGGCGTGCGCTGGTAGAAGAGCCCGAACCCGCCGCGCACGACCGCGCTCGAGTCATCGTCGAGCGCCAGCGTGAAGCCCGACCTCGGGCTGAAATCCACGTGATCGAGGACGCCGTCGCGATCGATCCGCCCCCCGAGATGGATCTGCAGCCGGTTGGTTGCGCGCCATTCGTCCTGCGCAAAGGCCGACAGGTCGGTCCCCGCCACGCTCTGCGCGGTCGGTCCGCCGAAGCTGATCGCTTCGCTGAGCGTGCCGTCCGGCCGCCGGATCTCCACCCGACGGCTGGCGCTCGTGCCGTCGTAGGACGCGGCCATGACGTCCACGCCGAACTTGAACAGGTGCGTCCCGGCCGCCGGGTTCGGCGAGTAGGTGAGCACGCTGACGGCCTGGAGCGTGCGCGTGTTCCGCACCTGGTCGTTGAAGTAGTTTCCGCCGATGGCTTGCACCGTCAACTCCTCGGGGTGCGTGCCCTGCGCGGAGATGTTCACGTCGTACTGCTTCACGTTGATCGTGGTGTCGAGGACGCTCGACGGCGACACGGTCGTCTTCTCCGTGACGCCGATGTTGAAGCCGTCCTGGTGGAAGGTCGGCGTGGCGGACAGCGGCGTGAACGTGCTCAGGTTGGCGCCTTCGATCGTGCGCGGATAGACGGCGAAGGCCGCCGTCAACGCGTGCCGGGAGTTGAGAGTGGCGTCCAGGCGCGTGAACGAGTCGAAGCTGCGCACCTGGGAGTGCGGATCGCCGGGCAGGCTCTCGACGTCGGACTTGACCAGGCGATACTGAAGGTTCTCGGACAGGAACACCCGGTCCTTGACGATCGGCCCGCCGACGGACAGGCGGGGCGTGAAGGAACTGACGCCGTGCAGCCCGCCCTGGTCGAGTTGCAGGCGCGGGATGAAGCTGTTGGGGATGAACTGCCACCGGTTGCCGCCCTTGCGCGTGTGGATTTCCGTCACGCCGGACGAGAACCGGCCGTACTGCGCGGAATACGGGTTCTGCAGCACCTCCACCGATTCGACCGCGTCGCCGGGCAAGTCGAACGCGAAATCATTGGTGGACGGATCGGTCACGCTCGCGCTGCTGACCTGGAGACCCGACTGTGTCGGCTCGCCGCCCGCCATCCGCATGCGGCCGTCGCTGCCCCGGACGACGGCCGGAAGAAGCGGCAGCAGCGCCTGGTAGTTGTCGCCGGCAAGCGGCGTCTGCGTCAGCGCGGCACCCGACACCGTGTCGCCGCCCGTCGTCGGCACCGCATTGGGCGCGCGATCGACCACGCTCACGTTCTCCGACACCCCTCCGACGGGCAGATCCAGCGCCACGTCCAGCGGCTTTCCCGCCGCGACCTGGATTCTCTTTGTGGCATCGTCAAAGCCGGCGAGCGATGCCTTGAGGTTGTACTGCCCGGGCGGCACGTTGGCGAACGTGAAGTGCCCGGTGTCGTCCGAGGCGGCGGTCATCGCGTGGCGCGCGCCCGATGGGTCGCTGAGCACGACGACGACGCCGGGCAGGAACACGGTGCCGGCCTGGGTCGTCGTGACGCCGCGAACCGTCGCGGCGCTGCCAGTCGAGGGAGAACCCGCTTGCGCGGTCTGTGCCGCGGCGGACGAGGAGCCAGCGAACAGCAGGGACAGGACGGCGAGCGAAAGAGCCCGGCTCATCAAGCCGGTGGCGCTGTCTCTGGTGGGAAACCGGGAACCAATCTTGTGCATCAGCGTCGCCTGGCGCCGCCGCCGAAGCGGGGGGGCGGAAAAAAGTACCGACCTTATACCTAAGACGCTCGAGTCCCCGGCGAGGTGACAGACTCGTTCCCAGTCTTGCCGGAGCCGCTGTCTACCAGGGGTCCGCGCAAGCAAACGCTGACTCCGCCAGGCTGGACGGCCAAGCGGGCGCGTCATCGTTCAGTTGAGGCGTCCCAGCGATTGTAAGCGGCAAGCCAGAAACACGCCAGCCGAGCGATTCACGCGGGTATGGCAGAGATCTCGGATTACTCACTGCGTAAGCGTGACTTACGGCAATTCGGCGGGCGCGGGCCTTTCGCAGGTGCCCGTGCGAATCGTGTGCGCGATTGAGATCACTACACCCCGGTTGTCCCACAAAGTGTCACGGTGTAGCACTCGGAAGACGTGCAGACCCATCGAACGCGACCATCCGTCCGGCGGGCGTGAGCCGCGCCCCTCGGGGCGGCTGGCGCGAGGCCATCTGAAAAAAAAGGGCACGGCGTCTTGCTGCCGTGCCCCAACGAGAGAACATCCAAAGGCTCTAGGCTTTCGGCCTTTGGCCCTTGGACCCCGGACCCCGGACTCCGGACTCCGGACTTCTCAGCCTACCAACTCAGTCTCCACGAGAGCTGCAGCAACCGGCCGCCCGGATCCTGCGTGTTCGACGTGTCGCGATACGCCGAGGTGATCTCGTAGCTCGTGTTGGTCGGGCCGACATACGTGTTCGGCGTGAAGTTGATGTTGTCGAACACGTTGAGCGCCTCGGCGCGCAGTTCCATGTTGACCCGCGAGGTCATCATGATGCGCTTGGCGAGGCTCATGTCGAATCGCACGAAGGCCGGGCCCGTCACGTAGTGATGGCGCGGCGCGCAGTCGCCCGCGATGTCCTGCACGCAGTCCGGGCCGCCTGCCGGCGCGATGTACCGGCCCGTCGGCACGCCCAGGCTGCTGTAGCCCGTCGCCGAGGTGGCGTCCACGTTGAACGCCCGCAGGGTGTTGTCGATGACGTCCTGCGGCAGGTTGTAGACCTTCTGCGTGGCCGGGTCGATCCGGATCTGGAACATGTTGTTCAGATCCGTATCGGTCATGCCGACCAGCCGGACGTTGCCGAAGTCCAGGATCTGGCCGCTCTGGATGCGGCCGCTGCCGTCGAAGGACCAGCCGCCGACGAGGCGGTTCCAGCCGCGGCTGACGCCGTTGCCGAACGCTTTGCCCTGGCCGAACGGGAGTTCGTACACCCAGTTCAGCTTGAAGGTGTGCTTGGGCGAGGCATTCGAGTAAATGAGTTCGCCCGGCGCCCGGAAGCTGTAGAGGTTGTAGGTCTGGCCGATCGCGTAGACGTAGCTGCCCTGCACGAGCAGGCCCGCCGACATCCGGCGCCGCAACTCGAACTGCGCCGAGTCGTAGTTGCGGAACGTCTCGTTGGTCGTCATGTACGCGCCGCCGCTGCCAACCGTCGGGTTGACCACGAACTCGTTCGCCGGGAGTCCGGCGGCGATCGCGTTGTTGCGCCACGTGGCCGAGTCCACGAGGCCCGTGCTGTTGGTGTTTGTGACCATCGAGCGCGGCAGCGGGTAGTTCGGCGAGAGGTAGTTGACGAAGCTCGAGCTCTTCCACTGCGACGAGGTGTAGTTCGCCGCAGAGGTCGCCGCGCTGGCGTTCAGGCCCTGGAGATACGCCATCATGATCGGCAACGGGTTCGTGCCCGCGCCCGTGTAGGCGAAGGTGTTGCCCTTGCCGGCCGCCTGGTTGGCGAGCAGGTTGGCCTGTGCCAGCTTGAACTCGTTCAGGAAGCCGTTCTCCAGGATGTTGACCTCGTTGTAGTTCCGGCCACCATTCACCCAGCCGTCACGCAGCCGCGTGCCCACGTAGCGGATCTCGATCGCGGTGTTCTTGTTCAGCGCGCGCTGGAAGCCCGCCTGGAACGAGTGCGTGTAGGGCACGGTCGTGTTCGGGTCGAACAGGTTGACCGAGTCGGTGTACCCAGGCGTGATCGGATACGCCGGCGAGGTGGCGAAGCTGGGCGGTCCGAGGTTGCTCGGGTTGCGGAAGAGCACCGGCAGCTGGCTGGCGTTCGACACCAGGTTGCCCAGCGTCATGCTGCGCGTCGCGGTGATGCTGCCGCCCGGGTTGTAGCCGAAGATGTTGTCGAACGTCTCCATGCCTTCGCGCAGGTAGGCGAGCGAGTATCCGGCGCGCAGCACCGGGTCGCTGCCCACCAGCTTCTGGAGCCAGCTGGCCTTCACGGTCGGCTTCCACGCCGCGCCCACGCTCGGCGCGAAGTTGTTCCAATCCGTGTGGTAGGACTGCGTGCCCTTCGTGTAGGCGGACAGCGTCGGCACCTGGCCGGCGTTCGCGCCCGGCTGGAACATGTTGCCCTGCCCCGAAATGCCGTACAGCATGCTCGGGTCGGTCAGCGTCGAGTAGTACGCGCTGTCGGCCACGAACGGCGTCTGCAGCTCGTAGCGCACGCCGTAGGTCAGCGTGAGGTTTGGCTTCGCGCGCCAGGAATCCTGCAGGAAGAACCCGGCATCGCCCATGTGCGCCGTCGGTTCGCCGGCGCCCAGGTAGACGTAGTTGCCCGTGCTCGGGTCCACCACGGCCGTGCCGTTGACCGCGGTCACTCGGCCCGTGAGCACCGCGTAGATGCCCCGCGCGCGCGTGAGGTCGGTGCTCGAAGCGCCCGGGAAATTCGTCGTGCTGAACAACCCGTAGGCGGGATCGCTCGGGTCCACGCCCATCGAGATCGACGGCACCTGGTACTGGCTCCACAGATCCATCGCGATCTGCGTGTAGGAGCCGCCCATCGTGACGCTGTGGGCACCCTTGATCCAGCTGAGCGTGTCCTCGACGAACTTGGTCGGCGCGTCGCGCCGGCTGGGCAGCCGGCTGTTGTAGACCGTGCTGATGCTGTCGGCCGCGCTGATGCCCAGGCCGAAGCCGCCCTGGTCGCCGACCGACGTGCCGCCGAACACGCCCGGCGTGATTTCCGGCCGGAACTTGATCGGGCCGCCGGTCGCGCCGACCCGCGCTTCGTTCACGAGGCTCGACGTCAGCGTGGTGCGCCAGTTGCCCGTCACCGACCAGCGGTTCGAGACCTGGCCGCCGGTCGCCGGGAAGCCCGGGAACGCCGCATCGTCACTGTTGAGGATGTCGGGCGACGACACGTACTGCTGCCAGTAGAACGACACGCCGACGCGGTTCCTCGGCGTCACGTTGACGTCGATGCGCGTCGTCGGGTAGCGGCGCAGGCCGGTGCTGTTGTTCTGGAACGAGAAGCGCTGCACGTTCGGGTCGCTGAGATTGGTCAAGGAGCCCGTCGTGGCGGTCGAATTGCGGATGTCCTGCAGCAGCTTTTGGATCGTGGGATCGTAGGTGGCCACCTGGCCGTTCTTCGCGGCCAGCGCCATCAGGTCCACGGTCTTCAGGTTGCCCGCGGTGCCGTACTGGAAGAGGCCGGTCTGCGCCTGCGTGCTGAGGATGGTGCGCTGGCGCATGATCTGGCTCGGCTGGCGGAACTCTTCGTAGTTGAAGAAGAAGAATGCCTTGTCGTGGCCGTCGAACAGGTGCGGGATGTCGATCGGGCCGCCCACGCGGACGCCGTAGGTGTCCACCTTGACGTTGTCGGCCGGCAGGCCCTGCACCTTGTTGAAGTAGTAGTTGCTGTTCCAGTTCGGCCGGCGCATGTAGTCGTAGACGCTGCCCTGGAACTGGTTCGTCCCGGAGCGGGTGACGAAGCGGATCTGCACGGCGCCCTGGCCGGCGCTTTCCGCGCCAGGCGTCGCCGTCGAGACCGTTACTTCTTCGACCGCGTCCATGCGCGGGCTGATGCGCGAGAAGAACCCGTCGCTCGTCTTCAGGTAGTTGTCCTGCGTGTTAATGCCGTCGATCGTGATGTTCACGGCGTTGGCGGCCAGCCCCATGACGAAGGAACTGCGCGCCGTGCCGGTGGTCTGCACGCCGGGCAGCATCGTCACCGCGTCGAGCGTGTTGCGGGTGACCAGCGGGATGTTGGTGATCTGCGTCGTGGTCATCGTGGTGGTGACCGAGGCCGACTGCGTCTGGACGATTTCGGCCGCGCCATGCACGACGACGGTCTCTTCCAGCTTGCCGACTTCGAGCGTCACCTTGACGCTGGCCGGCGTGGCCGCAATCAGCTTCACGTCGGGCGAGGACCACGTCTTGAAGCCCATCAGCGACACCGTCATCGTGTAGGTGCCGGGATCGAGGGCCGGGATCGTGAACCGCCCTGCCGCGTCTGTCGTGGCCTGGGTAGCCGCGCTGGTGGCGTTGTTCTTGATGACGACGTCCGCGCCCGGGATCACCCCGCCGGACGTGTCGGCGACGATGCCCGCGAGCGACGTGGTCGTCGCGGCGCCCTGAGCGTACGCATGCGTGCCGACCATTGCCATCACAAGCGTGAGCAGCAATATCGACACAAGTCTCAACCGACCGTGCCTCATGGAATCCTCCCACAAATTGGCGCTGGAGATCTGGCTGCGGGGGCGGGAATGCGGCCGAACGAACCCACGCGGACCCGGACGAGAGGGGGGAGGACCCATGGCATCAGACCGGCCACGGGCTGCGGACAACGCCAACGACGCCAACCGACGCCGAACCGACGCCTACCCGACGCCTACCCGGTGGGAAGCCCGGAACGCTCTTTCCGTTCCGGCATTCCCGTGAAAGACCCCCGCCGACCGACACGGTGCGAACGCCGCCGACAGGGTGCAACGGCACCCTGCGACCTCTGACCGCGACGCCAGGCGAAGCCGCCTGCGGTCAAAAAGTCGAGCGTATTGTCGTCAGGAACGTTCCCGAATGCAAGGGGTTGCCGGAAACCGGCCGGATCGGGCGTTGAGATGGCGTTTTCCGGGGGTGAACCGCGAGAGCGGGCAAAAGAAAGGGCGCGGCGTCTTGCTGCCGCGCCCTCGACGTGTAACGAGTCGTCCGAAGTCCGAAGTCCGAGGTCCGGACTCCGGACTCCGGACTTCTTCCTACCCTACCAGCTGACCCTGAACGACAGCTGCAGCAGCCGGCCGCCCGGATCCTGCGTGTTGTTGATGTCGGTGTAGGCCGACGTCACCTGGTAGCTGAGTGCCGTGGTGCCGATGTAGCTGCTCGGAATGAAGTTGATGTTGTCGAAGACGTTCAGCGCCTCCAGGCGCAGCTGCATGTTCACGCGCGGCGTCACGTCGATTCGCTTCGCGACGCTCATGTCGAAGCGGACAAAGGCCGGGCCCGTCACGTAGTGGTGCGGGGCGGCGCATTTGCCCTGCTGGTCCTCGCCGTAGATCTCCATGCAGTTGATCGTGTTCACCGGTGCGAAGTAGCGGCCGTTGGGCACGCCCAGGCTGCTGTAGCCGGTCGCCGACGTCACGTCGACGCTGAACGCCTTGATCGAGTTGTCGATGACGTCCTGCGGCAGCATGTAGGCCAGCGTCTTGCCGGTCGTGGGATCCGGACGGAACTGCAGCTTGTACATGTTCTGCAGGTCCGCGTCGGTCATGTTCACCAGGTTCACGTGCCCGAAGTCCATGATGTTGCCGCTTCGGACGGTGCCCGCGCCGTCGAACGACCAGCCGCCGACCAGGCGGTTCCACCCGCGGCTCACGTTGCCGCCGAACCGCTTGCCCTGTCCGAACGGCAGCTCGTAGACCCAGTTGATTTTCGCCGTGTGCCGCGGCAGCGACGTGTTCGGCGCGGATTCACGCACGTCGCGAATCGACCAGAAGACCGACGCCGTGCCGGTCGCCAGCACGTAGCTGCCGGTGACCACCAGCCCGTTCGACATCCGGCGGCGCAGCTCGATCTGCAGCGAATCGTAATGGGTGAACGGCCCGTTCTCGGTGACGTTCACGCTGCCGAGACCGGGGTTGATGTAGAAGAAGTTCGCCGGCCTTCCGGTGTTCAGCCCGTTGTTGCGATAGGTGGCATTGCCCCAGATCGCGTTTGCGAGGCCGTAGGGCTGCGTGTAAACCGGCGAGAGGTAGTTGATGTAGGTCGAGTTGGTGTAGATGCCGGTCAGCGACGCGCCCGTCGCGCCCTTCCCGTAGGCCGCGGGGTCGGTGGCGTCGGTCCGGCCGTTGAAGTAACTGAGCAGGATCGGCAGCGGGGAGGTGCCCGCGGCGCCGGTGTAGGCGAAGGTGTTCCCCTTGCCGGCCAACTGGTTGGCGATCAGGTTCTTCTGCGCCAGCTGGACCTCGTTGAGGAAGCCGTTCTCCTTGATGTTGATCTCGTTCTTGTTGTTGGTGCCCCACCCGTCGATGTTCGCGTTGCCGACGTAGCGAATCTCGAGGGCCGTGTTCTTGTTCAGCGCGCGCTGGAACCCGATCGTGTACGAGTGGGTGTAGGGCACGACGATGCTCGGGTCGAACACGTTGATGCTGTTGCTCAGCGTGCCCGTGAGCGGCCACGCCGGTGTTGCGGGGACAACGCCCGGTCCGAGCGAGCTCTTGTCGCGGAACAGGACCGGCGGCGTCAACGTGCCCAGCGACACGTTGCGGGTCGCCGAGTAAGTGCCGCCCAGGTTGCTGCTGAACGGGGTCGAGAACGCCGACATGCCTTCACGGATGTAGGCAAGCGAGTAGCCGCCGCGGATGACCGCATCGTCGCCGATCAGGCGGCCGAGCAGGCCCTGGGTCTTCCCCAGCTTCCACGCCACGCCCACGCTGGGCGCGATGTTGTTCTTGTCCACCGGGTAGGCCTGCGTCCCGGCCTTGTACGACACGAACTGCGTGTCGGTGCCGTACATGACGCCCGGGTTGAACTCGTTCGGGGTGCCGTCCGGTTTCAGCCCGGACACGCCGAACACGTTGGCCCAGGTGGGGGCGGTCGAGTAGGCGCTGTTGAGCGCGACGAACGGCATCTGCACTTCGTAGCGCGCGCCGAAGTTCAGCGTGACACTCGGGCGCAGCCGCCACGCATCCTGGACGAAGAAGCCGAACTCGCGCATGTGCGCGAGCTGGGCGCGCTGGCCCAGCAACTGGTAGTTGCCGTTGCCGTCGAGAATGGCGCTCTCGGACACCTGCGTGACCCGGCCAACCAGCGTGGCGTAGAGCGCGCGGGCGTTGCTGAGGTCCGTCGTCGAGGCACCCGGGAAGTTCGTGGTCGTGAACATGCCGTAGGCCGGATCGGTCGTGTCAACGCCCAGGCTCACCGACGGCACAAGGGTCTGCGTGATGTAGTTCAGATTGATCTGCGTGAACGACCCGCCCATGCTCACGCTGTGCGACCCCTTGATCCAGTTCACGGTGTCGTCGATGAAGTAGTTGGGTGCGTCGCGCGTGTTCGGGGCCGTCACCTGGGTCGGGTAGAACAGGCTGTACGGCATCGTGATGTTGAAGCCGTCCTGGTTGGCCAGCGGCCCCGTGAACTGTGACTTGACGACGTTGGTCGAGAACTGCACCGGCCCGCCCGTGC
Organism: Acidobacteriota bacterium; assembly: GCA_003170135.1. Taxonomy (GTDB): domain Bacteria; phylum Acidobacteriota; class Vicinamibacteria; order Vicinamibacterales; family Fen-181; genus Fen-181. The sequence continues at coordinate 48,470 of PMZR01000108.1, forward strand.
CGCCCCCGCGCGCCTCGTTGACCATGTTTGCCGTCAGCGTGGTGCGCAGGTTGCCCGTGGCCGACCAGCGGCCGGAGGTCTGCGTCCCGTAATTCGGGAAACCGGGGAAGGCCGGCTCGGCGCTGTTCAGCGTGTCCGGGTCCGCGATGTACTGCTGGTAGTAGTAGACGAAGCCGGCGCGGTTCTTCGGCGTCGCGTTCACGTCGAAGCGCATCGTCGGATAGCGGCGCAGGTTCATCGCGGAGAAGTTGTTGCTGTAGGTCTGCCGGTTCGGGTCGGTCCCGTACGGGGCGATGGTGCCCGATTTCTGCATCGCCGCGAAGATGTCCTGCCACAACGCGCCGATGGTCGGATCGATCGTGCTCGTCTGGCCGTTCTTGGCCGCCAGCGCCAGCAGGTCCACCGTGCGCACGGTGCTCGTGCCGTAGGTGAACTGCCCGTTGAGCGCCGCCGGGCTGAGGACGACGCGGTTGTTCCGGAACACGGAGGTCGGCTGGCGGAATTCTTCATAGTTGAAGAAGAAGAACGCCTTGTCGTGGCCGTTGAACAACCCCGGGATCGTGATCGGGCCGCCCTGGCGGAAGCCGTAGGTGTTGATCTTCACCTGCTGCTTGTCGATGTGGTCGCGGATGCTGAACCAGTAGTTGCTGTTGTACTCCGGCTCGCGGTTGTACTCGTAGGCGCTGCCGGTGAACTGGTTCGTCCCCGAGCGGGTGGCGAAGCGGATCTGGACGGCGCCCTGGCCGGCGCTTTCCGCGCCCGGGTTCGAGGTCGACACCGTGACTTCTTCGACGGCGTCCACGCGCGGGCTGATGCGCGAGAAGAAGCCGTCGCTCGACTTCAGGTAGTTGTCCTGGGTGTTGATGCCGTCGATGGTGATGTTGGTCGCGCTCGCGCGCAGGCCGTTCACCAGCGCGTTGCGCGCGCTGCTGGTCGTGTCCACGCCCGGCAGCTGCGTGAGGAAGTCCATCGTGTTGCGCGTGACCAGCGGGACGTTGGTGATCTGGTTCGTGGTCAGCGTCGAGGCGACCGTCGCGTTCTGCGTCTGCACGATCTCGGTCGCGCCCGTCACGACGACGGTCTCTTCGAGCTTGCCGACGTCGAGCGTGGCCTTGAGGGTGGCCGGCGTGGCCGCCTCCAGCTTCACGTCTGGCGCCGACCACGTCTTGAACCCCATCAGCGCGATGGTGACGGTGTAGGAGCCCGGATCGAGGGCGGGCACCGAGAACTTCCCGGCCGAATCGGTGACAGCCTGGAATGCGGTGGCGGTGGCGTTGTTCTTGACGATCACGGCGGCGCCCGGAATGACGCCGCCCGAAATGTCGACGACCGTGCCCGACAAGGACGTGGTCGTGGCGCCACCCTGGGCGTAGGCGAGCGTGCCGGCCATCGCCAGCACCACCGTGAGGACTGCGATCGATCCCAGTCTGAAACGACAGTGTCTCATGGACTCCTCCCATCGACGACGGTGAAGCGTGACCGGGCGGCTGTTCGGGCAGCCATCCGGAAACGAAAAGCGGCCGCCCCGGCCACGTGCGACGGCCAATAGCTGGCCGCGTCTCCGACCGGGCGGCTTCGACTCGGGCGGCGCGTCGGGACCGACGGCAGGACCGAGGTCCTGCCTGACGAGTGACGGAATGCGCGAGAAGGGATCCGATCGACGCGACGGGTCGACGCAACGACGACACGACGAGCGACCGGCGACTGACGATTGATTGGGACCCCAGGTCCCGTCTTGGGAACGGGCGACGCGTAAAACGCCGACGGAACGACGTGCGAGTTCCGACCGAACGGGTACGCGTGCGACGAACGGGGTGCGAAACGCCGACGGATGGTGACGGAGGGGCCCTACGCGACGCCCACCGCGTGGGCATCGAGACGGCGCTGATTTCTGGGGGGGGGCGGGTGTGCTACCCGATTGCGGGCCACACTACGCTTTCACGTGGGCCGGCGTCAAGACTTAAACCGGGGTGCAGCTTGCATGCCACGGCCGACACAAGCGAACCCGCGGGATTCGCGTCCTGGCGACGCGTGGGAACGCGACGGCTCCAAGCGGTTGGCTTACCGAATCCGGGAAGTTGGAAGCGATCGGGCCGCGGAAGTCAGCGGCCCCGCGCGCCCGCCTGCGACTGGCACGCGCGGAGCACCGCCGCGATCTGCCGGGCGGCGGCCTCCTGCCCGGTCGCCTGGGCAATCGCGAGGGCCTTGCCGAGGCTGTCGATCGCAGCGGCGATCTGCCCGCCGCGCGCGAGCGCCTGCGCCATGCGGTAGTGGGCATCCATCGAGTCGGGCGCCAGCGCCACGGCCTGCCCGTAGTGCCCGACCGCGTCCTCGACGCGGCCCATCTCCATCAGGAGATCGCCAAAGTTCATCTGGATGCCGAAACTCGCCGGTTGAATGCCGAGCGCCCGCGTGAACTCTTCGCGGGCCGCCTCGTCGTGCCCGGTGGCTTTCAGCGCGAGCGCCAGGTTGCTGTGGGCCTCCGCGTAATCGGGTTTCAGCCGGATGGCCGCCTGGTAGTGACCGATCGCCTCCGGCAAGCGGCCCTGCTGCTGCAGGATGCCCGCGAGGTTGTTGTGGACCATCGCGTCGTCCGGCCTCAGCCGGAGCGCCTCTTCCAGCTCGACGATGGCCTCTGCCGGCTGGCCCGCCGACACGAGTGTAAGCCCGAGATCGCCGCGCGCCTCGGGCGATTGCGGTCGCAGCCGCACCATCTCGCGGAAGTGCTCGAGCGCCGCCCCGGGCTGTCCCGTGTCGCGCAGCGCCAGCGCCAGCGCGCCGTGGGCCTCGAAGTAGTCGGGGCGCAACTGCACGGCGGCGGCGAACTGTTCGAGCGCCTTCTGCTTCTCGCCCACGCGGTCGAAGGCGACGCCCAGGTTGAAGTACGACGCCGCGAAGGCCGGCGACCTGTCGATCGCCTGCTGCAGCATCGGGATCGCGTCTGCCGGCCTGCCTGCCTTCATCATCTCGATGCCGAGATTGAGACAGGTCTCATCGTCGCCGGCCTGGAGCGGCAGGTGGCAGGCCACGGCGGCGATTGTCGCCACCAGCACGCCTTCCATCCACTGGCGGCGCGAGTTGCGGCGATCTGGAACGCCCTGCGGCCGCACCGCTGCGCGGACCGCGAACAGGCCGGCCGCCGCGAACAGCATCAGGACCGGGACCATTGGATAGCGATAGCGCGCGAGCACGTAGAAGAAAGCGACCGATACGGCCAGTCCAAAGACGACGCCGTACAGCAGGGCGAGATGCCGGCGATTGCGGCGGGTGTACCAGGCGCCGAACGCCGCCAGTGGCAGGACGATCCCGAAATTGAACCACAGAAGCGCCCGCAGCAGCGACGAGTACTCTGCGTAGACCTCGATGGATTCGGTGTCGACCGATTCCGACGCGTTGAACGTGAGCAGGAGCTTCCTGCCCATCAGTCCCAGCCAGTTCAGCGGCTGGCTGCGAATGTAATCGAACGACCGATTGAACCAGTAGTCGGAGACTTCACCCGCGGTCAGCGTCCGGCCCAGCGCCGTCTCGGCCAGTTGCGTCGCATCGGTGCGCTCCCACGACGCGTTCCCGTGATCCGGCACCAGCGCTTCGTACCCGCCGCTGGCGCCGGCGTGGTTGCCGATGTAGAGGTTTGGCCCGAGCTGCGCCGTCGACACGAGGAATTCGCCGCCGACGTGGTAGTTGCGGATGCCAACCGGCAGCAGGACCGCGCCGAGCGAAATCGTGAAGATGGCGGCCCACGTCAGGCGCGTTCTCCACGACGTCTGGCGGAAATAGACGAGCAGCCAGACGAGTACGATGGGATAGAGGATGCGGGCATTCTCGCGATTGAGGGTGAAGAGGCCCATCGCCACGCCGGCGGCAACCAGCCACTTCCAGTGCGGCCGGGCAACGAACTGGCCGAGCAGGGCGAGCGTCAGCGCCACCAGGAACACGTCGAGCGACGATTTCTGGATGAGCACGTCGAAGAAGATGGCCGGCGGGTAGATCGCGAGTAGCGCCGCGGCGATGAGGCCCACGCGCTCGTCGAAGAAGCGACGGCCCGCGAGGCCGAGGAGCGCGCACGACGCGGCGCCAAGGACTGCCTGCATTGCCCGGACGGCGAGCAGGTGATGGCCGACCAGTTTGAAGACGACCGCGAGCAGGTACGGATAGAGCGGCGTCTGGTAGAAGACCTCGGTGCCCATCCACTGGCCGCCCGCGATCTGCTGCGCCCATGTATCGTACTGCTGGCCGTCGCCGATGAGCACCGACAGGACGGGCGCATTCCGCAGTTCGGCCAGGCAGACGAGCCGGAGTGCGAGCGCGCCGAGTGCGACGAGGGCGAGCCAGGTGAGGAAGCTGCGACGAGTCTTCATAACGGTCGAGCCACGGGCGACGGGTCCACGTCCATCGAAACCCTGAAGCATAGGCGAATGAGCGCGGGGACTCAAGGCGGGAGGCGCCGGGGTAGTGGGTCAGTTTGAAAATCCTGCCGCTTGCGCCCGCCGTCCCGCCGTGCGACGATAGGGCATGCCTACCCGAGCAAGCAAGAAACGGCCGCGCGACCCCGCGCAGCTCGCCAAGCAGGTAGTCGAGGAAGCCATCGGCGAGCACCTGGACGGGACGCCGCTGCCGCCCGATCCGCCGGATACCAGGAACCCGGCGGCCGTCGCCCTGAGCAAGCTGGGAGCTTCCAAGGGCGGGAAGGCGCGGGCGAAGAAGTTGTCAAAAGCCAAGCGCATCGCCATCGCTAAAAGGGGGGCGCTGGCACGCTGGAAGACGAAACGCCGTTAGTCCTCAGGCGTCGGTATCGCCCCAAACGTGTCTTCGTAGCGCTTCAACTGTTGCGTCAGAATTTTCGTGACACGCTTTGCGTGCTGCGGTGACATCCTCACCTCGCCAACCAGTTTGATGCGAACCTGAAGCCGCTCAGGGGTTGGCGCATCAGTGATCAGCCCAAAAATCAGCCTAAAATCCCAGGGCGACAACTGCACTTGTGTGTCATTGGCATACAAGACCGCGAAATCGTCAGCGGGGTATGTCTCGCGGGCGAGATTCGCCCGGACTATCTTGGAGTCGTCTGCCTGCGGCTGGGCGGTTGGCGGTTCCGCTATTTTCGGGGCATCCTGCTTTTTGGGCATCTTAAAACCTTCCCTCTAGGCGGCCGACTCCGTGTCGTACGGGCTCGACTGCGTCACCAAGTGCAGGTCGGGATGGATAATTGTCGGGGTGGTTTCGGCGAACACAGCACCCGAACCGATCGCCGTGCCCGCCGTGTCGCCAGCAAGGTCTTTCGCGTGTCGCTGTCGCTTGAGGCGCGCATCTTTCGTCCGTGCTGGCACGTTTATCTTCTCAGCCGACAACGACGCTGCCCAATCCACAAGTTCGCTGAAGGGCACGAACCGCACGATCAGCGCAACGTCAAATGCGGACGCAAGTTTTTTCAGACTCGTCAGGGTGAAGCGAGCATAGTTCGGGTTCTCGAAGTCGCTGATCGTCTTCTGGTTCTGGTTGGTGCGACGCGCCAACTCCACTTGCTTCCAGCCGCGCTGCTTGCGCATTGCCCTGATCTGAAACGGCACGGTTGTCGCGATCTCGGCCTCGACGAAGGCGTCTGCATATGCCTTGTCCTCAACAGAGGTCGCGATCTGTTCGACCCTATCGGAAGTCATGGTCAACGATGTATCTCCCGCTTGAGAGAACAAGATTCTTGCGATTTACTGCCTGAGCGCAGGCGTTTCGTGGGTCAAAATCGCTGCCCTTCTCTCTTGCGCCAACCAGCAGTGTAATCTGTCTGCGTTCGGGGCCGTACCAACCGATCGGCCTGTACTGGACCCTGCCGATCGTAATAATAAGCTCCACAAACCCCTGCCCATAACACGGGCCTGGTTTTCTCAGCAGTCCCACGCTGTCCGGACGCGCCAACGCGCGATCGAGCGTTCCAAGATGCCTGATCAGCGCGTTCAGGCGAGCCTTTAAAGCCGGCCCCTCACTCGTGCTCCAGACACGAATCTCGTTCACGTTGCCGGAGTCCCGCACGCTAACGAAATCGAAGAAGCGCCACAGGCCGCCGCCCCGACTGGTCATGATGGTATCACAAAAACATTATACGCGTTTCCGCTGGTGGTATAATTTTTTTGTAATACCACCTATAGTGACACCCAGATTATGGCCCCAAAGATGGCTCGTGTGTTACCTTTTCGCTTGACATTACCTGCACGAGCAAGCACAATAGTCAGTATGAACAAGCTGACGAACGCCAAGCGAGCGGCGGTGGTAGCGGCACTAGTCGAAGGCAACTCCATCCGGTCTACCGTCCGTATGACGGGCGTGGCGAAGAACACCGTCGTTAAGTTGCTCGCGGATCTCGGCGCGGCTTGCGCGAAGTTCCACGATGAAACCGTGCGGAACGTGAACGCGAAACGCGTGCAGTGCGATGAGATCTGGTCGTTTGTTTACGCGAAGGCGAAGAACGTCCCGGCCGAGAAGCGCGGCGAGTTCGGCGTCGGCGACGTGTGGACGTGGACGGCGATCGAGGCGCAGAGCAAGCTGATCGTGTCCTGGCTGGTCGGCGCTCGGGATGCGGGCGCAGCCTACGACTTCATGACGGACGTGGCGAGCCGGCTCCGCAACCGCGTGCAACTGACCACGGACGGGCACAAGCCGTACCTCGCGGCCGTCGAAGATGCGTTCGGTGCCGACATCGACTACGCAGTACTCCAGAAGATCTACGGCTCTGACCCTGAGGGCGAAAAGCGCTACAGTCCGGCGACGTGCATCGGCATGCAATGCGAGATCGTCCACGGCGATCCGGACCCGAAGCACATCTCGACGAGCTACGTGGAGCGCCAGAACCTCTCGATGCGGATGTCCATGCGACGGTTCACGCGCCTGACCAACGCCTTCTCAAAGAAGGTGGAGAACCACGCGGCGGCGATTGCGCTCTACTTCGTCTACTACAACTTCGGGCGTGTGCATCAGACGTTGCGAGTGACGCCAGCCATGGAAGCGGGCCTTGCAGATTACGTCTGGACCATCGACGAAATTGTCCAACTAATCGAGCAGGAATAGCGGTAGGATTCCGCCCGAATGGGACCGTTCGCGTCCGAGCCAAAAATCAATGACCGAGGTAACGGATCGCCGCCAACAGTCCGGAAATGAACCCGAGCGCGAGCCCGATGGCAAACACCAACGGCATCGCCCCTGGTGGTTGGATCCTGCATTCGTCGTCGGCGTGGCCTTGTTTCTGTTTGGAGGCCCGTTGAACTACTTTTCCCGCAACCCCAAAATCCTCTACCTCGGCGCGTTCGGCGCGTCGATCCTGATCTTCTATGGCGTGCATCGGTACATCTCATCCATCGAGGCCGCACAGACCCCGCCCAAGCCGCCCCAGCCCAATCCTGCGGCGATGGCCGGAAAGTTGAAGGCTGAGCCGACCTTACTGTTCTCTTCCAAGGCTTCGTTCGGAACCCAATTGGAGATCGGCGACTCTGGAACCGTATTCCTACACACCGGCAAGCCGGGATCCCCGCTGATGCGGCTCGGAGACGACGCCATCATCGTGGAGCGCCTTGCGGACGGGGAGGTCGCAATAACCACGACCATTCGCGACCCAAGCGGAAAGATCGTGGCGGAGATCGTGCGAAACGAGTGGCGACTGCGCCCGTCCCTGCTTTGGGACCGCAACTTCAACGCTAGCGCCGTTGAGGTTCGGGCGGAAAATGGCGACGTGGTCTTGCAGGTCCAAGCCCTGAGAGATCGCATCCGGCTCCAAGGTATGTGGTACACGACTGCGGGAAAGTTCATCGAGTTCCTAAAATCACCAGACCCAAAACACCCGGGCGGCCTTATCGTCATGGGCGTCAAGCACAAGCTCCCGATCCAGCCCATGTTCCAATACCCCAGTGATGCTCATCTCGGAGAGCTCCTGCCAAACTGACCCACTACCGGCGCCGGCGTAGAATGGACGCTCTCGAATGGCTCCGGGCTCCAGGCTCCAGGCAGTGCGATGAGCAGCAAGGATCGAAAACAGCGAGGCGGCCGGCCGGCGAAGACCGCCGGCCACAGAGGTCAGCCCGGATCCGCGCCGGTGACGGTGACCGATCTGCCGCCCGCTTCGGCGCCCGCGCGCGGCCGGGTCTCCTGGTGGATGGTCGTCGCGATTCTCGTCGCGCTGGTCGCCCTCAACCTGGCGGTGTTCGCCCCTGTCCGCCACTACGATTTCATCCAGCTCGACGATCCCGCGCAGGTCAGCGAGAACACCAACGTGGCCGGCGGCCTCACGTGGGCCGGCGTGGGATGGGCGTTCACGTCGGCCCGAGCCGGCTACTGGATGCCGCTCGTCTGGCTGTCCCACATGCTCGACGTGCAGCTCTACGGCATGAACGCCGGGCCGCACCACGTCACCAATCTGGTTCTGCACATCGCCTGCACGCTGCTGCTCTTCGGATTGCTGTTGCGGATGACCGGCGCCGCCGGCCGGAGCGCGTTCGTGGCGGCGCTGTTTGCCGTCCATCCGCTGCACGTCGAATCGGTCGCCTGGATCACCGAGCGGAAAGACGTGCTGAGCACGGTGTTCTGGATGCTCACCTTGTGGGCCTATGTCGCCTACGCGCGGCGTCCGGGGTGGTGGCGTTACGGGCTCGTGTGCGTGTCGTTCGCGCTCGGCCTGATGGCGAAGCCGATGCTGGTCACGCTGCCGGCGGTGATGCTGCTCGTCGACGTGTGGCCGCTGGGGCGATTCGGAAGGCGGGAGGCGGGGTCCTTGATTCGCGAGAAGATCCCCCTGCTGGCGCTCGCCGTGGCCGCCAGCATCGTGGCCTTCCTCACCCAGCGCGGCTCCGGCGCCGTCGGCAACCTCCAGGTCTTCCCGCTGGGTCTGCGCGTGCAGAACGCGCTCGTGAGCTACGTCGCGTATCTCGGCAAGATGGTGTGGCCGACGCGTCTCACGGCCTTTTACCCGTATCCCTCGTCTCTGCCGGCCTGGTCGGTGGCGGGTTCAGCGTTGCTGCTCATCGTCGTATCAGTCGCCGCGTGGCGGGCTGCCCGGTCCGTTCCGTACCTGGCGGTGGGATGGTTCTGGTACCTCGGCACGCTCGTGCCGGTCATCGGCGTGGTGCAGGTGGGCATCCAGTCGATGGCCGATCGGTTCACCTATGTGCCGCTGGTCGGCATCTTCATCGCGATCGCGTGGGGCGTGCCCGACGCGCTTGCGCGGTGGCGCGTGCCGGGGCGCCGCATGGCTGTTCCTGCTCTTGCGGCCGCCGTCATCGTTGCCTGCGCGGTCGGCGCGCACGCCCAGGTCGCCTACTGGCAGGACAGCGTCGCGATGTGGACGCGCACCACCGAAATCGCGATGAACACCGACGCTTATCACGCGCACATCGCACTGGGCCAGACCTTGCGCGCAAAGGGCCGGATGGACGAGGCGATCGGACATTTCACAAAGGCCGTCCGCCTGCAGCCCGGCTCGAGCGCGGCACAGTATGAGCTGGGCGCGACGCTGGCGAGCCAGGGACGAGAAGACGAGGCGATTGCGCGACTGCTGGATGCGGTGCGCCTGCGGCCTGACTTCGCCGAGGCGCACATCGATCTCGGCGCGCTCTTTTCCCGTCGCCAGAAGACGGACGAGGCCATCGCGCATTACCAGGAGGGGCTGCGCATCAGGCCCGATCTCGCGGAAGCGCACAACAACCTGGGCGCGCTGCTGGCGCAGCAGGGCAGGATGGCCGAGGCGCTGCCGCACTTCGCCGCCGCCGTGCGCCTGAAGCCGGATTTCGAATATGCGCGCGTGAATCTCGGCCTTGCGCTCGCAAGTGCCGGCAGGTCCGCGGAGGCGCTCCACGAGTTCGAGGAGGCGTTGCGCATCAACCCGGCGAACGACATGGCGCGCCGTGCCGCCGACGGCTTGCGGCGACGCTGATGCGGCGGCGATTCCGTGGCGGTCGCGGAGCGGACGCAGCACCTTCCGAGCCGGCTCCGCGGTCGGGGAACGCTCCTCGCGTTGCGCCATGTTCCGGATCTCAGTGTCCGGCTGGCGCTACCCGCGCTTGATCGACCGCTACGCGCTGCGCCGGGGAACATGGCGCAAGCGCTCGTCGTGTTCCGGCGTCGCGCACCGACCGCTCCGCACGGCTCGTTCGGTGCTGCGTCCGCTCCGTCTGCTGCGATCGGGAATCGCGGTTTGCTGCGAGGTGCGGACAGCATCCGTTGGAGGACTCACCTCTCGATGCGCGCGCCTCGACGGGCGGCCAGCGCGAGGCGGGCCACCAGCGAGAGCCGTAGAGTCAGGACAAGCGGCAGGCGCCGAAATCCGAGGCGAAGGCCAACCGTACACGGGGTCAGGTCTCAGACCTGACCCCGAGCGATGGGGGCCACGCACCCGTCCTGCACCCCGCGCCGTTCTTCGGACGTTAAGCCGCAGCCGAGGATTTGCCGAGAACGGGGCTCGAGCGGTGGCCCGCCTCGCGCTGGCCGCCCTCGGGTGCGCGGATTCAGACGGGCTCGCGCTCGGCAGCCGGGATGGCTCCCCGCACCTTGGATCAGACCGCGATCCCACGTCGCCGCAGACGGAGCGGACGCAGCACCGAACGAGCCGTGCGGAGCGGTCGGCTCGCGATGCCGGAACACGAACGAGCGCCTTGCGCCGTGTTCCCCGGCGCAGCGCGTAGTGCGGTCGAGCAGGCGCGGGTAGCGCCAGCCGGACACCGAGATCCGGAACACGGCGCAACGCGAGGAGTGTTCCCCGACTGCGGAGCCGGCTCGGAAGGTGGTGGGGCCGCTCCGTGCGCGCCTCGGAATCGTGACGAAGTCGTCGCTAATGCCCGGCGGCCTTCATGCGCCGCTCCATTTCTTCGTGTGACACGTCTTCGATGTGCGTGGAAATCCACCATTCGTTGCCGCACGGATCCTGCACGCCGGCGCTGCGGTCGCCGTAGAACTGGTTGGCCGGCTCGCGCAGCGACGTCGCGCCCGCGGCGATCGCCCGCCGGTAGATGGCGTCCACGTCGGGCACATACAGGTGCAGCGAGGCCGGCAGCGGCTTGAACCGGTCACCCGGGTCGCCCATCATGACAATCGAATCGCCGATGCGGACCTCGGCGTGCATGATGCTGCCGTCGGGCCCGGCGAACCGGGAGATCTCCTTCGCGTCGAACGCCCGCGTCAGGAAGTCGATCAACTTCGCAACGCCCGGCACGCGCAGGGCCGGTGTCACGCTGTGAAAGCCCTCGGGGATCGGTCTCACACCGGTCGCCACGGATGTCTCACGCTTCTCCATTTGTCTCTCCTACTCCGCCACGCCCTTCTCGTGCAGGATCGTCCACACCTTCTCGGGCGTGATCGGGATGTCGATGTGCCGCACGCCCAGGTGCGACAGCGCGTCCAATCTGTGTCTATGACTTGATTGTAGCGCTCGCGACGCCGGGACTATCTCGACCGCACACGCTTGTCGGCGGCTCGCAGTCCGCGTCCGCAGGGCGGCGCCGCTCCGCCCTCTTGTCTGCGCCCGGTCCCGCGCCGGTTGGCCGGCTCGACCGTTCGGGTGATAGCATGGCCAAAACGACATCAGGAGCCTCTCAGGAGCGGAGCCGATGCGGCAGACAACCCGCCAGCCCGTTGCCGGCGTGGACTCGGCATGGCTTCGCCTGGACGAGCCCGGCAACCTGATGATGATCAACGCCGTGATGATGGTCGACGCTCCGATTCCGTTCGAGCGTTTTCGCGACATCATCGCCACGCGCCTGCTGGCCATCCCCCGCATGCGGCAGCGTATTGCGCCAACGGCCATCCCGTTCCGGGCGCCGGCATGGGAAGAAGACCCCGCACTCGATCTTTCGTACCACGTCCGGCTGGCACCGCTCGAGGCGGCCGATCGCGCCACGCTGCAGCACCTGGTCTCCCGCCTGATGACCGAGCCGCTCGATCCGCGCCGCCCGCTCTGGCAGTACCACTTCGTGCCGCAGTACGAAGGCGGCTGCGCCGTCATCTGCCGTTTCCACCACTGCATCGGCGACGGCCTCGCACTGCTCTACGTGCTGCTGACGATGACCGATACTCCGCCGCCTGTCTCGCCCGGCAACGCCGCCGAACGGCGCGAGTCGCGATCCGCGCTCGGCTTCATCACGCGGCCCCTGCTGCCCGTGCTGTCGTTCACGCGCAATCTCGAGCGAAGCGTGGTGCGCGAGGTCAACGACATCGTCGCCCGTCCGGCCAGCGCGCTCGACGCCACGCGCGATCTCTCGACCAGCGCCGGCGCCGTCGGCAAGCTCGCGCTGATGAGTGACGATCCGCGAACGATCCTGAAGGGCCCGCTGTCGGCGGAGAAGCGGGCCGTCTGGGCGCAACCGGTGCCGCTGGACACGCTCAAACGGATTGCCCGCGTGACCGGTTCGACGATCAACGACGTCGTGCTCGCGGCCGTCGCCGGCGCGCTCCGGCGTTACCTGCTGTCACGCGAGGAGCCGGTCGCGGGCCTGAACCTGCGGGCGGTCGTCCCGGTGAACCTGCGGCCGATCGAGGAGGCGGCGGAACTCGGCAATCGATTCGGCCTCGTCTTCGTGCCCTTGCCCGTCGGCATCGCGGAGCCGCTCGACCGCATCTTCGAGGTGCGCAAGCGGATGCAGGACATCAAGAAGTCGCCCGAGGCGCTGCTGACGTTTCAGGTCCTGCGCGCGCTGGGCGTCACGCCGTCGCCGCTGTTCGAGACGGTCGTGGGCCTGTTCGGCCGGCGCGCGACGGCCGTCATGACGAACGTGATCGGGCCGCGCGAACCGCTGCGGATTGCGGGCGCGACGCTCAAGCAGGTGATGTTCTGGGTGCCGTGCTCGGGCCGCCTGGGCATGGGCGTGAGCATCTTCAGCTATGCCGGCAGCCTGTGGCTGGGCATCGCGACCGATTCCGTCCTGGTGCCGGACCCCGAGCGCATCATCGAGGAATTCCACGCCGAGATATCCGCGCTCGTCGACTTGGCCGCGGAGGTGGGGACGGAAGCGGTCCTTAGTCCCTAGTCCCTGGTCCCTGGTCCCTGGTGCGCACCAAGGACCAAGGACCAGGGACCAGGGACTAAGGACCGTCGCGCGGTTGCGCGCCAAGCGCGGCCCGGACGCCCATTTCCCGCACGCGCTGCGACACCCAGTATGCGATCACGCCGAACAGGCCGAGGCCGGCCAGCACGAGCGCGAGCGTCGCAAACACGGTTGTCATGACCATCGGCAAACGCGGAAGCGCAATCTCACGCGCGAAGGCCTGGTCCAGGGTGCGGATCTCGAAGGCCGGAACGGTGGCGTCGATCGATTTCAACGCGCGTCGATCCGGTGCTGGGCCTGCTCCATCGACAAGCCAGGTGCCAGGCGCGCATAGCATCCCCACCCGCGCTGCTCGTGCCGCGGCAACGCAGGGACGAACGGAACCCACGCCAGCACTTCGTACCGCTCGTAGGTCACGAACCGCGCGCCGGCGACGCCGACAATCGTGTGCACCTTGCCGTCGAGCGTCATCGTCTGGCCGACGATGACGACCGCATCGTGCCCCTTGCTGCCCTCCTCCGCCGTGAACCCGCGCCCCGGCGCCATCGGCTGATCGAACACCCTGAAGTACCCGGGCGTGACCGAGAGGCCGCGCAGGACTTCGGCCCCGTCGAATCCAGGCAGGCTCTGCCCGGTCCAGCTGACCTCGTCATAGCCCGCGAGCGTGGCGGCGTCCACCACGTGGTCGCCGACGTAGTCGAGCATGTCGGCATAGCTCACGCCCGCACCTGTCGATCGTGCCGTGTGCCCGTCCGGGGAGACGATGCGGCCGGCGTCACGGAACGGCGGCGGCGCGTAGAGCACGGTGTGCGCCATCGTGAAGACGGCGGTGGCCGCGCCGATGCCGAGGGCGAGCGTGCCGACGGCCACTCCGAGCTTCGCATGTCGGACGCAGTCCTTGGTCCCTGGTCCTTGGTCCCTGGTCCCTGGTGCGAGTCCCTCGTCCCTGGTGCGCACCAAAGACCACGGACTCGCACCAAGGACCAAGGACCAAGGACCAGTTACCTCGCGCTGTCTCTCCCCGTTTCGGCCTTCTACGGCGCCGATGGCCCTGAGGTTGCAAGGGCGTCCCTTGCACGCCGGTCCCAACCCTCGGCGGAGTTGTCTCGTCTAAGATGTCAGCGAGTCCGGACCCGCCGTGGGTGGCCTGCCCCGGCGGGAACCAAATGCCTGGCCGACACGTATCCCGGGTGTAGGACGCGGAAGGGGCCTGAGATGACCATTCTCAAGAAACTGTTCGGCTTGAAGAGTGAACCGGTCAAGCGAATCCGCATCTGCCAGGAGTGCGGCATGCCGGTGGCGGAACACAAGGAGTGGTGCTCGATCCTCCGCACCATGCAGGCCCTCGAGCAGCGGAAGGTCGCGGCGGCGCCGTCGGAAAGCTGACCCCGGGGCGGGCCCGGGTCTCTCGGATCTCGCTCGCCTACACGCCCGTCATCCAGCTACGACGCTCCAAAAGCAGCGTGTCGCGCCAGACGCGGTCGCGCTGCGCGATGCGTTCGCGGCGTCCCACCAGGCGGAATCCGCATCGTTCGTGCAGGCGGATGCTGCCGATGTTCTCGGGAAAGATCACGGCCTGCAGCGTCCAGATCCCCGCGCGTTCGCTCACCCGGATGACTTCCTCGAGCAGCAGCCTCCCCACGCCCTGGCCGCGCGCTTCGCTGTCGATGTAGATGCTGACCTCGGCGACGCCGGAATAACACCGGCGCTTCGACACGGGACACAGCGCGACCCACCCGATGATCTCGCCGCGCCGGAGCGCAGCCAGGCGGGGATGCGGAAGGTGGGCCTGGTCCCACTCGGTCCACTCCGGCGGCGTCGTCTCGAAGCTGGCCTGGCCGGTTGCGAGGCCGTCGAGATAGATGGCGCGCACGCGGTCCCAGTACTGCGGCTCGAGCGGGACGATGGAGGTGGCACCGGCGTCGCGTGTGAGGGAGCTCGGCTCCGACGCGACGCGAGAGGCCTCGTCCCTGACTCGGATCTCTTCGGCCATAACGGCACCCTTCGAACGACTACTTGATCTGCTGCCAGGCGGCCCATGCCGCGGTCTGCAGCGCCTGCGCGTCGGCAGGCGCCAGATCGACGAGCACCGCGGTCGTGTCCGAGCTCACAAGACCGGACGCGAGGGTCACCGGGTGGCCGGTGATCTTCGCCGGCAAGCCCACCGGGGTCGCGTGAAAGATCGTCGCGTAGAAGGTGCACGCGGCCAGGTACGTCCCCGCTGGCGAGGGATGCGAGCCGTCGGTGAAAAACAGTTCGATTGACGGATTCTGCTGGCGCACCTGGCTCCACGCGATGCCGACCGGCGCGACGAGCGCCTGGTTGTCCTTCGCCGCGCGCATGTAGGCGTCGGTCAATACCGACTGATCCTCCGGCGTCGCCTTGCGGGCCCACGTCAGGTAGAAGACCGGGCGCGCGCCGGTCTTGCCGATCTCGGCAGACCACTTGTCGGCCCAGGGCCGGAAGGCTTCATCGTCTTTCACCCGCGGCTTGCCGTCGACGACGACGTTCGTCGCGAGCGTGCTCTGTTCCTGCAGCACCACGTAGTCCCACTTGCCGCCGTGCAGAACCTTCGGCGCCTCGCCCTTCTCCCAATGGTCCTGGAGCCTCCACCCTCCGGGCGCCACCATGACCGTCTCCACCTGGTGGTGTCCCGCCCCGGCGAGCTTCGAGAACATCTCGGGCAGGTTGTTGACGTAGGTGTAGCTGTTGCCGATGAACAGCAGGCGCAGGGGCCGGGCCGCCGGCTGGGCCTGCGCGCCGGGCAGGGTCGACCACGCGACCGCCACGAGCAGGGTCGCCAGGAACCACCGACGACTGAGCTTGCGCACTTCTTGCCTCCCGGCCGGCGATGATACCCGATCTGGGGTCAGGTCTTGATTCCGCTCAGGTCGAGGCCGCCTCGAAATCAGGCGATTTTGTCGATGTGCTCCGCCGCACCTTGGGGCAGGTCGTGAAAAAAGTGGCAAATCAAGACCTGACCCCAAGTACGATGGCGACCTGCTGAACATCGAGGAGGCCGGACATGACGTATCACTTCATCCCGGTGGCCGCGGCTCGAGCTTTCGCCGCGTCCGCGGTCGTGCTGGTCGCCGCCGGAGCGCTGGCCGCGGCCTCGCGACAGGCGCCTGCGCCGGCGATCGCTGCCGGTCCGGCGTGGTCGAAGGTCGTCGCCTTCTACCACGATCGTCTGCAACAGGCGGGAATCGTCGGCAGCAGCCTCGTCCTGGTCAGGGGCGGCGCCGTGGCCGCGGAGCAGGTCGAAGGCTACCAGGATCTCGACGCGAAGCGGCCGACCGACCGCGACACGATCTACCACTGGGCGTCGATCACGAAGACCTTCACCGGCATCGCGATCATGCAACTGCGCGACCGCGGCCTGCTCGCCCTCGACGACCCGGCCGTGAAGTACGTCCCCGAACTGCGCGCCGTGCACAATCCGTTCGGCGACATGTCGCAGGTGACCATCCGGCAGCTGATGTCGCACACGGCCGGCTTCCGGGCGCCGACGTGGCCCTGGGGCGGCGACCAGCCGTGGCACCCGTTCGAACCGACGCGCTGGGAGCAGGTGGTCGCGATGTTCCCGTACACCGAACTGCTCTTCAAACCGGGCTCGAAATACAGCTACTCAAACCCAGGCGTTGTCTTCCTCGGGCGCATCATCGAAACGCTGACAGGAGACGACTACGAGATGTACGTGACGAAGAACATCCTCATGCCGCTCGGCATGCACCGGACGTTCTTCGACCGCGCGCCGTACCACCTGCTGGACCATCGCTCGCACAGCTACTTCCGCACGGACCAGGGCCTGAAGCAGGCGCCGTTCGACTTCGACACCGGGATCACCGTGTCGAACGGCGGCCTCAACTCGCCGATGAGCGACATGGTCATGTACCTGGGGTTCCTGATGGGCGACGCGAAGCGGGCCGCGCAGTACGACGGCGTCCTCAAGCGGTCATCGCTCGACGAGATGTGGGTGCCGGTGATGTCGGCGGCCGACGGCGAAGGCGGCAGCGGACCGGACGTCCGCGTGGCGCTGTCGTTCTTCGTCGAGCGCCACCAGGGCCTCGAACTGGTCGGGCACAGCGGCGACCAGAACGGGTTCATCTCGCATTTCTACCTGCACCCGCCGTCGCGCCTCGCCTACATCGTCTCGTTCAACACCGACGTGACGTCGAAGGCCCACGACGACGTGGATATCACCCGCGCGCTCGACAACGATTTGAGGGACATGCTGGTGAAGGAGGTGTTCGCGAAGGGGGTTCGGGACTGAGGGGACCGGTGCTAGTGCTAGAGTGCTGGGTGCGGTGCCTGGTGCTCAAAACTCATCGCACGCGGGACGCAACACTCAGCACGGAGCACCACGAAGCGCGAAGCACTACCGTCGCCGCGTCAATAGCAGCCGCGGCCGCTTGTGTCCACTGCCCCGCCCTCGATGCGCACGAGCACCACCGTCCCCAGCCGCTCGGTCGAGATGGTGAAGCGCTTCCAGACCGGCCCATCCGGCGTGCGACTGTAGCTGAACGCGGGGCGGTCGCGCACCGGCTCACCGGTCTTGGCCGTGTGCTCGAACGCGCGCCGGATCGCACACCCCGTGCAGTGGATCGTCCGCCCGCAGCCGCCGGGCAGTGTCGAGTACTCACACGAGATCACGTCGCCACAAAGCCGGCCTTTCAACGACGCGACGTCGGAACTGACCAGCGCCGCCGCCACGGTGTTGGAGCCGACCAGGCGTCCGTCCGCATCGACGACGAGCACCGGCCCTGCCAGCGTGTTCAGGAAGTCGTCGAGCCGCTCGCGGTGGAACTCCGCGTCCACGATGCAGCTGGCGCAAATGCCGTGCGAGACCGGCGCGTCGATGTCCCCTGACAGCAGGCGCTGGCACCACGCGCAGACGACTCTCAACGTATCGGGGAGTGGGCCTGGCCGCTCGATGGGCAGGTCTTTGCGCGATCGCGTCCGGGCCATGGCGGGAGCCTTTCGCGTTCAAAACTTGAAGCGCCCGCCGCGAGGCGGAAGCGCGGATTATAGACGACCAACGACTATTTCAGGATAAGCGCGTAGCACAGCGCGTCGGCCGGCTTGCGGGGCGCCAGGTTCGGAATTCATACCCGTGTGGCGGGGCACGTGGGTTTGCGTCACCGATCAGTGTCGCGGTCGAGCCCTCAGCTGGTCCCATGCGCCGTCCGCATCCTCGCTCTCCAGTTGCACGAGGACCAGCGGACCGAGGCGCTCGGTGGACACGCGGAAGGCGATCCGGATGGGCTCGTCCACGCCGCGCACGATCGCGAACGCCGGCGCATCGCGCACGGGCTCGCCGGTGCCGGCGGTATGTTCGAATGCCTGTCGTATCGCGCAGCCCGTGCAATGCGTCGTCCGACCGCAACCGCCGGGAAGATCGGCGCGCACGCAGGTCAGCACCTGGCCGGTCAGCTTGCCGTGCATCGACGTCGCATCGGATCGCACAATGGCCGCCGCGGCGGTGTTCGAGCCGAGCACACGCCCTTCCCCATCCACGAGGAGCACCGGGCCGTCGAGCCGGTTCAGGAAGCGGTCGAGCGTGACGGGCAGAAACTCCAGGTCCGCGGTGCAGTTCGGGCAGATGCCGTGCGTGACAGGTCCGTCCATATCGTCCGACAGCAGTTGCTGACACCACGCACAAACCACACTCATGGTTGAGCCCCCGACGCCAATCCTACGAGCCCGGCGGTCCGAAGTCCAGTAATCCCGGCCGGCCCCCACGTCGCCAGATCCCGCGACCACCGTGGTCGCCTGCACCGTGAACTCCGCTCATGGCCGGAGTGTCCGGGCGAACTCGTCGAGGACCGCGTGTTGCAGCGTCGTCTCGACGGCGAACGGCCGCGCCTGCCGCACCGTCGCCAGCGCGTCATCGACGGTCAGCCCCCGGGCAATCCAGTACGCCGCCGCGAATGTCCCGGTCCGGCCGATGCCGGCCTGGCAGTGCAGGATGACTTTCTCGCCCTCAGGCAACCGCCGCAGCAGATCGACGAACTGGCGCAACTGTTCGACCGTCGGCGGGTGGAAATCGGGAACCGGGATGTTGTGCCTCTGGTACCCCATCGCCTCGACGCGCGCGAGATCGTACTGCGGACGCTGCACGTCTTCGTCGAGCAGGGACACGATCACGCTGACGCCGTCCGCGCGCAGCTTCGAGAGATCGTCGGTGGTCGGATTGCAGCTGCCCAACAGTCGAGGTTCGTCGATCCACCAGGTGTCCATGGGAACAGTGTACGGCACTCGGGAATGTCAGTAGCGAGTAGTGGGTAGTGGGTAGCGCGCTGAGCCCTAAGCCGTTTCCTCACAGATCCCTCAGCGCGGTCATCGGATCCACGCGGACACCGGACTCCGGACTCCGATCGTCACTTGAGGTTCCGGATCCGCACCTCGATGCCGGGCGTGCCGGCAAGCAGCGCCGTCAGCTTCGACGTGTCCGTGTCGCCATAGTGGTACGGATACAGGATCTTCGGCGCGAACGCCTTCGCCGCGTCGGCCACCATCTCGGGCGTCATCGTGTAGGGCAGGTTCATCGGCAGGAACGCCACGTCGATGTTCTTCTGCGCCTTCACCTCAGGGGTGTTCTCCGTGTCGCCCGCCACATACACCCGCTTGTCGCCGAACGTAATCACGTAGCCGTTGCCCTCGCCTCGCGCGTGGAAGGGCTCGCCGGTCGGCCGCTTGTTGACGATGTTGTAGGCCGGCACCGCCTCGATGCGCAGGCCCTGCACCGTTCGGCTGTCGCCGTTGGCCATCGTCACCATGCCCGGCACCTGCGACGCGCACTTCGCCGTGCCGACAAGTACGGTCTTGTCGGTGCGCAGCGCCTGGATCGCTTTCGGATCGAGGTGATCGCCGTGCTCG
Organism: Acidobacteriota bacterium; assembly: GCA_003170135.1. Classification (GTDB taxonomy): domain Bacteria; phylum Acidobacteriota; class Vicinamibacteria; order Vicinamibacterales; family Fen-181; genus Fen-181. Next base: position 68,356 of record PMZR01000108.1, read on the forward strand.
TGCGTCACGAGCACGATGTCCGCCTTGACGAGCATCGCGAAGTCCGCGTACTGCGACACGGGATCGACGTAGACGACGAGCTTGCCGTACCGGAACCCGAGCGAGGCGTGGCCGATGAAGGTGATTTGCAGGTCGCCGGACGAGGTCTTGATGGTGTCGGTCTCGAACGGGGCCGGCGCCCGCCCGATACCGACCGCGCCGACCGCCAGGACGAACAGGAACAGCACGAGTGTGAAATCCCGCATGATGCCTCCTACTTAGTGCCGCGTGCCCGGTGCTATGTGCTTGGTGCTATGTGCTTGGTGCTACGTGCTTGGTGCCGCATGCCTGGTGCTACGTGCCGTTGTGCTACGTGCCTGGTGCGGTCAAGCACCTTGCACATCGCACCGAGCACCAGCACCCAGCACCCAGCACTCAGCGCCTAGCACCTTCTCTCCCGCGGACGCTCACCTCCCGGGCAATCTGACCTTCCGGTGCGCGCCGTATGCCGAGAGCCGCCGATCGAACTCGGCCACGAGCGCGGGCGTGTTTGTCGGCAGCGCGATGGCTTCGCGCAAAACGGCCGCCGCCTCGTCGAAGCGATCGAGTTCCGCGAGCGCGGCCCCAAGCGTGCTGAGCGAGGCGGCATCGTGCCGCGACGTGAGGCGCACGGCGCGTTCGGCCAAATCGAGCGACATCGCGCCGTTCCGGACCGTGTCGTCCGGCGACGCGGCCAGGATCAGGCCGAAGTGATTCAACACGACGAGGTTGTCCGGCTGCGCCGGCAGGGCGCGGAGGTAATGCGGCACCGCGAGGGCGTCCTGGCGTCGAGCGACGTATGACTCGGCCAGGTTGTGGTGCGCATCGACGTAGTCGGGCCGCAGCGCCAGGGCGCGCTCGAGATGGCCGATGCTCGCGTCGATCTGCCCGAGCCCGTACTCCGCCGCGCCGAGATTGGACAGCGCCATCGGACTTGCCGGATCGAGGCCGACCGCCGCCTGCAACTGCTCCTCCGCTTCCTGGTAGCGGCCGGCAATCACGAGGTCGGCGCCCAGGGCCGTGCGCGCCCGCGGGTTGTCCGGCTGTTTCTGGATGGTGTCGCGCCAGATGCGCTCGTCGCTCGCGTAGTCGCGATTCCTCGCGCGTGTTTCGACACCGAGCACGACGACCACGGCAGCCAACAACGCAAAGCCGATCGCCTGGCCAATGCGCTTGCGCGAACGAGCGCTGGAAGGCAGGCGCGACAGCAGGATCTCGCCGAGGAGGTAGGCGCCAATCGTTGCGCCCGCGGCAATCGCCCCGAGCGGCAGGTACATCCGGTGCTCGGCCGCGATTTCGGTCACGATGGGGATGACGCTCGAGGTCGGGGCCAGGATCACGAAGAACCACGCGCCGAGCATGGCCACCGGGTGCCGTCGCGCGAGGCCGACGATGGTCAGCGCGAGCAGCAGCGTGAGGGCGGCCATGGGCGCCACGACGGCTCCCAGCGAACGCACCATCGGCCAGTACGGATCGAGCACGAGCGGCGCCGGCCAGACCGCGAGTCGGAGGTAGTGCACGAGGACGCGCGACTCGGTCAGGAGATAGGTCCACGAGGTCCAGCCCTCGAGCCCGAATCCCACCGAGTGCGCACGCGTGCCCGGCGCGATGACCGCAACAAGCGACGCCGCCGCGGCGAGGCCGGCATAGAGCGGCCACCGGCGCCGCCATGTCGCGGTCCATCGCCCACGCTCGGCGGATGCCGGCGCGAAGAAGAGCCAGTCCCACAGCACCACCAGCACCGGCGTCACGACCGCGACCTCCTTCGTCGCAATCCCGAGCGCGCAGCTCGCGACCGCGCCGGCGGTCCAGAGTCGCGCCCGCGGCGCATCGGCCGCGCGAACGGCGCAGTACAGCGCGAGCAGCACGAAGAGTCCCGCAAGCGACTCGACGCGCTGCACGATGTAGGTCACCGCCTCGGTGTGCAGCGGGTGGACGACCCACACGAGCGCCGTCGCGAACGCCAGGCTGGTTGCCGCCGATCCCAGGCTCGGCCTGAGCCGATCGCGGAGCAACGTTCGCCGGACGACACCGAACAGCGCGAGGGCCGCCGCCAGGTGGATCGCGAGATTCAGAACGTGGTAGCCCCAGACATTGCGGGCGAAGCGCCCGGCAGTCTCCGCCGTCGTGCCGCCTGCGGGCGCGGGCTCGAACACGTCGCGCGCATCGGCAGGCGCGAGGGCGTAGTTCGCCGCGAGCGTGAGGCTCGCCAGCGGCCTGCCGGAGACGGTGACGTCTGGCGGCGCGGACATCGCGCGCGCCGGCGGCCACAGCGACCTGATGTACGGGTTCTCAACGATCGCGGGAAAGTCGTCGAAGACGAACGCCGCGCCGAGGCTCGTCTGGTAGGCCCACGCGCCGGCGACGACGATCAGTGCAGCGGCAAACGCGCACGCCGGCCACGCGCGTGCGGCCGGCGCGGGAATGGCCGGACCAACCGACGAGCGGGTCTTCAATCGTGTGGACCGGCGCGACATGTCAGGTGGTCGTTTCCGAGTGCAGGCGCCACGCCTACGTCGCGAGCCTCTCCCGGCTCGCGGCAATCTCGAACGAACTGGTGATCCGCGTGCTCCGCTCGAGCATGGCCCAGACCGGGCAGAACTGCGTCTCCGCCAGGCCGATGGCGCGCTCGACGGCGGCCGCCTCGAGCGCCGGGCCGCAAAACGTGAACGCCAGGTGAATGTCCGTGAGAGAGGTCGGGTGCTCGTCGCGCCGCTGGCCGCGCGCTTCGACCACGCAACCCTCAATCGACTGGTGCATGCGGCGCAGCACGCGGGCGGACACCTCGCTGGGCACACGCACCTCCGCGGCGGATATTAGCACGGGGCGGCGGGCGCCAGCCGTCGGTCCCCGCGCACTGGCGGCGTTTGACTTGTGCGTATCACAGAGACATATTCACGACCTGCGGATAGTCGATCGCCGGCTCGCCACGTCGCCGCGCGGGTTGGCCTGAACTCTGGAGGAATGATGCGGAACCCGCAGACGAGGATTCTCGTGGCGTCGGACTGGGCGCCGATCCGCGCCTTCGGCCCGATGATGCGGTCGGAGCCGGAATCCGTCTATGGCGACCTGCTGCCGGGCCTTCGTGACGCCGACCTTCGCATCGTCAACTGCGAGTGCGCGCTGACGAAAGCCGGCAAGCCGGTGTGGAAGAGCGGGTCCGTGTTCAAGGGAGAGCCGGCGCATGCGAAGGCGCTGGCCGCGGTGCCGTTCGAGGTGGCCTGCCTCGCGAACAATCACGTGCTGGACTACGGCGTGGCCGGGTTGCGGGAGACGTTGAGCGTGCTCAGGCGGCACGCCGTCCGCACGGTCGGCGCGGGCCTGACGGAAGAAGAGGCGTACCGGCCGTTGAGCCTCACGGTGAACGGGACGAAGGTCCACATCGTGAACGTCAGCGAGGGCGAGGACCTGACGGCCTCGCGTGGCGGGCCGGGCGTATTCGGATGGGATGTCGCGCGGGCCACGGCGCTCATCGCGCGCTGTCGGAAGCGCGGCGGGATCGTCATCGCCATCGCGCACTGCGGCCTGGAATACGTCCCGTATCCCCCGCCGTACGTCGCGACCGCGTTCCGCGCGATGACCGATGCCGGCGCGGCATGCGTCATCGGCCACCACCCGCACGTGCCGCAAGGCATCGAATGGCGTCGCGGCCGGCCCATCATCTACAGCCTCGGAAATTTCGCGTTCTATCAGCTGACCGATCTCTTCTGGCGGAGAACCGGGTTCTGCGTCCGCCTGCACTTCGCTGGCGACCGGCTGTCGGAAGTCGACCTGCTTCCCTATCGCATCACGGACCTAGGCCTGCGCGCGCTCGACGCGAAGGCAGACGCAGAGTTCCGCAAGATGATGGCGCGGCTCTCGCGGCCACTGCGCACGCCCGCGCTGGCCAAGCGCGCCTGGCAGACATACGTGGACTCCTACGGCAAGGACGGCTTCACCACGGAGGTGCTGGGCATCCTGGAGAAGATGAACACCGAACCGCCGAAAGGCGCAGCGATGTTCCGTAACCGGATCACGACGATGCAGCACCGGGAGCTATGGCGTGATCTGCTGACGCGGATGATGGCCGGCGGCAGGCCTCGCGTCTCGCGCGAGGCCCGGCGCACGGTGGACGAGTGGTTCACGAGAAAGATGAGCGGGTGACCGCACCGCGCGAAATGCGCGATGCTTACTCAGGCGAGCGGGCGAGCGCCAGCGGCTCAGCCTTTTTGCGCCGCCCCTTCCTGCACGTTCCGATGGAACAGGCCGGCGAGCACCAGTCCAACCAGGCACAGCACGAGAAACGGCACCGCTTCGATCGGGTTGATCGTGCCCTGCTCGACGAGCGCCACGGCGATCCACGTGGGAATCGTGATGCACATCATGAGTCCGAAGGCGACGATCACGCCGGTCAGCAGGTATCCCCAGGGAGAGCGTCGCGCCAGCAGGACGGCCGACGCGAGCGCAAGCGGGACGACCAGGCCGAGATCGAGCGCCTGCGTCTGCAGCGTGTTCATGCCCGCGATGTCGGGTGGAAACCGGCCGCTCGTCAGGACCGAGGCGACGAGTTTCGACCAGAGCAGCACCAGCATCACGCTGAGCGCGATCGAGTACACCGTGAAGAGGCGGCGCGGAAACCGCGGCGCCATCCGGGCGGGCAGGCCGGCCACGTCGATGCGCGACAGGTTGAGGAAGAAGCCGACCCCGCACAGCGCGAAGATCGCCACGTACACCAGGAACAGCGGGTTGAACGCGACCATCGTCGCGTACATCAGGTAGACGTAGAAGAAGTAGAACAGCAGGCCGCTGAGCAGCAACCGTCCGCGCAGGGAATTGCGCCGCGCCAGGTAGATGGCACCGCCGAACAACGGAAGGCCGACGAACAGATTGATCGCATCCCAGATGATGCCTTCGCGCGCGACCGATGCCGGGTCGTAGCGGTAGAGGCCGTGCCCCTGCAACGTCGCGGGCTCGCCGCGCGCCGTGACAGACGCGACATGCCCACCCTCGCCCTGATGGATGACCCCGGTGGCCGTCGCCACCAGGGCCAGGCACCAGATCAAGACATAGTGCGCGGTCGCGTTCTTCATTCGAACTCGCTCACCCGGGCGACCGTATCGGTGCGCGATTCGGTACCGGGTCGAGGGCCTGGCCGCTACTTCACCGTGAACGGCACCGACGCGATGACGTTCTCGAATTCGAGCTGCAGCTTCCCGGCGTTCGGCCCCGTCGCCGACAGCGTCATCTTGTAGGTCTCGATCGGCGCCGGAGGCTTGCTCACGGCCATCGGCACCCGGCCGAGATCCTGGTCCTTGTTGTAGGTGAGGCCCCACTGGCCCGTCTGCTTGTTGATGATGATCTGCCACGGGTCGGTCGTCACCGCGACGAACACCGTGTAGTCGCCCTTCGGCACGGCCAGGCCCTTGATGTCGAGGTCGGCCTCCGTGTGCAGCGCCGTCGCCGAGTTCGCGCCCGCGCGCCAGACCGGGTACGTCTTGTCCTTGCTGACGACGCCGCCCTCGCCGAAGATCTGGCGGCCGCGGACCGACGGCGCCCCATACTTGATGGTGATCGTCTTGCCCGCGATCGTCACCGACGTTTCCGCGGGCGGGCTGAGGACCGGCTTCTGCTGGGCCACCACGAGGCCCGCTGCGGCGAGGACCATCGCCGCACAGATCGACATGAGGGTCTTCATCGATTCCTCTCTTTCGCGTTCCGACGGTCGGTTAAGTGGGCGCGCACGACGGCTCGCGTGAACCCAGGTCGACGAAGCGATCAGGAGCCCGGCTGCGCCCGGCGGTCAACGACGTAGGCCCTGGCGATCTTCGCCAGGTCCGTCGTCCCGGCCTGGCGCATCACCATCTGCAGTTCGCGCCGCAGGATGTCCACGACCGCCTCGACACCCTCCTGGCCGAACGCGCCGAGGCCCCACAAGTACGGGCGGCCGATGCCGATGGTCGTGGCGCCAAGCGCCAGTGCCTTGAAGATGTCCGTGCCGCGGCGGAAGCCGCTGTCCACGATGACCGGCGCGCGCCCGGCGACGGCTGCCGCCACTTCGGGCACGCATTCGATCGTCGAGCGCATGCTGTTCTCGGCGCGACCGCCGTGGTTCGACACCCACACCCCGTCCACGCCGTGCTGCAAGGCGATCTCCGCGTCCTCGCGCGTGACGATCCCCTTGAGGACCAGCTTCATCGGCGTCGCGTCCTTCAGTCGCTTGACGTAGTCCCACGTCGGCGGGCCGACCTCCGGGGCCGGCGGCGCCGGCTTCAACTCGGCCGTCATCGGCTGCCCGCTGTTGCCGGTGCCCGGCCTGCCCGTGTGACACCCGCTGCACTCCGCCGTGTCGCGGCGCTGGGCGCGCACGTTCGTCTCGCGGTTGCTGCCGCCGAGCAAATCGATCGTGTGGACGAGCACGGGGCTGCCGGTGGCTTCGGCGCGCTTGATCATCTGCCGCGTCTGGTTCCAGTCGTTCCGCTGGTACAGCTGGAACCAGACCGGCTCGCCGCGCGCAGCGGTGACGTCCTCGATGGACGTCGTGGCGGGCGTCGCGAGGACGAAGAGATGTTTCTTCGCCTTCGCGGCGCGGGCGACGGCGCTCTCGCCTTCCGGGTGGAACGCCTTGTGGCTGCCGCACGGGCACAGCAGGATCGGCGTATCCCACCGGGCGCCCAGCATCCGCACCGACATGTCCACCTTGCTGGTATCGACGAGCCGCCGGACGCGCAGCTGGTACCGATCGAAGCCTTCGCGATTCGCGCGGACCGTGCCGTCGTCATCCGTGCCGGTTTCCAGGTACCCCCAGTGCGCGGGCAACAAATTCTTGCGCGCGACCGGCTCGAAGTCGAAGACGTCCAGCGCGTCCTTTGCCGCCTTGATCAGGTCCGGCTCCTGCGCAAGCGCGGTGAACCAGTCGCGCGGAAGATCGAGATACGCGAGAAGAGGACTGGCGGCGAGAAAGGAAAGGAACGCCCGGCGCGTGGTCGCAGTGACAGCAGCCATCGGATCGCACTCCTGGGGTGCAACCGGATTATACCGCCGCGATCGCCGCTGGGCAGGCCCCTACCGCGGAGAGTGCCGTCATGACGACCTCCTGTGCGTTTCTGAGGTACGTATCGTACCACGCACGAGATCGAGACGGTCGGGGAGAATGACCCTCTGTCGCCCCGGGGCCGAGGCCCCAGGGCGACAGGTTGCAGGTCCGCCTTACGTGGGAATTGCGTCGGCTACTGGGTCGCGGTCGTCGGTTTTGTCGTCTTGGCTGCCGGCGTGGTGATCTTCACCGGCGACGGCACGTCGAGTTTCACGTTGTACTTGCCGAGCGAGGTCGCGAGCCCGCCGGCCTTCGCGAATATCGCGTTGGCCTCGACGATTGCCGCCGGCACTTGTGTCTTCGCGTCCGCGTAGGCCTTCATCGTCTGCTCGGTCGGCCACATGCCGCCCATCAGGCCGGTCTTCGCCTGGTTGAGCCGCGCGATCGGACTCGGGGGCGGCGGGGCGCCGCGGCCACCTCCAGGCTGACCCGCAGGCGCAGTCGCGCCAGCGGCACCCGGCGCGGCAGCAGCCGCAGCGCCGCCACCACCACCGCGTCCGCCGCCGCCAGCGGCGAACTTGGGCATCAGCGCGGTGAGTTGCTTACTGGTCGCGTCGAACTGCGCTTTCACGTCGGCCGGGATGTCGTTGCGGCTGGCCAGATCCTTCGCGATCTCGGTCATGCGTGCGTTGAACGGCGTCAGGGCAAAGGACGCCTCGGTGCCGACGCGCTGCAACTCGTGCATCTCCATCGCCATGTCGAATAGCTTCTTGCGTTCGACGGCCGTCAGCACGACGTCCGGATCGCCGACGACGCGCAGCGGCTTGGTCTCCACAATCTTGCCATCGACGACGAGTGCGATGTTGTAGGTGCCCGCGAGCACGAACGGGCCGGGAGTACTGGCACCCGCACCGCCGAATCCGCCGCCGCCTCCACGGCCGCCGCCAGCGCCGCAGCCCGCGCCGAACGGGCTCGCCGCCGCCGCCCCGCCGCGACCGCCTGGCGTCCCGGCCTGGCCCGCCNNCCCGCCGCATCGGCCGGCGCGCCACCTCGCCCGCCCGCCGCAGCCGCCGTCACGCCACGACCGGGCGCCGGTGCCGGCACCGGCTGCACCCGCAGATCCCAGCACGCCGCCTGGTACCCGGGCTTGTTGCTACTGGCGAGCACCGCGCCCGAGATCTCCCGCACGGCCTTGCCGGTCGCGTCGGTGATCTTCAGCTGCACCTCGCCGACCTGGCGCTTCAGGAACCACGACAGCACCGCGGCCTGCGGCGGGTTCTCGCCAAAGAAGGCCTGGTCGCCCCAGAACTCGTAGTTCCGATCGCTCGCCGGCCGCCGGTACATCGCCGTCGGCGGCGGGGTGAAGAGCTTCGCGTCCGCGCTGGTCGCCTGCGCCGCGGCCAGCTCCTGGAACGGCGCCAGGTGATCGAGGATCCAGATCGAACGGCCGTGCGTCGCCAGGATCATCGCGTTGTCGCGCGGGTGCAACGTGATCTCGTCGATGCGCACGGTCGGCAGGTTCCCCTTGATCCGAATCCAGTTCCGGCCGCGATCGATCGTCACGAACAGGCCCGTCTCGGTGCCGAGATACAGGACGTCCGGGTTCTTGACGTCCTCGGTGATCGTGCGCGCCACCTCGCCCTTCAGGTTGGCGACAATCGACTGCCACGTCTGGCCGTAGTCCGCGCTCGCGTAGATGTAGGTGTCGAAGTCGTTCTGCCGGTGGCCATCGAAGGTCGCGTAGACGGTGCCCTCGGCAAACCGCGATGGCGCCACGCGCGACACGTAGATGTCCCTGGGCACGCCCGCGACCTTGTCCATCACATTCGTCCACGTCTTGCCCGCATCGCGTGACACCTGCAGGTGTCCGTCATCGGTCCCGGCGTAGTAGATGCCCGCCCGCTTCGGCGATTCCGCGAACGTCGTGATCGTCGGCCATGCAACGATGCCGTCGTTCTTCGAGATGGTGATGTCGCTCCCCTTCACGCCCATCGTCACGATGTCCTCGCGGTTCGCGCCGCCGGTGAGGTCGGGGCTGACGGGGGTCCACGAGAGCCCGCGATCGATCGAGCGAAACACCTTGTTGGCGGGCGCGTAGAGCACCTTCGGGTCGTGGGGCGACATCGCGAGCGGCGTGTCCCACTGCCAGCGCAGCGCCGGTTCGCCGGGCGCCGCCTGCGGCCGGACGGACATCGACTCGCCCGTCACGCGGTCGTAGCGCGTCATGTTCCCGTCCTGCGACTCGCTGTACACGACGCGGGAATCGGTCGGATCCTGCAGCGCGACGAACCCGTCGCCGCCCTGGATCGTCGTCCACTGGTGGTTGGCGATGCCCGCCACGCCGCGGACCGCGCTCGGGCCGCACCAGTCGTAGTTGTCCTGCATGCCGCCGCACACGTTGAACGGCGTCGCCATGTCGTAGCTGACGTGGTAGAAGAGCCCGATCGGCAGGTTCGGAAAGAACACCCACGTCTTCGCCTGGTCGTACGAGACGGCGAGGCCGCCGTCGTTGCCCGTCATCAGGTGATTCGAATTGCCGGGATCGATCCAGATGGCGTGGTGATCGGAGTGGATCTTCGACGCGGCCGCGGTGTTGATGGTCCGGCCGCCGTCGAGCGTCTGGTGCAGATCGACGCCGCCCAGGTAGACGACTTCCGGGTCGTTGGGATCGATGCGGACCTGGCTGAAGTACATCGGCCGCGGGTTCGCGTTGTTCACCTTGCGCCACGTCGCGCCCGCATCGTCGGAGCGATAGAGCCCGGTCGGCGCGCTGTTCACGGCGGCCTGCCCGCCGCGCCCGCCCTGCCCGGCGCCTGCCGGCGCGGCCTGCCCGGCCGCTCCGCCCATGACTTCCTCGCCGCCTGACGGCGCGCCGCCGCGACCGCCGCCCGGCGCCGCGGGTCCTTCAATCGAGGCGTACACGATGTTGGGGCGCTTGCGGTAGACGTCCACCGCGATGCGGCCCAGCGACCCGCCCGGCAGCCCGCCGGCGAGCTTCGACCACGTCTCGCCGCCGTCTGCCGACTTCCACAGCGCGCTGCCCGGACCGCCGCCGTTCATGCAGCAGGCGGTGCGGCGGCGCTGATAGGTCGAGGCGTAGAGAATCCGGCTGTTCGCCGGGTCCATCACGAGATCGTTCGCGCCCGTGTCATCGTCGACTTTCAGCACCTGCTTCCAGGTCCTGCCGCCGTCGATCGTCTTGTAGACGCCGCGCTCGCCGCCCGGCCCCCACACGCTGCCGACGGCCGCGACGAACACCGTGTCGTTGTCGCGCGGATCGATGACGACGCGGTTGATGTGGCGCGAGGTGCGCAGGCCGATGTTCGTGTAGGTCTTGCCGCCGTCGATGGACTTGTAGACGCCATCGCCCCACGACCCGCTCTGGCGATTGTTCGCCTCGCCGGTGCCGACGTAGAGCAGATCGGGATTGGACTGCGACACGGCGAGATCGCCGATTGACATCAGGCCCTGGTCCTGGAACTGGGCCTCGAAGGTCGTGCCGTTGTTCGTCGTTTTCCAGACGCCGCCATGCGCGCTGCCGACGTAGAAAATCGCGGGGTTCGCTTCGTAGACCGCGAGATCGGAAATGCGGCCGGACATCGACGCCGGGCCGATTTGCCGGAAGTGCAGCGAGTCGAACGGGCCGGCCGGGCCGGCGGCCGCCGCCGGCCGGGACTGCCCCACGAGGGACTGGCCCGCCGCGGCGAGCGCGAGGGCGACCAGAAGAGCGAGCACATGGCGTTGCTTCATGGCGAAATGGCCTCCAGGGATGCAAGGTGGGCTCGGGGATTATACGTCCGAAGTCCGAAGTCCGGAGTCCGGAGTCCATAGTAGAATCGCGCAGCATGCCCTTTGCCCCGCTGCCGCCCGACTGGCCGGCGCTCGCCGACCCGCAGTTGCTCGATCTGCGCATGCGGGATCTGCCGCTGCACATCGAGGGCAGCGCGCTCGAGGCCCGGATCGCCGATCTGCGGGCCGAGCTCGACAGCCGGGAGCTGCGGTTCCCGCTCCATTTCTATCTCTCCGACGAGTGGTTCACGCACGATGACGTCTCGGCCATCGCCATTGCGTTCTACCTCGCGCACCCGCGACTCTCCCAGCTCGAAAAAGCGCAAATGCTCGAGGTGGAAGGTGGCGACTACGAGTGGTGCATGCGCATCCTGCGGCACGAGGCGGGACACGCCATCGACAACGCGTACGCGCTGCGCCGGCGCCATCAGCGGCGCCTGTTGTTCGGGAGCCCGCGACAACCGTACCCGGAGTCGTACACGCCGAAACCCTACAGCAAGAGTTACGTGCTGCACCTCGACTCCTGGTACGCACAGAGCCACCCCGACGAGGATTTCGCCGAGACGTTCGCCGTCTGGCTGACGCCCAACAGCGGCTGGAAGAAACGGTACGCGGGCTGGCCGGCGCTCAAGAAACTCGAGTACATGGACTCGCTGATGCAGTCGCTGCGCGGCCGGCCGCCCGTGGTGAGCAGCATCGAGGAAGTCGATCCGCTGCGCCATCACCGCAAGACGCTGCGCCAGCACTACCGCCGCAAGCGGCGCCGCTACGGCGTCGGCCATACCGGCTTCTACGATCGCGATCTCCGCCGGTTGTTCTCCGACGCCCCCGAGTTCGCGACCAACGTCTCGGCGGCGCAGTTCCTCGCGCGGATGCGCCAGCCGGTGCGGCGGCTCGTGGCCGGGTGGACCGGCATCTACCAGTACACGATCGACCAGGTGATCGAGGACATGATCACGCGGTCCCGGGAGCTGAAACTGCGGCTGGCGCTGCCGGAGGACCAGGCACGCGAGCAGTGCACGGTGCTGTTGACCGTCCAGGCGATGAACCACCTGCACACCGGAGGTCATCGGGTCGCGCTATGAACAAGCAATTGCGCATCCTCGCGCTCGTCCACAAGCACCTCGTGCCGCCCGAGGACACGACGGGGGTCGACATCGCGACGGTCGACTGGAAGATGGAGCACGACGTCACCACGACACTGCGCAAGTGCGGCCACGAGGTGAAGATCCTCGGCGTCCAGAAGGATCTCGCCGCGATCGGCGCCTGCGCCGAGGAGTTCAAGCCCGACATTGTCTTCAACCTGCTCGAGGCGTTCGACGACGTGACCACCTTCGACCAGAACGTGGTCAGCTACCTCGAGCTGATACGCGTGCCCTACACCGGCTGCAATCCGCGCGGGCTGATGCTGGCGCGCGACAAGTCGCTGTCGAAGGAACTGCTCGCCTACCATCGCATTCCGGTCCCGGACTTCACCGTCGTCCGGCGCGGGCGCAAGCCGCGGCTCACCAAGCGCCTGAAGTACCCGTTGATCGTCAAATCGCTGTTCTTCGAGGCCTCGGCGGGCATCTCCCAGGCGTCGGTCGTCGCCAGCGACGACCAGCTGGCCAAGCGTGTCCAGTTCATCCACGACAGCCTCGGCACGGCCGCCATCGTCGAACGGTTCATCGATGGCCGCGAGATTTACGTGGGCGTGATGGGCAACGAGCGGGTGCAGGTGTTCCCGGTGTGGGAGATGACCTTCACGAACATGCCGGAGAACACGTGGCGGATCGCCACCGAGCGCGTGAAGTGGAACACCCGGTACCAGCTGCGCCACGGCATCGAGACGCACGTGGCAGAACTCCCCGAGGGGCTCGGCGAGCGCATCCAGCACATCGTGAAACGCGCGTACCGCGTGCTCGATCTGAGCGGCTACGCGCGGCTGGACGTGCGCCTGGACGCCGACTTCAAACCGTTCGTGATCGAGGCGAACCCGAACCCGCAGCTGGCGCAGGGCGAGGACTTCGCGGAATCGGGCCAGCGGGCGGGACTCGCCTACGACAAACTCCTGGAACGCATCGTCGCGCTCGGCCTGCAGTGGCAGCCGGAACGCACCGGCTGAGATCCAGTCGTCCGAGGTCCGAGGTCCGAGGTCGTAGGGCCGAGATGGCTCGGCCCGTCCCTGGTCCCTGTAATCTGCGAGGAGGCAGACCGTGCCATACGACAACCCCGTCGAGCGGCTGGGAACCTACTCGGATTCTTCCGCGGCGTCGGACTCGTCGCCATCCTGCTCGTGCTGCTCATCGCGATGTCGTGCTCGGTCACGACGGTCGAGACCGGGCACGTGGGCGTGCCGACGCTCTTCGGCCAGGTCACCGACCAGCAGCTGCCCGAGGGCATGCATCTCATCAACCCGCTGAAGGCGGTGACGAAGTTCTCGGTCCGCACACAGGAGGAGAAGGAGATCGCCGAGGTGCCGTCGAGCGAGGGCCTGCTGATGCACCTGGAAGCGCATCGTGACGCTGGGCATCAGCCCGGCGTTGCTCGATTGGAAGGGCATCGAGGCGACGATGGAGATTGCCAAGAGCCCGAACGCGAAGGTGGTGGTGATCGGCAACACGAAGAACGGGCTGCCGGTGATCTTCTCGGGCCAGTAGGGCGGGGCTTCAGCCCTGCCGCACCGACCGAAGCCCGGACCGCCGGCACGCGGAATCGACGATCGCGCCGACGAGCTGCCGGTAGTCCTCCATCGGGCCTTTCGGCGAGCCGTGGTAGATCGTGTAGAGCTGCGGCGCCCAGCTCTTGCGCGGCTTGAGGCCGGGGATGCCGTTCACTTCCATGATCCGCAGCGTGCCCGCGGCGTCGGTCTTGATGTCGATCCGGACGTGATCGAGACAGTTCATGGCGTTTGCGGCCCGGGCGGCCAGTGTGCGGGCCCCGTCGGCCTGCGGGCCTTCGCACCGGTTGACGTGCGTCAGGCCCACGCCCCGCAGATCGCTCCGCAGCACCTTGTGCTTCCCGTAGTACTGCTCCTCGACCGTCACGAGGCCCGGAAGACACTCGCGCGTGTCCGCGTTGCCGAGCACCAGCACCGTGAACTCGTCGCCCGGCATGAACTCCTCGACGAGCGCGGCCTCGTGGAATTCCTCTTCGATGAACGCCACCTGGCGCCGCAGTTCCTCGTCTGACGAGACCACGCTCTTGTCAGAAATGCCCACCGAGCGCGATTCGCACATCGGCTTCACGAAGGCCGGGTACTGCACCGTCGACAGGTCGTCGCGGCCCCGTACCAGGCGGTGCGCGGGGACCGCGACGCCGGCGCGCGCGAGGATCTCGTGCGTCTGGGACTTGTCGATCATGTCCTTCATCGACTGGCTGTTCGACCCGATGTAGGGAATGCCGAGCATGTCGAACACGTCCGCCACCCACGTCCCGCCTTCGTTCCGCCCGATGAACTTGTCGTTCGGAGTGATGTGGTACAGCGCGCTCCAGACGATGTCGAACCCGCCGTCCTTGATGACCTTGTGAAAGTCCGAATCGGTCTCGACCCAGGCGATCTGCGTCTTGTGCCCGCACGCCGCGGCCGCCTCGCCCACGCACTTGGTGACGCTCAGATCGCCCCAGCCCTGCGCGTCGCCGCCCGGACCCGTAAGAAGAAGGACTCTCATGACGCGTTCGCCCTCTCGTCGCCCATCAGAACAGATCCGGCACGCGCGTGTAGGACAACAGCGCCGCCGCCGTCGCGGGCGACGCCGCCTCGATCCGCCGCGCCATCGCCCGCCGCTTCGGATCGTCCATCTCGACCTTCGACACGACGGAGACCGTGACGGATCGCGGTCTCGATTCCTCGGCCGCCGGGGCCGCGAAGGCCCGGCCCTGCTCCCGCGCCCGTTCGGTCCGGCGCAGCACCTCGGCGACCAGCCGCGCGCCGGGATCCAGCGCCTGCACCGGCCGGCCGCACCGGCCTTCGAGCGCCGCCCGCATCTGGTCTGCCACGTACGTGAAATGCGTGCAGCAGACGCCGAGGTACAGAGGATTGCGCGGCGGAGCCGCCCGCCACGCCGTCGTCGTGCACTTGTCGATGAAGCCGGCGATCGCGTCGCCGTCCGGATCCGTCTCGATCGCCTTCGCGAGGCCGTGACACGCCACCGAGATGATGCGGCGCGAGGCGATGCCCTTCGCGATCAACTTCTCGCGGTGCGCGCCCGATTCGATCGTCGTCCGCGTGCCGAACAGCGCAATCGCACTCGACGGATCGGCGGTGAGCGCCTCGGAGAACACCTCGACGCCGGCGTCGACGATGCCGAGCACCGGGACGGCGGTCACGTGGCTGAACGCCGTGTGGCCGTAGACGATCGAGAGCGTGTTGCACGCGATGACGATCTGATCGGGCCGCATCGCAGCCATGCCCGAGAGCGCCCGATCGAGGGCGCGGGCGCGCGACCCGATCTCCGGGAGATCGTTGTACCCGCTCGCCTGCTCCGGCCACGCGTTGAAGTAGGTGATGCGAACGGGGCCGTCTCCGCCGGCCAGGCGCAGGGCCTTCTCGGTCGCCGCGCAGATTGACAAGCCGCCGAGTCCGGAATCGGTGATGAGCAGGTGCATGGTCTATCGTGGCACAGGAGGTCAGCCTGTGGCTCCTCACATGTGCACAGGACTTCAGTCCTGTGACTCAACCCCGTTTGCGCCCCTTGCGCGCCGGCGACACGTCGATCGCGAGCGCGATGACGAGCCCCACGACCGGCCACAGCGTCCACTGCCCGCCATACCAGTGCTGCACGGCGGTGTACCACAACAGCGTCGTCGGCAGGAACAGGAACCCCAGGACCAGCCAGAGCGCCGAGTTGAACACCCCGCGGAACCAGTGCGTGAAGAACCAGAGCAGAAAGATGACCACGCGGGGAGTAATCAGGGCGAGCAGAGCGAACAGGCAGCCCATGAGCGACCTCCTGCCTTACGGCGCACGTCGCATACACCGCGCCGCATGTTAGCACGGCCGTCGCAGACGCCGCTGGTAGAATGCTGCTGCCTCCGGGACCTCCTGTGAACGCCATCCTCGGCGCGCTCGGCATCCTCGGTCGCTCGCTCGCGGCCCTGCTCGCGGCCCTGCTGCCGCGCCGCAGATGGGCGGCGCTGCCCGCGCTCCCGATCGAACGGCTGGCCGGGCTCTCCGGGGTGCTGACGCTCGGGGCCGGCTTCGCGCTCGGTGGCATCGGTTTCGTGCGCTACGCGACGCGGGCGGTTCGGCGGTGAGCAGTGGGACCGCCGGTCTTCAGACCGGTGGCTGGCGTTGTATCGCCGCCATCTGCTGCAGGTGCCGGCGCGCGTGCTGCACCAGGAAGTACAGCCACTGGTAGAGATCGATCCGCCCGAGCGTATCCACCGACATGCGCAGGTACCACAACGCGCCTTCGCCGTGATTCAGCCGCTCGAGCAGGGCCAGGCATTCCTTCTCTTGCCGTCGCAGGAGCGCGCGAACCTCCTCAGGGGTTGTGCGACCGGTCGGTTCCATGTGTTCAGGACGTGCCCACGGGAAGCTGCCGCGCCGGCCGATCGCGTCCAACCGCTCCAGGTCGCTCTCCTCTGCGGACGCCGGTTGCCCGGCGGCGGCACGGCGCACTGCCTTCTCGACCGCCTTCCGGAACGTGAGCATCAGGAAATGGTTCGTGAGGCTGACGTGCTCGAGCACCTCGTCGATCGTCCAACCACCCGACGACGGCCGGAACGCGCGCTCGTCCGCCGGCCGATCGAACCAGCCGTCAACCTCGGCGAACACTTCGACGAGGCTCGCCCGGACGATTGCAACCGTTCTTGCGTGGGTCATGAAGGAGGACGCGTTCTCACGTGCGAATCGATTGGTTCCGTACCAGGAAACGTCCGGCGAAGCAAAGCGGCAGGGGATCGCCGTGCCGCCAGTCGCCCTTCGCGCTGCGCATCGCCTGCATGTGCAGGTGCGGCCGCTCCGTCCAGCCGGAGTTTCCCACGCGGCCAATCTCCTGCCCCGCCCGCACCTCGTCTCCGGGCTTGACGACCACGGTGCCTTCACGCATGTGCCCGAGGACCACGTACTGGTCGGCGCCCTTGCGGATCACCACGTGGTTGCCGAGTCCGTATGGGCGATCGGCGCCGAACGCGCCGTCGGTGACGAGGAACCTGCCGCACTCGAGCGGAAACGAGAGATCCACGGCGTCGCCGTCATGCCGCCGCGCCGCGTGGACTCGCAGCGCCACCACGCCGGCAAACGCGACGCACCATGCCCAGGCCAGCCACCGGCTGGTGAACTCCCACCAGTTGACGAGCGCGACCAGCGCCAACCACGAGCCGGCCGCAACACACCCCACCGCCAGCGCGACGATCGACCTGGCCTCGAGCAGCGCGACCGCTCCGCACAGGGCCGCCGGGATCACGAACGACAGCAAAACGACGACGAGGAGGATGACCCAGCGCTTCTGTCCCATCTCGTGATTGCTTCCGATGCGGCCGTCGCTCCTGCACGCACGACCGGCCAGTTGTCTCGCGTGAATCGCCGGAACGTGGTCAGGTGTCCGACGCCCGGCGCTCACGCGGCGCCGAGCGCCTGGTGAAGCTGGATGAGATTGCCGCACGTATCATCGAACATCGCGACGATGACCGGCCCGGTTCGTGTCGGCCTCGGACGCGATTCTGTCGGCATCGCCCCACCTCGGTCGCGGGTCGGCCTAGACTCGCACCGCGGCGCCGCAGCGTCAAGCCACACTCTTGTCACACCTGCGTCACGGGCTCGTCACGGCTGGTGCGTATCCTCAAGTAGGCAACAGAGAGAGACGCGGCCCCGTCCGGCCGCAGACACGAGGTGTGACGTGGATTGGCTGCAGTTCGTGACGGCATGGTGGGCCGCGTGCTCCCCCTGGCTGGCGCAGCTGCGGGCCACGTCGCTCGAGCGCGTCTGGCGGGTGCTGCTCTGGCGCTGACGCCGCCTGGCGTCAGCGATTCCCACCTTGGTTCTTCCCCCCGTTCACCTGCACGCGTCGCCTGTACGCGCTCGTCCGGCATCTTCGAACGGCGTCACTGTTTGAGATCCCGGAGCAGGGCCAGCGCCACGTGCGCCTGGGTCTCCGGGACAAGGACACGAGCGCGCGTTGCGAACCCCAGGCCTGGATCGACGCCTCCACAGTCGTCGGCGAACGTGCACGCCTGGAGGCCGTTGGCAACGAGCATCGACACGGCGAGATCCGCGTCTTGCCGGAAGTTGAACGACGCCACGACGACGAGAGGGGCGTCACGAGCCGCGGGAATAGAGGCCGGCGAGGACACGGCGGGGCGGTCCGGAACGAGCCTCGCACCGCACTCCGGACAGACCGCGATGCCGTCCCGGTACTCCGCGGCCGTTTTCGTGTCGCGAACATGCGGGCATTCGGGATTCGCGCAGAACATGGTTGTCCCATCCATCAACGCCTGACGACTCGCGCTGGACATGGGCCTGCGCCGCAACATCTCAAGGCTCTTTCAACGCCAACCTGAGCGTCTTCACTTCGCGTTCAGCGAGGTCGACGGAGAGCGCCCCTGGCGCCAGCTGCATCATCTGTTTGGCTGTCGGGCAAGAAGTCGGGCGGCGGGACGAGAAGGCGGCGGCCGGAAGCGCCGCGACCAAGTAGCGACCGGGAAGCGACTCGAATCGGAACCCGCCGTCGGCGTCCGCCTGGACTGCCCGCGCCATCGTGGACCACTCCTGCCATCGCGACGGCTCGGCTGCAAACACGACGATCCAGGCGCGTCCTGACGGCCGTCCCTGCCGATCCGTGATCATTCCCCGGAAGAATGCCGGATGCTGGGTGAAAACGACCTCGAGGCTGGCGTTCTGTCTGGCGCTGAAATCAATGGGAACGTCGGTGATGTCCTCGCCATCGAGCAGCACGCGCGTCGGCCACCAGCGATTGTCTGGCGCGAGCGTGTACCCGCACCTTACCACGCGCGGCCCGAACGCGTTGTGCAGAACGAATTCGCCCGCCGGCGCGCCTTCGGCGACTGTCCCGCCCAGCAACGGCATCCCGTCGAGCGCAAGAAAGGCGTTCACGACGATGTGCGGCGGCCATTCAGCAGCACGGTTGTCGCTTTCCATGCGGAACCGTCCCCGCAGGAAGGTGTCGCGTTGAATCGCAACTGTCACGCCGGCGACGTCGGTGCTGCCGACGGGCACGAGGCTGAAACCGACCACCGTCGCCGGGCTGGTCCGAGAGTGCGGCGTCCTGACCATCTCGAGCCAATACGTGGCGGGGCTGAGTGGCGCCGTGACGAATGAACCGTCCCGTGTGACCGGAACGGGGACGCTGACGACGCCGTCTCCGTCGGCGGCGCCGAGCATCAGGACCGCGGCCTCTGGCCTCAGCCCCAATGGATCGACGACGCGGCCGGAAATGACATGCCCAGCCTGGCGCACGGTGCTTTGCTGGCGCGCGAGCACTACCGGGCCAAGGAGGGAACAAGCGAAGATAGCAACCCCGAGCGTCCGCAGCGCGGCAGAGAACTTACACGCAACGGCCATCACCGTTATCGCCAGCATCATCGCGCGCATTGCTCACTCCACCGCGATCTTCCCGCCGCTCGTCGGCTGCAGCGGCTGGGCAGGCCGTTCAAGACTCTCGTGGCCGCGCGCAAGATCACGCGCCTCCCTGACGGCAATCGAGCGACCGGCGACCGCGAAGAGGAGGAGTAGTCCCGAGGTGAGCCATGCCCCGGCCGCGAAGGACAACGGCACATACAGGGCGAGGACGACGCCGGCCGACACCAGCAGCGCCGACAGGACGGCGAACATCCGCATCCCGTAGAGAAAGACGAACGGCAGATAGTGAGAGCCCAGGATGATCATGAATGCGGGATAGAACCAGTCAAGCCGGTATAGGGCAGCTGCGCCGACGACCGGCAGAGAGAGCGGCAACGTGAACGCCACCTGCATCGCCAGACCGTTCAGCGGGTTGCCCGGCGTGATCGCGACCCGGTGGCCGATCAAGGCAAGACCTAGTCGAGTGAGCGGGAAGATGAAGAATCCCCCGACCACGATCAAGACGATCGCCGACCGAGGCGAGCTCCATGTCGCAGCAACCGCCGAGGCCAGCCAGAGAAGCCCGGACACCAGCTGTCCCATGAAGCCGCCCGTGTAGGCCTGGCGGATCTCGCGCTGCGCGTCGACTACCCGCATGCGTCTCCTTCAGGTCGGCCAACGACCCGCGGTCACCCGCGCCGGCTCAGCATCTCACCGGCCGCCGTCGGCTGCAAGCCGACGTCAGGCAGCGCCTTCGCTGAACAGATCTTGGCGTGGCGTTCTGTTAACGACGCCCGTCAACCCGCCAGCACGCAAGAGGACGGCCGCGTCTCGATCATTTGGGCGCCTTCGGCGCTGGATTGTCCGTGACGACGATGATGAACGTGGCGAGCGGCCCCAGCAGGAGGGACGCCAGAAACCACGCCAACCGGCTGCGTCCTTTCGACTGAGCGAGGCCGGCGTTGATCAGCGCCAGCGTGCCCCAACCCACCGCATAGCCGCGACCTACCTCAGCGACATTCATTGCATTACCCCACGCTGCCTGATGATCCCGCATCACCGCGACCGCTCTGCGTCAGCGGGTGCAGCCGTCGGGCGCATGTGAATCCGGCGACCAGGCGCCGGTGACCGCCGCCCGATACGTCGCGGTCGCGCCGCGGTGGAGGCGTTGCTCGGTAGCCAGGATGGACCGCGCTAGCCTACGGCCTTCCGCGTTTACCACCATCGCACCCACTTCGGGAACGGCCAATTCCTTGCCGCTATCGTTCCGAACCTCGACCGCCACCGGAATCCGGCCAGCCTCCAGGCACCATCGAGGTACACCGCTGTTTTTCGAGCCAACACCAGATGAATTGACAACGACCGTCGTGTAGAACTCCCGAGCCGCCGGCGCCTGCGCCGCGCAGGCCGCGCACAGGATCGCCAGCGGGAGGACGATGGCTCCGCGAGACACGGCAGTCATGTGTTCCTCACGAATCGGCAAGACGTCCGTTGGTGCGCTGCGCTTCACCTGCGACGGCGCGACCACCTGGCCGGTGCGCCGTCGTCAGGTGCAAGCGCTTGTTCTGCGGCTTCTCCGCTCCCAACATTCGTCACGCCCGCTTCGGGTGCAGCATCATCGTCGGGGATGGCAGGAGTCCTGCGAATCCACACAAGCTGCCTGGCCATCGACGTGACGCTGGCCACCGCCGCCCCGATCACGAACACGGATCCAGAGCACACCGCCAAAGCAGCAAGCAGTGCGGTCACCCCGACATACCGGCCCGCCTGAACAGCGTAACCGGTGCGCTGGTGCATCCAGACTCGGCCATGGATGCCACGGCGACTTCCAATGTAGCCGAGAAGGTTGCCGAGGTGCGTTGCCGAGACGATGAAGAACAGGCCCCACACATAGCCCAGGAGCAGCGGACGTGCGACCACGGGTATCCACCACACCGTGGCAGCAACCAGTGCACTCACGGGGACCGCCACGACGAGGTGTTGTGGCTCGAGAAGGTGTGCGCGGGCGACGGCCTTCTGTAGCGATGGATTGCCCTCAACCGTGTCCACGGGATAGCTGCGGTAGTGGTTCGCGCTGTACTTCGCCCGCTCACGATGCTGGAGCACGGTCAGGGACCAGTCGACCAGCATCAGGATGAGTGTCGCTACTCCCGTTGCCACGGGGTGGCTGCCGAACCATTCCGCCAAGCCTGTCATCCGTTCCTCCCTACGTCGCGCGTGTCCGCAGAACGTCCGCGCTTCACCCGCGGCGCTCCACGATCGTACCAAGCGCCGTCGGGTGCAAGCGCTTGTTAGCCGCAATGCCTTTCGGATATTGA
>PMZR01000126.1 GCA_003170135.1 Acidobacteriota bacterium
CCCCGGCGCTGCAGCTCGCATTCGTCGGCCCACCGCCGCCGCGGCCCGCTTGCCCACCGCCGCCACCGCCTCCGCCCGCCCCCTGGGGCGCGAGCAGCGGCGCCACGAGCGCCCACTGGATGCGGTTGATCCCGGCCTCCTTCGGCCCGTCCGACTGGCACAGCATCTTGCCGTTCACGTCGGCAATCGAGATCTTCACGTCGCCCGAGGCGGCCGACTTCAGGTAGTAACTGATGGCCGTCCCGCGTGGCGCGTTCTCGCCAACGAACACCTTCTGCCCGCCGACCTGCTGGCCGTGCTGCTGGTCACTGAGGTAGGCGACGGCCGGCCGGATGTCGAACAGCGCCACGTCCTGCGCGCGCAGGGCGGGCGTGAACTGCTGCAGCGGCGTGATGTCGTCCCCGATGAACACGCTGCGCCCGTGCGTCGCCACGACCAGGTCGCCATCGCGCGGGTGCACGAGGATGTCGTCGGTGCGCACGGTCGGGTAGTTGTTCATGAAGCGCTGCCACGACTTCCCGCCGTCGAGCGAGGTGAACAAGCCGAATTCCGTGCCCACGAACAGCAGGTCCTTGTTCTTCGGATCTTCACGAACGACCTGCACGTTGCCGTAAACCGGCAGGTTGCCGGTGATGCTCTGGAAGCTCTTGCCGTAGTCGTGCGTGACGAACACGTACGGCTTGAGGTCGTCGTTGCGATGCCCGTCCACGGCCACGTAAGCCGTGGCCGCGTCGAAGTGCGACGCGTCGATCCGTGAAATCCAGTACACGTTGTTCGGCGGCAGTCCCGGCAGGCCCTTGCCCACTTCCGTGAACGTGAGGCCGCCGTCACGGCTCACCTGCAGGTTCCCATCGTCGGTCCCGGCCCACACGACGCCAGGCATCACCGGCGACTCGGAAATCGAGATGACGGTGCCGTACGACACCACGCCGTCGTTCTTCGACAGCTGCGTCCGATCGCCCGGCACGCCCATCATCGTGACGGTATTGCGATCGACCTGCTTGGTCAGATCCGGGCTGGCGATCCACGTGTCGCCGCGGTTGTACGATTTGAACAGCCGGTTGCCGCCGAGCCACACCACGCTCGGGTTATGCGGCGAGAGGACGACGGGCGTGTTCCAGTTGAAGCGGTACTGATCGGTCGGCCCGGCGTTCAGCACGTTGGGCGTCGCGGCGCCGGCGCCGCCGGGCTGGGCCGGTTGCGGCGTCTCCGGTTGCGCGGCCGCTGGCTGCGCCCCCGCCGGAGCCCCACCGCCGCGGCCTCCGCCCCCGCGCCCGCCACGTCCCTGCTGCGGGAAGCCGCGCGGCCGGATGCTCTGGCCACGACCGAGCCGCAGGTCGTACCGACTGGTGTTCCCGTCCTGCGACTCGCTGTAGACGATGTTGTAGTCGGTCGAATCGACACCGGTGTAGAAACCGTCACCGCCTCCGATGCCGAACCAGTCGGAGTTCATGATGCCGCCGCGACCCCGCACGGCGCTGGGACCGCCCCAGCTGCCGTTGTCCTGCAACCCGATGTAGACGAAGTACGGGTGACGCATGTCGGCCGTGACGACATAGGCCAGCGCGGTGGCCATCGTGTTCACGAAGTCCCACGTCCTGCCCTGATCCCAGCTGATGTCCAGGCCGCCGTCGTTCCCGATCATGAGGTGCTTCGGGTTCTTCGGATCGATCCAGATGGCGTGCTGATCGACGTGGCCGGGCGACGCGTTGCCGCCGGCATTGTCGAGCGTCGCGAACGTCCGGCCGCCGTCGAGCGACTTTGCAACCGGGAGGCCGGCGACGTAGATGGTCTTGTCGTTGGTGGGATCGACGCGCAGCTGACTGAAGTACATCGGCCGCGAGTTGCAGTTGCTCACAACCGTCCAGCTGCGGCCCTTGTCCTCGGAGCGCAGCACGCCGCTTCGCTTCGGATCGAGCGCGGGCGGCTTTTGCGCCGGCTGATCGGCCTGGATCTGCGCGCCACCTCCTCCACCGCCGCCGCCGCGGCCGAAGCCGCCGCCTGCCCCGCCCGCCTGTCCGCCGCCAGCCCCGCGCTGACCCGCCGCCGGGGCGCCAGCCGCCGGCGCCGCTGGGTCGCCGCGGAGATTCCACGCCACCCGCTTCAGACCTGCGGCGTTATCGAGATCGATTCGGCGCACCTGTTTGCCGGTGTCGTCCGTGATCGTCAGCACGAGCTTGGTGTCAGATGGCAGCTCCTGCCTGAGGTTATAGGTGAACACCGCGCCGAACGGCGGATTCTGCGCGGTCCAGTTGCCCGCGAGCGGGCCGATGCCAGCCGACCCGGCCGGATTCATCCCGGTCTGGCTGAACGAGTAGGCATCGCGAAGCGGGAAGAGGTGCGCCTCATCGGCAAGCGCCTGAGCCGACAGCTCGCGCAGCGGGCTGTAGTCGTCGAGGATGAAGAACCCGCGTCCGAACGTGGCCAGGACCAGGTCGTTCTCGCGCCGCTGCACGATCATGTCCCGGACCTGCGCCGGCGGCATGCCCCCCTTCAGCTCCACCCAGTTGCGGCCGCCGTCCACGGTGACGTAGAGGCCGAACTCGGTCCCCGCGAACACCAGGTCGCCGTTCACGTGGTCCTGGACGATCGACCAGACGTCGTGACGGTCGGGCAAATTGCCGGTGATGTTGGTCCAGGTCCGGCCGCGGTCCGCGCTCTTGACGATGTACGGCTTGTAGTCGCCGCGCT
>PMZR01000051.1 GCA_003170135.1 Acidobacteriota bacterium
ACGATCTTCATCAGGTCCGAGCCGATGTCGGCGATCTTCGTGAAGATCCCGCCGGCGATCCGGAGCGCGGCCGCGCCGAGCGATTCGCCGATGGCGAACCCGATGAAGCACGGGCCGGCGTAATCCCCGGGGATGAACAGCAGGATGGACAGCATCATCAGCAGCTCGACGCTGATGAGCATCATGCCCACGCTCATGCCCGCGCTGAGCGGGATCGCGTGGATCGGCATCGCCAGCCCCCGGAGGCTGGCGAACGCGGTGCGCGAATTCGCGAAGGTGTTGACGCGGATGCCGAACCACGCGACGCCGAAGCTGCCGGCGATGCCGACGAGGCTGAACGCCAGGATGACGACCACGCGATTCCACTCGAAGCCCTGCAGGACTCCGAAATACAGCACGATGATGGCGCCGATGAACAGCTCGAGCACCAGCAGGAACTTGCCCTGCTGCACCAGGTACGTCTTGCACGTCTCGTAGATCAGATCGGAAATCTCGCGCATCGACGGATGCACGGGCAGGGTCTTCAAGCGCCGGTAGATGGTGTAGCCGAAGGCGAGGCCGAGCAGGCACACGAACAATCCCGACATCAGCAGCGTGCGCCCGTTCACCCCGCCGAACGACACCAGCCCCAGATCCGGCAGCCGCAGCGTCGCTTCTCCGCCGGCCGATTCGGCGGCGGCACGCGGCGCCCCGGTGGCGGCGGCGAGCGGCGTACTCGCGGGCGCCACGAACAGCAGCAGGGCCACCAGCGACGCGAGCAGGCCGAAGCGGCGGATCGCGGGGCGGTACTGGCGACGGACGAGGGCAACCAGGCGCTGATTCATATGCTCTCTCTGCGGGATCCTGCGAAAACCACTGGGGTCCATCGCAGCGAAATCGATCGCGGCCGGCACCGGGGCCGCCGGACCGGGCCGGGCGCGCAGACTCATGTGATTCTTTCGATTATAGGGGGTATCACTCGGCGAACACCACTGGCAGATTGCAGGTCGCGCCGCGCAGATGGCCGACCGGCAGGTATCCGGGTCTACAGGTGCACTTCCCGTGCATCCTCGCTGATTGGGCCAATCCGGACGCGGCCGGCCATGGCCATGCCGCCCGTCAGGATCACGCGCACGCCCTCCTCGACGGTGAGGTCGGGGTAGCGGGCAGCCGACGCGGGAAAGATGTGCAGGTCGCCCAGATACAGGTTGTTGGTCGGCACGTAGACCGCGATCATCGGCTCAACGCCCGACGGCCCCTCCACTGTGAACTCCCGGGTCAGGAATCCGAGGAGCCAGCGGCCGTCCCGGCTCGCGACCAGCACGACCCGTTTCAACCCGCCGGCGCTTTCCGGCGAGAACGCATCGAGCAGCTGCTTGACCGGCGCGTAGATGGTGCGGAAGACCGGGACGCGGAGCAGGTAGCTCTCGGCCGTGTGGAGCAGCCGGCGGCCAATGACATTGGTCGTCAGCACGCCCACGCCGAAGACGAACGCGATGGTCGTGAGCACGCCCAGGCCCGGCACCTCGCGGCCGAGCAGACGCGTGTACACCGGCCCCATCAACCCGTCGAAGAAGTCGAAGATCCACACCAGGGCCGCGACGCTGATGATCAGCGGGACGGTGACGAAGAAGCCGGCGATGAACCGCCGTCGCAGCCACAGGAGCATGGGAAAAAAGAAAGGCGAGACGGCGTTGTCCGGTGGCCGGAATCCGGAGTCGAATTCGACGCAACGCGGGACTTCGGACCTCGGACTTCGGCCTTCTACAGCTACGACGCGCGGGCCTTCCGCTGCGTCTTTGCGCGCGCGCGGGGGGCCGTCTGCGGCGATGTGGGCCCGGTCGGGGCGCCGACAGCCCCCTTCGCACGGGCAGCACCCTGGTGCCAGAAGGTGACGATCGCGGCCGCGATGAACACGCTCGAATACGTGCCGGTGATGACGCCGACGATCATCGTGAACGCGAAGCCATGCAGCACCTCGCCGCCGAACAGGAACAGGGCCACCACGCTCAGCATCGTCGTGCCGCCGGTGATGATGGTGCGGTTCAGCGTCTGGTTCACCGCGACGTTCACCACGTCGGAGATGTTGTCACGCCGCATGCCGCGCAGGTTCTCGCGCACCCGGTCGAAGATGACGATCGTGTCGTTCATCGAGTAGCCGGTGAGCGTGAGCACGGCCGCGATGACGTTCAGCGTCAGGTCGTACCCGAAGAAGGCGAGGAACGCCATCGTGATGAGCAGGTCGTGGATGCTGGCGACGATCGCGCCCACCGCGAAGCTGAGCTGAAACCGCATCGCAATGTAGATCAGGATGCCGGCCAGCGACAGCGCGGTCGCGAGGATGCCCTTGCGCTTCAGATCCTGCCCGACGCTCGGGCCGACGACTTCGCTGCCGATCTCCGTGAAGTTGCCGAGGTCGGCCTTCTTCAGCGCGGCGGTCACGGCACGGGCCGTCTGACTGAGCTCGGTGCCCGCCTCCTTGCCGACCTGGGGCACGCGGACCATGACCTCGCGCGAGGACGGCGGCCCATACGACTGGACGACGATGTTCCCGCCGCCGCCGGGGAAGTTGCGGTCGAGCGCCGCGCGCACCTGATCGGTCCCGGGCGTCTTGTCGAACTGCAGGATGACCGCCGTGCCGCCCTGGAACTCGATCCCTTCCGGCAGCCCGCGGATCCACACCATGGCGATGCCGGCAATGATGATGGCCCACGACAGGAACAGCGCGTGCCAGCGGTACTTGAGGAAGTTGTAGTTCGGATGCTTGAAGATCTGCATGTTCCGTAACCAATGGCTCCGGGCTGCGGGCCCGGGGCACCTGCCTCACGGCTGGAGCCTGGGCCGCGGAGCCCGAAGCTCTTAGATGCTCAGCGTCGCCACTTGCCGGCGCGACAGGATCAGATTGAACAGCGTGCGGGACACGAACGTCGCGGTGAACAGGTTCGAGATGAGACCGAAGGTCAGTGTCGTCGCGAACCCGCGGATCGGCCCCGTCCCGAACTGGAACAGGAACGCCGCCGAGATGAGCGCGGAGATGTGCGTGTCGAGCAGCGTGAGGAATACGCGGCTGAACCCCGCGTCGAGCGAGGCGCGCACGCCCTTGCCCGCCGCCAGTTCCTCCTTGATGCGCTCGAAGATGAGCACGTTCGAGTCCACGCCGACGCCCATCGTCAGGACGAAGCCGGCAATGCCCGGCAGCGTCATGGTCGCGCCGATGTAGGACATCGCGCCCAGCAGCAGCACCAGGTTGAACACCAGCGCGACGGTGGAGTTGATCCCCGCCAGCTTGTAGTACCAGAGCATGAAGGCGACGACCAGCAGCAGGCTGGCCAGCGCGGCGATGAGCCCCGCCTTGACAGAGTCCGCCCCGAGCGTCGCGCCGACCGTCTGCTCCTGCAGGTAGGTCAGCCGGGCAGGCAGCGCGCCGGATCGCAGGATGAGCGACAGGTCCTGCGCTTCCTTCTGCGTGAAGTGCCCGTAGATTTGTCCTTCGTCCGAGATCCGGCCGTCGATGCGCGGGGCCGACTGCACGCTGTTGTCGAGCACGATCGCCAGGTAGCGGCCGATGTTCGCGCCCGTGGCCGCCCCGAACCGGCGGGCCCCGTCCGGTTTGACCGAGAAGCTGATCGCCGGCTGCCCGTTCTGGTCGATGCTCGGCTTCGCGTTGCGAAGATCGCGGCCGGTGATCACCGGCACTCTGTCGATCAGGTAATAGACGGTAGTCGGCGTCTCGCCCGCTTCCGCCTGGACGCCGGCGACGAGCCTCATGTTCGGCGGCACCTGGCCGAGGTGGCTCTGGAGCAGCGACTCCTTGGTGGGGACCGGGCCGGCCTCGACCATGTCGAGCTCGAGCGTGCCCGTGCGGCCGATCACTTCCTTCGCATGGTTCACGTCGCTGACGCCCGGCAGCTGAATCATGAGCTCGTCGTTGTTGGTGCCCTGCAGCGCGATGGTCGGTTCGACGACGCCCAGCTCGTTGATGCGGCGCTCGATCGTCTGCTGCGCCTGCGTGACGGCGTCGCCGCGCATCTGCACCGCGTAGTTGGGCTTCATCGTAAAGGTGTAGCTGCCGTTCACACCCGCCGCGCGGTTGTAGGTCGTCTCGATCTCAACCGCCGTCGAGCGCAAGAGCGCGTCCTGTGCCGGTGGGACGCCGGCGACCTGGATCTCGGTCGGCGACGTCACCGTGACGGTCGCGCCGGTCACGCCCGCCTTGTCGAGGCTCTCGCGCAGCCGCTCCATGGTCGTGTCGGTCTCGAGCCGCAGGGCATCGTCGGTTTCGACGCGCAGCACCATGTGCGCGCCACCCTTGAGGTCGAGGCCGAGGCGGATTTTCTGCGCCGGCGGAATGATCGCCCACAGGCAGGCGCCGATGAGGACGACGATGAGAAGGACTCTCCAGCGAAGATCTTTGCCCATGCTACTGAGGATTCTCGGGCGCGACCGGCTCCTGGCCCTGGTAGCCACCGATCGCGGCCTTGGAAATTTCGATTCGGACCTTGTCGGCAATCTGCAGCTGGACCGATCGCTCGTTAATCTTGGTAATCACGCCGTAAATGCCGCCCGTGCTGACGACGCGGTCGCCCACCTTCAGCGTGTCGAGAAACAGCCGAACCTTTTTCTGGCGACGTCTCATCGGCAGGATGATGATGACGTAGAAGATCGCCAGAATGAACACGAATGGCGCCAGCTGCACCCAGGGACTGACCGCCTGGTCCCCCGTGGTGGCCATCGCCAACAACAGCCCCGCCGTGTCGTTCATCGCCGTCATGAGAGTGGTCGGAGGGAGTAGCTCTGGTGGAACGTGCGTCTCAGATTTTCGTACGAGCCAAGCATAATAGCGTCTCTGATCCGACCGAGGGTGTCAAGGTAAAAGTGGAGGTTATGCAACGTGTTAAGCGTCGATGCCCCGATCTCTTTGGCGAGAAACAGGTGACGCAGGTACGCGCGTGAGTGGTGGCGGCACGTGTAGCACCGGCAGGTTTCGTCAACCGGTCGATCGTCCTCGGCATGGCAGGCGTTCTTGATGTTCAACGGCCCCTGGTTGGTGAAGAGCTGCCCGTTGCGGGCGTTCCTGGTGGGCATCACGCAATCGAACAGATCGATGCCCCGGGCGACGGCTTCGAACAAGTCGAGCGGCGTGCCCGTCCCCATCAGGTAGCGCGGCCGATCGGCGGGCAGGAGCGGCGAGGTCGCGGCGACCGTCTCGTACATCACGTCGATCGGCTCCCCGACGCTGAGCCCGCCAATCGCGTAGGCGTCGAACCCGATGGCCTGCGTCTTTTGGGCGCTCTCTTCCCGCAACTGCGGATACACGCTGCCCTGGACGATCCCGAACTGCACCTGGCCGCGGTTGGTGAGGAGCGGCGTGGTCCCGTCCTCGAGCACGGCGCCCTCTGGCTGCGACTGCAGCCATCGCAGGCGTTCGCGGCAACGGCGGCCCCAGCCGAGCGTGCGTTCCATGGATTGTCGCGCCTCGTCCACGGTCGCCGGATGCGCCAGGCATTCGTCGAGCGCCATGGCGACGTCGGAGCCGAGCCGGGCCTGGATGTCGGTGGCGAGTTCCGGGGTGAGCAGGTGCTCGCTGCCGTCGAGGTGCGACCTGAAGCAGATGCCCTCTTCGGTAATCCGGCGGCGCGGTCCGAGACTGAACGCCTGGAAGCCCCCGCTGTCGGTGAGAATCGGACCGTCCCAACCGATGAAACGGTGCAGGCCGCCGCGCCGCGCGATCAGGCGATCGCCCGGACGCAGGTACAGGTGATAGGTATTGGCGAGCATGATCTGCGCGCCGTTCTCCCGCAGATCGCGCGCGGTCATGCCCTTGACCGCGCCCTGCGTGCCGACGGGCATGAAGGCGGGCGTCTGCACGATGCCGTGCGGCGTCGTCATGACGCCGCGCCGGGCGGCGCCGTCGCGGGCGAGAACGCGGAATTCGAACGCGTGGTCCATTGGGGTATATTAGTCGGCGGACCGGCCAGACGCGTGACACACCCCCGCCGGCTCGCCAATTATGAAACGACTGCGTATCGGCGTGATCTACGGCGGACGGTCGGGCGAACACGAGATCTCCATCGCGTCTGCGGCCGCGGTGGTGTCGAACCTCGACCGCGACCGCTATGAAACCGTGCCGTTGTATATCGACCGCGACGGCCGCTGGACGATTGCGGACCGGCCGCCGACCGCGGCGTCGGCCGCCGACGTCATCGGGCGGGCGCGCGGTGACGGCGCGCGGTCCTCGCTGCGCGCGGGACGCGAAGCCTACCTCGTGCCCTACCCGAGCCAGGAGAACCTCATCGCGATCGATCGCGATCGCGTGTCGGGCGTCGAAACCGGCCGCGACCAGGCGACGATCACCGGGCTGAGCCTGGACGTCGTCTTTCCCGTGCTGCACGGACCGTACGGCGAAGACGGGACGGTGCAGGGGCTGCTGGAGCTCGCCAACGTGCCCTACGTCGGCGCGGGCGTGCTGGCCTCGTCGGCCGGCATGGACAAGGCGATGATGAAGGTCCTCTTCCAGACGAAAGGGCTGCCGATCGTCAGCCACCTCGTCGTGCTGAGCGCCGACTGGCGCGCGGATCCGGACCGGGTCCGGCGGGCCGTGTCGATGGGGCTCAAGTACCCGGTGTTCGTGAAGCCCGTCAACCTCGGGTCGAGCGTCGGCATCTCGAAGGTGAAGGCCGAGGCGGATCTCGACGGGGCCATGGCGACGGCCGCGCAGTTCGATCGGCGGATCATCGTCGAAGCGGCGGTGCCGAATGCACGCGAGATCGAGTGCAGCGTGCTCGGTAACGACCACCCGGAAGCCTCCATCCCCGGCGAGGTCGTGCCGTCGCGCGAGTTCTACGACTACGAGGCGAAGTACATCGACGAATCCGAAGTCCGGGTGCCGGCTCCGCTGTCGCCCGCGCAGACCGACGAGGTCCGCCGCCTGGCGGTCGAGGCGTTCCTGGCCATCGACGCGGCGGGCATGGGACGCGTGGATTTCCTGCTCGACGGCCGGTCGGGTCGCCTGTACCTGAACGAGATCAACACGATTCCCGGGTTCACGACCATCAGCATGTTTCCCAAGCTGTGGACGGCAACCGGGCTCCCCTACTCGGCGATGCTGGATCGCCTGATCGACCTGGCTCTCGAGCGTCACGCGGCGAAGCAGCAGTTGCGCACGAGCCTGACGTGAGCGACCGGGGCGTCGACAGGCGGGATGTGCGATCGCGCCCGACACCCAGGCGACCGCTGACGCGTGTGGGCACCGCGTTCGTGCTCGCCGGGCTGCTGGCGGGCACCGCGCTCATCCGCGCCGGCGTCCCGCCCGAACCGGCCGGCCCCGGCCTGACCCAGGCACCCGCCCTTGCCCGCGTGTACCACGACATCCTCGACGCGCGCTTCGAGCAGTCCGAGCAGCAGCTGCGACAGGGCTGCGGCGGCGCGCCGCCGATTCCGTGCGACATCCTCGGGACCGTCCAGACGTGGTGGCAGATCCAGATGGACCCGGGGAACACGTCGCTCGACGGCCGGATGCGCACGAGCGTCGACCAGGCCGTGGCGTCCGCCGAAGCCTGGACCAGACGCGAACCGCAGCGGGGAGAACCGTGGTTCTACCTGGGCGCGGCCTACGCGGTCCGCGTGCAGTTCCGCGCGCTGCGCAACGAACGGCTCGCCGCGGCGCGTGACGGCAAGCGGATCAAGGACGCCCTCGAGCGGGCGCTCGCGCTCGACCCCACGATCGACGACGCGCATTTCGGCATCGGGATGTACCACTACTACGCCGACATCGCGCCGGCCGCGTTGAAACTGCTCCGCTTTCTGCTGCTGCTGCCTGGCGGGAACCGGGCCCAGGGCCTCGCCGAAATGGTGCAGACGCGCGACCGCGGCCAGTTGCTGCGCGGCGAGGCGGACTACCAGCTGCACCTGCTCTACTTGTGGTACGAGAACCAGCCGGCGCGCGCCCTGGCGCTCTTGCGCGAGCTGCACGCGACCTACCCGCACAACCCGCTGTTCCTGGCGCGGATCGCGGAGGTCGAGGACGTGTACCTCCACGACGCGGCGGCCAGCCTGGCGAGCTATGAAATGCTCTGGCGCGAAGCGCGGGCCCGGCGGGTCGGCGTGCCGGAGATCGCGGAGGTCTGGGCGCAGATCGGCATGGCCAGCCAGCTCGACGCGCTGGCCGACACCGACCTGGCGATCGATCACCTGGCGGCGGTCGTCACGGCCCAGCCGCCCGCGCCGCACGGCGCCACGGCTCGCGCGTCGCTGGCGCTCGGCCAGGCCTACGATCGCCTCGGCCGCCGTCCGCACGCCATCGAAGCCTATCGCTTCGCGATCGCCAATGCGCCGGCGGACGAGGAGGGCGTGCGGGCCGCCGCGAACGAGCGGCTGCGGCACGCGCCCGACGCCCGTCGGGCCGAGGCGTACCGCGTGTCGCTCGAAGGCTGGCGGTCGTTCGAGCGTGGCGACCGCGGCCAGGCGGACACGCTGCTGCGCCGTTCGCTCGATCTCAATCCCGCCGATCCCGTCGCCCACCTCCGGTACGGACAGGTGCTGGAGGCGCGCACCACGGGTGACGAGCCGGGCGCCCTCGCGGAATTCGAGACGGCCATCCGCGGGAGCGCGTCGATGCCGGCATCCCTGCTCGCCACGGCGTACCTGGAGGCCGGGCGCGTGCTCGAGCACCGCGGCGAGCGCGCCCGCGCGCTCGAGATGTACCAGACCATCGCCCGCATCATCGGCGCCGAAGCGCGCACCAAAGAGGCCGCGGCGAAATCGCTCGCGCGGCTGCGCGGCCAGTCCTCACCCGCTCATCGCACGCGCTGATCGCGTCGCGCGGCCCTCGTTCCTGCACCACACGCGTCCCGGCTCATCGGCAGATCGCAGGAGCGCGACGCGATCGCCACGCCGCGGTCCCGCCGACGCGCACCAACCCGCGCCGCGGCGGCCCCGTCGGTCGGCAGATTTTTTCGACGGTCCGTGTACTTTGTGCTTGACATCACCTGCTTCTCAACCTTAATCTACATCTCGTATGAGCGTGGACCGCTCAGCCCACGCCTAGTAACCCCTCGGTTCTGGTTCTCTTGCTGGGCACCCACCGACTGAGGAGGAAGAATGGCGAAGAAGACTGGCGGCAAGAAAAAGGGCGGTAAGAAGCGCTAGGCCGCCGACCGGTTCCCGGGGTGGTACTGCGGTAACACCCCCGTGCTCTTGGCGTCCGCTTTCATGAGGGCGCCAACGGTGAGCGCTGGGACACGGCCGGCCGAGTGCCTGGTGCAGCGGCGCCGCGAATCGCCGGCAGCTTGCCACATCCTCAAAATGAAGGGGGGGATAAAGGTAATGGCAAAGAAACCAGCAAAGAAGGCCACGAAGAAAGCCGGGAAGAAGCGCTAAGCGTTCTCTTTCCCGTGCAAGAAAGGGGGGCGTCGGTCGCCCCCTTTTTTATGTACGTCGCACGGCACGTCGCACTCCGCACCTCGCACCGCACCTCGCACTCCGCACCTCGCACCACGCACTCACTGCTTCCCATCCCACACCCGCACCGTCTTGATCACATCCCACTGCTGGAGACGATCGAGGACGTCCAGGCCTTCGATGACGCGGCCGAATACCGTGTAGCGGGCGTCCAGGTGCGGCTGCGGCGAGGAGACGAGGAAGAACTGCGAGCCGCCCGTGTCCGTCCAGTCGAGCGCCATGCCCACCGTGCCGCGCAGGTACGGCAGTTCGTTCAGTTCGTCGCGGATCGTGTAGCCCGGACCGCCTTCCCCGTCGCCGCGCGGGTCGCCGTCCTGCACGACGAAGTTCGGGACGACGCGGTGCCACGTCGCGCCCTTGAAGAAACCCTGGCGCGCGAGCGTCATGAAGTTCAGGCAGGTCAGCGGCGCGTCGAGCACGGCCATCTCGATCTCGATCGTGCCGCGCGAGGTGTCGAGGTAGACGTGCGGCGACACGGCCGGTGACGTGAGCTCGGTCGACTCGTAGAACCCCGGCGGACGCGTGACCGGCGCCGGCCGGATCCCGGCGGTCGGATCGGTCGTCGGCTCGATCGGCTTGAGCAGTGCCGCCGCGTGCACGCGCACGGCCCAGTCCTTGTCCGCGAGCGCCTCCCGCAGCGCGGCCCGCGCGGTTTCCGGACCGTAGGCGAGCAGCGCGTCGAGCGCCGCCGGCGGAGAGGG
>PMZR01000014.1 GCA_003170135.1 Acidobacteriota bacterium
TGGGCTTGATCCGGCTATGCGGATCTCCGCATAGCCGGATCAAGCCCAGACATCGGTTTGCCGGGGATGAACGGGTACGAAGGCGCCCAGGCGTTGCGGAGCGACCAGACGTTCGCGTGGGTGCACCTGTTGCCTCTCATGCAATCTCGTAGACCTCCTTGAGGTTGTGCAGCATCGCGTGATACGCCTCGTGCTTGCCGGCGCCGATTCGGTCGCGCTCGATCGCGTCGAATTGCCCCTTCAGGCTTCTATCGACATCTGCCGACAGGATCCGATCCGCCATCGGGAATAGGATGTTGTTCTCTTTGTGAATGTGCGCCTGCAGCATGGAGCGGTACGCATCCGCGTGGTCGCGAATCACGGCGGCAGCCGCTGCTTCACCGCCACTCAGCCGCCTCAGCCCGTCCGCCATCGCGCGGACGTGGCTTCGCCCGACCTCGTGCTCGGAGAGCATGACAGCAATCGGTCCGCCTTCCCTTGGCAATCCCCGGCGGACCAACTCCGGGAAGAGAACGTCCTCTTCCTTCCCGTGGTGGCAACGGTCCACGAATCCCTTGAAGAAGTCGAGAAGCTGTTCGAGGTGTTCCGGCGCCCTCTCGTTCTTCTGAGCAACCGCGGTCGCGACCTTGTCCAGAATCTCCAACGCCACGAGCACCGCGGCGTGTTCTTGCATCAGCTCCTGAGTTGTCTCCATGTCCGCTCTCCTCCCGATTTCGCAGGTCACCGATCGGCGCACCCCGACAAACCGCCAATAACTTCACACGGCCGCAACCGGCTCGGCCGTCTTCACCCGTGACGGCGTGAAGATGCCAACGACGCCTTTCAGTCCGAGGCTCATGACGATGTTGTAGAAGAAGGCGAGGAATCCGAACAGCAGCAACGACCCCGACAGCGCCGCCAGAATCATGAAGCCGCTGAACTCGCCATTCGTGTACAACGCACGGCGCAGCATCCCCTGCAATCCCGCCATCCCCATGAAGGCGCCCATGCCGATGCCGCCGACGAGGTGCGCCCAGAAATGGAAGACCGCCAGCTTGTCGCTGTAGAGCTTCGCGCCGTTGGTCACGATCGGGAACAGCAGGTACACGACCGAGTACAGCGTCATCGTCAGACCGACGAGCACCGCCACGTGCACGTGCGGGCCGATGATCCACTGCGTGTTGTGCAGGATTCGGTTCAGCCCGAGGTCCGCCTGCATGATGCCGGCAGGGACGGCCAGGGCGAAGCCCAGGAGCCCGCCCAGCAGGAAGCGCAGCGGGTGCGTCATCTTCAACGGCCGCGCGCTCCACAGCGTGACGAGCGTGATGAAGAACGCCAGACCCTGCGTGATCAGCTCGAAGGCCGTCACCATCTCGCCGGAGACCGTTTTGAGAATGGCGGGCTGCGCCTGATCCGACATGAGGTGGTGCGACCACACGGTCCAGGACACGACGAGCTCCACGAACAGCGCGGCCCGGGCCCAGTTCTCCATGAACAGCTTCTTACCGGTAATCATCGTCGCGAGCAGATACCAGGTGCCGGCAACGAAGATCAGAACGAGACCATCGGCGACGAGATCCAGGCCCCACCAGAACCAGTTCTTGTAGAGCAGCGCGTCGATGGCCGTGCGCCGGAGATCGTGCCCGAGCAGGGCCGCCACCATGTAGACGAGGATCAGCACGCCAGTGAACAGGATGATTCCCGCATTGAACGCCACATCGACGGTGCCGCGCGCGATTGCGGCAACCGGCAGCGAGACGAGGTGTTCCTTCTTCCCGCGAGAGAAGAGAGCCCGAAGCCCCGACAGGCCGAGCGCCGATGACAGAAGCGCGCCTGCTCCCGGGCCACTCGTGCCGGCGGGGGTGTAGGTGATCGTCTTGAAGATGTTGATGACGAAGAAGACGGTTCCGAGCATCACGAGCGCAATGCCGAGGATGAAGAAGGTGCCACCCCAGACGCTGAACTGGGTGAAATCGGCGGGGAGCGGCCAGTACAAGGTGTAGAGCGGCGCGTAGTGGGTGAGGAAGCCCGCGAACCAGAACACGAACGTGCCGACGCCGAGCAGGGCGCACGTCGCGTTGGCGAGCCGGAGGCTCCAGAGCGGCTTCTTCATGAGAAACGGTACGAGGAAAAGAAAGGCGCCGAAGACGATCGAGTACGTGGAGCCGAAGATGCCCACCAGCGGATGGGCTGTCATGATCGCGAAGAACTGTTTGTCGGTGACCGTCGGAAGCGGCCCCACCTCGTACAGCCGCATGATCATCCCCTCGATCACCGCGAACCCGTAGTACACCAGCCCGACGACGACGAAGCGCAGAATCATCTTCTGCATCGGCGTCAGCGAGGCCGGCTTGAAAGCACCCTGCTCACCGTTGAGGAGCGTTTGCGTGAAAGTCATGAGGTCGTTCTCGCTGGAAAAGCGGTCAATTCGCGATGGCGATCAGTGGCCCGGGCACGACACGATAACGGCATCTTTGACGATCATTCCAACGCCCGCCGGACCGGAGTACTCGGTCGATCGAATGCTGTAGGTGCCCGGCCCGTCGAACTGCCACAGGATGTCGTTTCGATGCCCCGGGACGACCTGCATCTGGAACACCATCGAGTGGTCCGGGCGGAACAGTCCGAACCCGTAGGTGAGATCCTTCGAGCTGACGTTGAACAGCACCTTGTCGTGACAGGCGATCTGCAGCTTCTCCGCGGGCAGCTGGAACTTGTGGCCGGCCACACCGATCTCGAACACCTTGTCAGGCGTGATCGACGCGCGGTGCATGTCCATTTCCTTCCACGGGATTGTGAAGTACGTCACCAGGTGCAGCGTCACACCCAGCACGACCAGCAGGCCGACGAACGCGTAGAAGAAGGCCGGCCGCACGACACTGGGGCCCGCCCGTGTGACCCGACGTGCGAACCAGCCCATGACCGCCATAATGGCCAGGACGTAAAAGGTGTACGCGAGCGTCTGGCCCCAGAGGACCGTGGTTGAATCAACCATTTCGGGGCATTCCTTTCTTGGTGGGGGCTCGTGCAGTTTAACAGCAGAGATGCCTCCCGGTGATGATCGCCGTCATACGACGCCTTGAACCGGTGCAGGCGCGCTCACGGGTCTCGGTTCCCGCTTCAACAGTCTCTGCAGGTCCTCGAAGAGCGAGTAGAACACGGGCACGTAGATCATCGTGAGGAACGTCGAGACGAGCAGGCCGCCGATTGCGGCGATCGCCAGCGGCGACAGCCGTTCGAGGCCGATCGCCCACTCGCCTGCAATCGGCAACATTCCGACCGCCGTGCCGACGGCGGTCATCAGGATGGGCCGCGTCCTGACGCGGACGGAGCCGACCAACGCGTCCTGGAGCGATTCGCCCCGGCCTCGCGCTTCGATGATGAAGTCGATCAACAGGATCGAGTTCTTCACGACGATGCCCGCCAGCAGGATCAGCCCCATGAACGAGGGCATGCACGAATGCTTGTTGAATGCGAGCATGCTCCAGAGGGCGCCGATGAGCGCCAGCGGGATTGCCGACATAATCGTGAGCGGGTGCAACCAGGAGCGGAACGCCGGCACGAGTGAGAAGTAGAGCAGCACGAGCCCCAGCGCCAGGGCGGTGAGGAGTCCGCGGAACGACTCGTCCATCTGCTTGATCTCGCCTTCCTGGCTGATCGCGTAACCGGGCGGCAGCGCGAGGTCCTTCAGGGCCGCGTCCACGTCCTCCTGAAGGTGTGAGATCGGCACGCGCCCCCTGTACGCCTGCACGTCCAGCGTGCGCTGCAGGCCCTGGCGGGTGATGACGGCGGGCGCTGGCCGGGCGATGAACCGGCCGAGGGTCGCGAGCGGCACTGGTCCGCGCGACGTCATCACCGGGTAGCTGGCGAGCGCTGAGGTGGACGTCCGCGCCGGGCCCTTCATCTGAACCCAGATCGGCAACCCGTCCTCATTCGGCACGCGAAACGCGGACGCGGCTCCGCCGCGCACGCTGGCCTGCAGCTGCCCGGCAAGGGCAGCCGGGGAAATGCCGTACAGCGCGAGTGTGTCGGCGTCCGCCACGAACTGCTGCTCCACGCTGTCCGCATGCCAGGAGCGCGACACCGACGTGAGGCCGCGCACCCGTTCGCGCAAACGCCGTTCGACCTCGGTGCCGAGCCGGTCCAGCGTGTCGATGTCCGGTCCGGCGATCATGACGTCGATGGGCGCGCGAATGGTGGACAGGGGCGTCGCACCGAAGTCGTAGACGTCAACGGCGCGGACACCCTGGATCCGCTGGAGTTGCGGCCTCACCGCGGCCTCGATGTCCCAGATGGATGCGGTACGGTGGAAGCGATCGACCAAGTGCACGGTCATCACACCCTGCTGCGGGAGCCGGCCGCCGCCGAAGGACAACACCGCTGGTTCGGAGCCCACCACCGACGACACTGACGTCACCTCGGGCCGCGCACAAAGGATGTGTTCCATGCGCGCGAGCGCGGCCTCGGTCGCAGCCAGCGAGGAGTTGGCATCGGTCTCGAACGCGACCTTGACGATGCCGGCATCCATCGGCGGCATCAGGTCGCGTCCGATGAGCGGCATCTGGCGCATCGAGACAACGAGCAGGATGAGCGCGCCCGCGACAAACAAAGCCCGGTGCCGGAGGGCCACGCCAGTCAGGCGCACGTAGAAATCGCGGACTGGCCCGAGACCGTAGCGGTCGAGCATGAAGACGAGACGCTCGAAGCGGTTGCGGCCGCCCGCGCGCCGTCTGAGCAGCCACGGCGCGAGCAGCGGAATCACGGTCACCGACACGACGTAGGACGCCACCAGCGCAATGGACAGCGTCATCGCGAGCGGGCGCATCACGGTCTGCACGTACCCGCCGATGAAGATGATCGGCAACAACACCATGATTGTGGCGTACGTGCCCGAGAAGATGGCGACCATCACCTCCTCCGTGCCCCCGACGACCGCCTCGCGCACGCCCCGGCCCACTTCGTGGTAGTGCCGTTCGATGTTCTCGAGCACCACGATCGCATCGTCGAGGAGCATGCCGACGGCGACGACGATGGCGGTGAGGGTGACCATGTTGAACTCGAAGCCGCCGAGCCACATCGCCGCGAACGTCAGGAGATACGTGAACGGAATCGACACCGCAGCGAGCGTCATGCCGCGCCAATCGGCGAGAAACAGGAAGATGACGAGCACGGTCATGATGATCGCGTCGCGCAAGGCGTCCAGCATGTTGCCGACGGCGCGGTCGATCAGTTCGTTCTGGCTGTCGGGAATCGAGAAGTCGATTCCCGGGTAGTCGCGCTGGAGTCCTGGCAGGGCGCTCGCGACCTCGGCGATCGTGCGCAGGGCGTTACCGGTTGGCGCACGCTGGACATTGATCGCGATGGCGGCCATGCCGTTCGCATGGTACGCGCTCTGCGGCTCCTGTTCGCCCATTCGCACGTCGCCGACCTCCGCGAGGTGAACGTCGCCGCCCGGTCGCTGCGCCACCGGGATTCGGGCAATCTCGTCCGGCCGCGTGAACTGACCGATTCTCTTCATCAGGAACTGCGTGTCCGAGGAGACCAGCAAGCCGATCGGCTGGTTGGCGTTGAATGCGGCCAGCGCCTGGCGCACATCCGCCGCCGTCAGGCGGTAGCGTTCCAGACGGTCGCGCGAGAGATCCACACGAACGATCGGCTGGTGGCCGCCGAAGACCTCCACGTTGGCGACCTCGCCCAGCTGCAGCAGGCGCTCCTTGATCGCGTTGTCGGCGAACTCGCGGACCGTCGCCAAATCGAGCGCGGATCCTGCAGCGGGTCGAAGGGCCAAGGTGAGAACGGGAGACGTGGCCGACGAGATCTTGAAGATCATCGACGGCCTGGCCATCTCGGGGAGGCTCGCCTTGATCCGCTGCACGGCGTTCGCCACGTCGGTAGCGGCTGAATCCAGGCCCTTGACGTACTCGAACTCGGCGGTCACCGTGGACGCCTCGTCCTTGTTCACCGAGACGACGCGGCGCACCTGCTCGATCGATGACAGTTCTTTCTCGACCACGCGGCTGACGTCGCGCTCGACGTCCTCTGCGGACGCGCCCGGCACGACGGTGACCACGGCGATCTGCGGCCGCTCGGAGTCGGGGAACAGATTCACCGGCATCCGCCGGTAGCCAACCAGTCCCACCACCGCCGCGAGCACCACGAGCGACGTCAGCAGGTGCGGCCTGTTCATGTAACGTGCAACCATCGACATGATCCATCTCCTCCGGTTCGCCGCAATCAGTTCTGCCCGACCGAGCCGGTCGCGCGCGTTGCCACTTCCACCCGCGTGTCGGCCGTGAGCATCAGCAGCCGGGATGGTGTGCCGGTAGCGACCCGATCACCGGCCCTCACATCGCCTCGAACTGTGACGGCGTCGGTCCCGTGATCGACCACCTGCACGAGGACCGGGCGCACGCGGTCGCCGGCAAGGACGAACAGGTATGCGCCTGCCTGGTTCTCGAGAAGCGCGCGTCGCGGGACGACGAGCCCGTTCGCACCCTGACGCAGAGCGTCCACGCGGATGGTGGAGCCGGGCAGCAATCGCAGTGCGGGAGGCGGATCCACTTCCACGGTTGCCAGGTGAGCGGCATCCATCGCAGGGAAAACGCGGGCGATGGGCACGACGAGCTCACCTGCCGGTCCCTGCATCGCCATCCGACTTTCGCGCGAAAGGGTCAGCGCGCGCTCCGCTGGAAGCTTGACGCGGATGCGGACTCCGGTCATCCCGACGACCGTCACGAGCGGTTTGCCCGGCGTGGCCAGATCGCCGGCGGTCACAGAGCAGGCGGACACAACCGCGTCGAACGGCGCGCGAATCGTGGCGTAGCTGCGGCGCGTGTCCGCAGACTCCAGGGCGTTGGCGGCCGTCGCGACCTGTGCCTGCGCGGCTTCGAGTCGTGCATGCGCGGCAGCCTCGGCCGCGTGCGAACGCTCCCATTCGTCCCGCGAGATCGCCTCGGCTTGGAAGAGGACCGCGTCCCGCGCGGTGCTCTGACGCTGGGCGTCGAACGAAACCTGGGCCGAGAGTCGCGCGTCGCGGGCGGCCGCGACAGCCGCCTCGCTCGACGCCGCCGCATCGTCGAGCTCCCGCCGATCGAGCTCGACCAGCACCTGGCCGCGGCGCACCGGATCGCCTTCGCGAACGGCGACCACGACGACCTGCGACGTGATGCGGGCGGCCAGTGGCGCCTCGTCGCTTGCGATCGCTTCTCCGAGGAACGTCTCGCGGCTCTCGACCGAGCCGCTCCGTACTTCCGCGACCTCAATCGTCACCGGTCGGGCCGTCAACCTGGGAGCGTGTGTCCGCTCGGACGCACGCTGCGCCCGGACCGCAACCAAGCCGATGACGACGAGCAGCGCGAGGACCACGCCGAGAATGCGTTTGAACGTCATTTGACCACCTCGGTTTCACACACGGCGTTCAGCCTTCCGGCCGCAGCCGTCATATCGCCCCGGGCCTGGGCGAGAGCGGCGGCGGCCGCCTCCTCCCGCGCCCGAGCCCGTAGTAAGTCCTCCACGGTGCTGGCACCCGAGTCGTAGCGGATCTGCTCGATCCTCGCGGCTTCTTTGGCGGAGCCGACGCGGGCGTGGGCCGCACGCCAGGCTTCGACCGCGGCCCGCAGTCGAGCCTGTGCTTCGACGAGCAGCGCCCGCCGGTCGAGCGCCGTGCGATCCGCCGCGGCCCGCGATGCCCGTTCCTGGGCGCGCGCGGTCGCGACGTCCGCTTGCCTCGCGCCAGCGCTGAATACGGGCATCGTCACCCCCACGGAGAACTCCCAAGTCGCCATCCGCTGGTCGAGACCGAGCGCGTTGTTCCCCATCAGATTCCCGCGGACGGAGACGGATGGAAGAAGGGCGGCCCGCGCGATTCGTGTCGCTTGCTCGGCTTGAGCAACCTGCGAAGAACCGCGACTCACGACGGAGCTTCCTCGGACGAGCCCGACCAGGTCCTTCTCCGGTACGACCGCCTGCGGTTCGGCGTCGGGAAGGGGCTCGAGGTCTACAGTCGCGGATGGATCGCGACCGATCGCCGCGAGCAGCAGCGCGCGCGTCCGACTGGCCTCCGCGCTCACCTGTGCGTCGCGTGACACCGCGTCCGCAAGTTCCTCCTCGACCTTCAGGAGATCGAGGCGCGGCCGTTTGCCCTGTTCGACCGCCAGCGCGAGCCGGCGCCGCGTCGCCTCGAGGGCTTCGCGTGTGCCCTGGACCGCGCGATGCCAGGCGTCGAGCGACACGGTGGCGGCATAGAGCGATTCGACGGCGGCGCGCACCTCCCACCGGGTGCCTTGAACGAGGAGAGCCGCCTGATCGGCCTGGAGGACCGCGGAACGGTTCGCAGCGTCGAGGCGGCCGCCTGCATAGAGCGGGACCTGGTAGACGATGCCGTAGTGCAACTGGTCGCGATCGAAGGGCAGTCCGAGCAGGCCCTGGGGTCCGAACAGTTCGCTCGCCATGGGCCGCAGGATTTGATCGTCCTGGTATCGCGAGTAGCTCACGACGAGGTCCGCCTGTCCGAAGCGCGACCGCGAGGCGGCAGTGGCTCTCCACGTCGCCGCGTCCCGTTGTCCGGCGGCGACCTTGATGGCCGGCGCGTTCGCCTCGGCCTCGGCAAGAGCATCAGCAAGAGTGAGTCGTGTCGACGTTGCCGCGGGCGACGGTCCAGACTGCGCCGCTGCCATCAGTGCGGCCGACAGGACGAATAGCGAAGCAAGCGCGAGGACTGCTGGTTTCATGGCTTCACTTTGTGTGGATCGTCGGTCGCGTCTACTTGTGAACATGAAGCGCAGCCTGTGTCGCCTCTCCGGCATGTTCGGAGTGCGCGGCGCTCGCCGCCAGGTGCAGGTTCTCGACGTAGTGCACGTACTCGACGTACGCCTCGACGTATTTCCGGCCCGCTTCGACGCTGTCGTTCGCATGCCTCTTCGCTTCTTCGGCTCGCTGCCAGCGCTCCCGGATGCCGTCGGCGATGTGACCGGTGACG
The DNA here is from genome assembly GCA_003170135.1 of Acidobacteriota bacterium. Lineage (GTDB taxonomy): Bacteria > Acidobacteriota > Vicinamibacteria > Vicinamibacterales > Fen-181 > Fen-181. Next base: position 8,957 of record PMZR01000014.1, read on the forward strand.
AGCTTCACGACCGCGTCGATCGAGGCGCCGCCGTCGAGTGCCTTGTCGGCGGCCTGCACGGCCGGATCGACCGGCGTCGTTGCGGGCTTCAGGCCGGTGTAGGGCGCACCTTCACCGGCGCGGTGGATTCGAACAAGGGTCTCGAAGAAGTACCGGTCTGCCAGCTCGCGTGCCTGCGGTCCCGCTTTGCGCACGGCCAGCGCCTGCTTGAATGCCGCGCGAGTTTCCGCCTCCGCCTCGGGCTTCACCCATTTCAGGACCGGCGTGACGTCACCCTTCTGGAGCGCGAGCTTCGCGGCGGTCACGACCGGGCCGTTCATCGTGTCGCAGTGCGCGCTCGCGGACGTGGTGCCGAACGCGATGCTGATGGCGACAACGGCGACTTTCGAAACAATCGATCTGCGAATCATGACGTGGCGTCCTTTCGTCGATGCGATATGCTGCAGCAGGTCGAACCCAGTCGGCGCGGTCGCCGGTGCCGTCACTGCAGGTCCTCCTTGTGGCTCACAGGGCTATCGTGCGCCTGGCGCCAGGGCCCGTCTTTGATGGAGCGCAAACAAGGAAAGAAAGGTTGCCCGGGGAGAGAGGTTGAAGTTCCATGGCCGTTGAGCAAGCCGCAGAAACCACCCAGCGATTGGCGAACGTGCCCTTGTTTCACGGGCTGCAGCAGGCCGCGCTCACTCGCGCCGTCGGGCTCGCACGCTCGAAAGCCGTTCGGGGCGGCGGGTTCTTCTTCCATGAGGGCGACAGGGCCGAAGGGTTCTTCGTTCTGACGAGCGGCAGGGTGAAAATGACCCAGTTGACGCCCGAGGGCCATCAGGTGGTGCTCCGCCTGGTTGGTCCGGGGGAGCCGTTCGGTGGTGTGGGCGCCTTCGGTGATCCCACGTACCCGGTGAGCGCCGAGGCCGTCCAGCCGTCCGTCGCGTTGGTGTGGACGTCGACCGTGCTGCGCAGGCTGCTCGAGACAGAGCCGATGGTGGCCGTCAACGCGCTCCACATCGTTGCCGGGCGGCTCCACGACGTCGAATGCCGGTACCGCCAGGCGATGACCGAGCGGGTGGAGCGCCGTGTCGCCCGGGCGATACTCCGGCTCGTCCACGACGCGGGCCGCCGGGTGGATGCAGGTGTCGAGGTCGCGTTTCCCGTATCTCGGCAGGACATTGCGGAAATGACCGGCACGACGCTCTACACCGTCAGCCGACTGTTGTCTGCGTGGGAAGAACGGGGGATCGTCCGGAGCGGCCGCCAGCGGATCGTGCTGATAAAACCCCATGCGGTCGTGGCGATCGCCGAAGACCTCGTCGAACGGTAGGCGGCTACATCTTTGCGCGAGCGCAAGGACAGCGTGCCATCGGATCACCGAAGCTTGTCGGTAACCATGATGTCGCGTACCGTGAACGCCACCGACACGATTGCGGAGATCCTCGCAGAACGGCCCGACGCCGCCCGCATTCTCATCCATCGCGGGATGCACTGCGTCGGATGCGCCATGACGCGGTTCGAAACGCTCGCAGAAGCGTGTGCTATCTACGGCATTTCCACGGACGAACTGCTCGCGGACCTCAATCGGCGGAAAGGAAGTCGTCGAGGCGGTTCCAAGCGCCCGCGCTGACGCGCACGTTCATCGGACTCCGGCGGGCCGACAGGCTCCGTGAACGCAATGCAGCGACCGAGTACGGCGGTGTCAGACGTGTGCAATCACCGGGTTCACGTCGTAGGCCACCAGCGCCTGCCCTCCTTCGCGCCCCACGACATACACGTCGGACGCCGTGATGGACGCGCTACGGATGGTGAAGGCTCCGGAGGAACTGGCGCTGATGACGCGCGCGCAGCAGATCGCCGCCGGGGTCCGAAGACACCACTTCCAGCGCGGGGTTCACGCGTCGGAACAGGTCGACGAGGAACGCCGGTGTGTCGAGCCACATCTGCATGCCGACCCGTACCTTCGCTCCGGCCGGCGGACCGCCCTGTGACTGCATCAACTCCCTGAACGCGCCCACCACGTCCTGGATCTGCTCGCCGACGTGGGAAAAGATGCCCACTGGCGCGCCACCGGCCGCAGCCCGCAGTTCGGGTTCTTCAGCCGCGAATGCAATGAGAATCGGGGGCCCTTCGAGCGGAATGACGGCCCTGCGGCCATGCGTACGATGAGCAGCCGATGCCCGAACTCGACTCGAAAGCGAGCGACTTCCGAGCGGCTTCCGAGTCGTTCGCTCCCATCCGTGCACGACGGCGCGCGGACATGGAAACGTGAGGCTGTGCGCGTCGGCAGAGTGCCGCGATGCCGCGCAGGTTGTTGAGGAGCGCATCCTTCGCCGTAGCATCACCCGTGGCGTGCGCCTCGGCGGCCTCTCGTGAGATCAGTCTCTGGCCTCCAGTACGCGCGGCTCGGATCGACGGGTCCCCGGATCGAGCACCAGCATCAGCGTCGCGGTCACCAGCGGCACCACGCCTGCCACCAGGAACACGCCGTCTCCCACTAGGCGAATCCACTCGAGCGTATGGAACGGTCCGCTCATCGTGAATGCCGGTTGCCGGGCGTGCCAGTATCCATTCGCGATCGAGTCCCACAACTGCAGCACGCCGGCCGGAAAGAGATCCAGGACGATCATCAGCGCGAGGCCGATATTGAGTCCCCAGAAGCCGAGCCGGATGATCCGTTCCACGCGGGCCCACGCGGCGTCGGTCGCCAGCGCGCGCAGTCCGAAGACGATGACCGCGAGCGCCAGCATGCCGAAGACGCCGAACAGCGCCGCGTGGCCGTGATTGGGAGTCAACACGGTGCCGACCTCGAAGTACGACACGATCGGAAGGTTGATCAGGAACCCGAAGATCCCGGCTCCGACGAAGTTCCAGACGCCCACCGCCATCAGGAAGTTGATCGTCCAGCAATAGCGGTCCGACAGCGTCTGCCCGCACTCCTCGCATCGACGGCTTCGCAGGCGGATGAAGTCCCAGGCGTCGAGCGTCAGCAGCGTGAGGGGCACCACCTCCAGCGCAGAGAAGCACGCGGCCACACCCATATTCAGCGTCCCCTGGCCCGTGAAGTACCAGTGGTGGCCTGTTCCGAGAATGCCCCCGCCCAGGTAGAGGATCGCGTCGAGGTAGACCACGCGGGTCGCCGTCTTCGCGGTCACGAGGCCCAGCAGATGGAACATCACGGCGACGAGGACCGTCGCAAACAGTTCGAAGAAACCCTCCACCCACAGATGGATGATCCAGAAGCGCCAGTTGTCGATCACCGCGAAGTTCGTGCGCGGGCCGAAGAAGAGCGCGGGCAGATAGAAGAGCGGGATCGCCGCGGCGGCATACAGGAACAGCGCGCCAAGTTCCGACCGGTTGCCCAGGCGCATGACCGGTCGCAATGCCCGGAACAGCAGCACGAGCCAGAACACGAGTCCCACAGCGAGCAGGACCTGCCAGAACCGGCCCAGGTCCAGGTACTCGCAGCCCTGGTGGCCCAGCCAGAACCATGCCTGGCCCAGCGCGCCGTTGATGCCCAGGTATTCTCCGAACAGGCTGCCGAACACGACGACGGCCAGGGCGACCAGGAGCACGATGACGCCAGCACGCTGCCCTCGCGGCTCCGCCCCGCCGACGAGCGGGGCCAGCAGGAGGCCGCCCGCCACCCAGGCGGTGGCGACCCAGAAGATCGCGAGCTGGAGGTGCCACGTTCGGGCCAACGTGTAGGGTAAGAACCGGGAGAGATCGAACCCGTAGAACGCTCCCGGTTCGACGCGGTAGTGCGCTATCACCCCGCCGAGCAGGGTCTGCGCCAGAAACAGGACCGCGACCACACCCAGGTACCAGGCCGTCGCGCGTTGACTCGGCGTCCAGGTCCACGCGAGCAGGCGGTTGTCGTGCGAGTGGCCCGCCGACGAGGGCTGGTGCCAGCCAAGGTAGTCGAAGCGCCCGAACAGGAAGAGGATGGTACCGATCCCGCCGAGCAACGTGATGAGGCTCAACGCGCTCCACAGGTAGGTCGGGCCGCTGGGTGTGTTGCCTGCGGCCGGGTCGTAGGGCCAGTTGTTGGTATAGGAGTAGTCCTTCCCGGGTCGGTTGGCGACCGCGGCCCAGGCCGCCCACGTGAAGTACGCAGCCAGGTCGTCGAGTTCCGCGCGCTCGCGGATGTACTTCAGCGGCAAACCGGCGGCCGCAGTCGATCCCGAGAAGTAGTCGCCCCAGTGATGCCGGGACTCGGCGAACGCGGCGGCCTCGATCTCCGTGAACCGGAGAGTCCCGGTTGCCGGCTCGTACCGATTCTCCTTCAGCGTGCGACGCACGGTGTCGGCGATCTCGGCGGCGGGTCCGGCCTCGAGGGCGGCGTACGGTCGCCCGTATCGCGCTCGTGCGAGCGTGTCACGTCCGACCTCGACCGCCTCGTGCAAGGTCTCGGCGCTGTAGTCCGGACCCAGGTACGCCCCATGGCCCCAGAGCGTGCCGTGCTCCATCAGACCGTACTTCAGAAACACCTCCTGCCCGCGCAGGATGTCGTCCGACG
>PMZR01000023.1 GCA_003170135.1 Acidobacteriota bacterium
GGATGCCCTGGATCGCGCCGACGCCGCTGGTGATGTTGGCCGTGATCCGGTTCTGCAGCACGGCTCCGAGAATCGCGATGCCCATGAGGCTGCCGATCTGGCGCATCGTGGAGAGGACGCCCGAGGCGTTGCCGACGCGGTCCTTGGGCGCGGTCGCCATGACCGCCGAGGTCACCGGGGCGACCGCGAGGCCGATGCCGACGCCGGAGATCAGGAACGGCACCAGCAGGCTCATCGGCGTCGTGGCCGGCGAGATCTTGGCCAGGCCGGGGACGAGGCCGGCCATCCACGCCAGGCCGAAGGCGAGGAGGAACATGCCGGCCGCGACGATCCACTTGCCGCCGAGCCGGTCGGAGAGCGTCCCCGCCAGCGGCGCCGCGAAGATGATGATCACCGACATCGGCGCCATCACGAGGGCCGCCTTGATGGCGCTGAAGCCGAGCACCGACTGCAGGAAGATCGGGATGGTGAAGAAGGCGCCCATCATCGCCGCGCTGAGCAGCAGCCCCGTGGCGTTGCCGGCCGCGAAGTTGACGCTGCGGAACAGCGAGAAGTCGATGAGCGGCTGGCGCACGCGGTGCTCGCGCCAGTAGAAGAGGCCGAAGGCGACGACCGTGGCTGCGAACAGGCCGAGGATCGTGGCCGACGTCCAGCCGAAGCGCTGCCCCTCGATGAGCGCGAAGGTCAGGCAGAACAGCGAGACGGAGAGGATCCCGATGCCGGGGACGTCGAGCGACTCGACCGCCGTGGGGTTCTTGCTCTCGGGGACGATGCGCAGGGCCAGGACGACGCCGATGATGCCCACGGGGATGTTGACGAGGAAGATCCAGCGCCAGCTGCCGGCGCCCGTGGGCCAGGTGATCTACTGGAGGATGATGCCGCCGAGCACGGGGCCGAGGCCCGAGGCGAGGCCGGACACGCCGCCCCAGACGCCCATTGCGGCGCCGCGCTTGTGGGGCGGGAAGACGGTCGCGATGATGCTCAGCGTCGAGGGCATCATCGCCGCGCCGCCGATGCCCTGGATCACGCGGAAGGCGATCAGCAGGTAGATGCTCGGGGCGAGGCCGCAGGCGAGCGACCCGAGCGTGAAGAGCGTCATGCCGCCCACGAAGAGCTTGCGGCGGCCCCAGAGGTCGCCGAAGCGGCCCATCGGCACGAGCAGGACGGCGAACGCCAGGATGTAGGCGTTCATCACCCACTCGATGTTGCTGAACGCGGTGTTGAAGTACGTCTGGATGTGCGGGATGGCGATGTTCACGATCGTGCCGTCCAGCAGGATCATGAAGAGGCCGAGGCAGAGGACCGCGAGGACCGCCCACGGATTGCGGGCGGCCTTGGCGGTGGCGGCCTGGACAGTTACGGGAGTGCTCATGCCGTCGTCTGTCCTTTCAGCTGTGTGATCAGGGTGCGCAGGAACGCGACCAGAGTCTCCGGGTCGATGCCGGGGTAGAGCCCGAAGGCCGCCTCCAGCTAGTCGCGCCACTGCGCGAGCAGGCTGTCGGCATAGCTCTCGGCAGCGCCGGCGAGCTTGAGGTGGATCACGCGGCGGTCGGCCGGGTCCGGCTCGCGGACGGCGACGCCTTTGTCGATGAGCCGCGCCGCGAGCTCGCTGGCGGCGGCGCGGCCGATCTCGAGACCATCGGCGAACTCGCCCATGGTGGCCTTGCCGTGGTGGGCGAGATACATGACGGCCTTCATCTGCCGGCTCGTGAGCGGCTCGGCGCGCGGGTGCTTGCGTACCTCGTCGTGCGGGCCGGCCTCGTACAGCGTCACGGCGAGCTCCGGCAGCAACTGCACGAGCTGTGCCGTGACGTCCTTCTGGTCCTTCTGTTCGGGGCGTGCTTTCATTTCGGTCTCCGAAGTATACGGGTACCGAATTGTGGTGTCCAGCACCGCGCCGCAGCGCATCTCCGCGGCGCAGCAGGAGCGCCTTCGAGACCAGGATGACGCCGGGCAGGTAGACGGACGCGCTGGCGCCCGGGCCACGCGACTCGGGGCCCGCCTTCCACAGCAGGACGAGGCAGACGCGGCGCGGGGATGGTGGCGCGGAACAGCCAGCGCCAGCTGGCCGCGTCAACGATCGTACCGCTGAGGATGGGGCCGAGGGCCATCGCCAGCCCGTACACGGCGCTCCAGGCGCCGCGCGCCGCGCCGCGCTTCTCGGCTGGGAGGGCGGCCGCGATGATGGACAGCGTCTGCAGCACCATCAGCGAGGCGGCGAGGAACACGATCAGGCCGGCGCTGAACACCGTGCGCCGGCCGCGCAGGTCGTCGAGCCGGCCGCGGACGATGAGTGTCATCGCAGGCTTGCCGCGGTCTGCATCGCGGCCCGCATGATCCCTCCTGGTCGCGTGCGTGGAGGCGGCAGGGCTCAAGCCGCGGACTGCCACCCGCGAATTCGAGTACAATCATCGCCAGTCAAGCATGACACCTGGAGTTTCCGTGGACTCAAGTTGGTAGCAGATTGAACAGAGGGAGCTGAGCGTGAACCTGACGATCGACGGGCGGCAGGTCGCCGCAGAACCCGGCACCACGATCCTGCAGGCGGCCCGTNNCCGCCTGTGCCTTGTCGAGATCGAGGGCGGGCGCGCTCCGCAAGTCGCATGTGGCACCGACGTCGCGGACGGCATGGTGGTCACCAGCGAGACCGACGCGCTCGTCGAGCAACGCCGCGTGCTCCTGGACCTCCTGCTCAGCGACCACAAGAACGACTGCCTGGTCTGCGACCAGGCCGGCGGCTGCCGTCTGCAGGAGATGGCATATCGGTACGGCGTGTCGGGCACAACGTATGGGGGAGGATCGCGTGCATCCGAGGCCCGTGACGACACGCCCTTCATCGCCTACGATCCCGGCAAGTGCATCCTCTGCGGTCGTTGCGTGGGTATCTGCCAGCAGGTGCAGGGGTGCGAGGTGCTCGACTTCGCCGAGCGCGGCTTCGACTCGGTCATCACCACGTCGTTCGGCCGCTCCATGGTCGAGACCGACTGCGAGATGTGTGGGAACTGTGTGAGTGCGTGCCCAACGGGCGCGCTGCAGGACAAGCTCAGCCAACAGACATGCCGCATCTGGGACGCGCAGGCGGTGCGAACGGTCTGTCCGTTCTGCGGATGCGGGTGCACCATCGACTTGCAGGTCAAGGACGGGCGCGTCGTGCAAGTGACGTCTCCGGTCGGGGTCGGCGCCGGCGAGGGCAACCTGTGTGTCAAGGGCCGGTACGGGTTCCAGTTCATCGGCCACCCGGACCGGCTCACCGAGCCCCTTATCCGGCGCGACGGCGAGTTCGTCCCGGCTACGTGGGCCGAGGCGCTGGACTACGTCGCTGAGCGCCTCCAGGGCATCA
>PMZR01000075.1 GCA_003170135.1 Acidobacteriota bacterium
CGCCTGGGTGCGGGGCTTTTCTTTTGACCAACTTGGAGCTACAAGCACCGGCGCTTATACATGGAGCTTAGATTCGCATGAAAAATGGAAAGAAAAGATGCTCGTGGATATCTATGGGTATTCCGGTGATGGCGGACAGGCATTCCATTTGAAGGCGGACAGCGATTCCGGTCGATCGCGGACAGCATTCCGGTGAAGGCGGACAGCGGCTCCCGTCGACGGGTTCATGGGGTCATGCGTCTTGCTTGACGTCAAGTCCGGCACGCTTGGCGGCCATCTTACGCATACTCTCGCCCTTGAGGGTCAGCCGGTGCGCGTTGTGCACGAGCCGATCGAGGATCGCGTCGGCGATGGTCGGATTGGCGATTGCCTCGTGCCAGTGATCGACCGGCAGTTGGCTGGTCACAATCGTCGAGCCGCGATTGTGCCGATCCTCGACAATCTCAAGGATGTCGCGACCCTGCTCGGGCGTCAGCGTGGCGAGGCCCCAATCGTCCAGGATCAGCAACTCGACGCGCGCCAGGCTCTTGAGGAGCCTCGCATGACGCCCGTCGCCGCGTGCGAGTGCCAGGGCATCGAATAGCCTTGGCATGCGATGATAGAGGACGGAGTGGTTGTCGCGGCATGCCTTGTGGCCGAGCGCACAGGCAAGCCAACTTTTGCCGGTACCGGTCGGGCCGCAGATCAGCAAGCTCTGGTGCCGTGCGATCCAGTCGCCGGCGACGAGTCCGGCGAATAGCGCCTTGTCGAGACCGCGCGGCGCCTTCATGTCGACATCTTCAACGACGGCCGATTGGCGCAGGCTTGCGAACTTCAATCGGCTGACAAGCCTCTTGTTCTCACGCTCGATCGCCTCGCGGTCGACCATGAGCGCAATCCGCTCCTCAAAGCTGAGCGCGGCAATGTCGGGCTGCTTGCGTTGCTCCTCCAGCGCCTTGGCCATGCCGGTGAGCCCGAGGGCCACCATGCGGTCATGTGTGGGATGCGTGAGCATCGTCTCTCCTTCCGTTTTCTTCTCACCCGCAGGGTTCTTTCACCTGCATCCAGTGCGTCAGTGGTAGTAGCCATGACCACGGATGTTGGCGTGCCGGATCGGCGGGCCGTCCGGCGCTTTCGAGTTGGCGTAGACTTTGTCGAGACCGTTCTGCAGGATCGATTTGATCGAGCCGTAGGTGGTTGCACCGATGTCGTTGCCGCGCCGGCTCGCGGCCTCGACGCGCTCGGACCCGTAGGTCCTCACCAGGCGCATGATGCCCAGGCACGATCGGAAGCCCTGCTCGGGATGGGGCTTGGCTTTCATGATCGCCTCGACCAGCGCGATGGCCGCCGGGCCGATCGAGGCCGCTTCGCTCATCATCTTGGCGGGTGTCCATTCCGCGTAACGGCGATGCGCGCTCGGCATATGTTCTGTGATGGTCGTGTGCCGGTTGCGAACCGCCGAGAACGCGTGGCTCGCGACACGCTGGCCCTTGTGGAAGACCTCGACTGTCGCGCTGGTGATGCGCGCCTCGACCATCTCGCGGATCAGTTTCGACGGCACCGAGTAGTAATGGTCCGCGACCTCGATGTGATAATCGGGCGCGACGCGGGCCCGCTTCCATTCCGCATAGCTGTAGGGCGTCGTCGGTAATGCATTGAGCGCCGGACGGTCGATCGTCTCCAGTAGCTCGTTGCGGCTCTTGCCGACGCGGCGCATGATTTTGGCATTGATCGCCGTTACGCAGTCACGGATCGCCGCGTTCAACTCGGCCAACGAGAAGAAGCGGCGATGGCGTAGCTTCGCCAGCACGAAACGCTGGACGATCTGGACCGCGACCTCGACCTTCGCCTTGTCGCGCGGCTTCATCACGCGAGCGGGGAGCACAACGCAGCCGTAGTAGTCGGCGAGATCCTGGTACGTCCGGTTGATGCCGGGCTCGTAGCGCGATGGCTTCGTGATGCCAGCCTTAAGATTATCGGGCACCAGCGCCTTCGACACGCCGCCGATCGCCGCAAATGCGTTCACATGCGCGCCGATCCAATCGGGCAGCATCTCGGTCCAGCGCGCCTCGGCGTAGGTGTAATTGGACGCGCCGAGCGCCGCGACGAAGATGTGCGCGCGATGCTCCTCGCCAGTTGTCGGATCAAAAACCGGCATGGTGTCGCCGGCCCAGTCGACGAATAGCTTCTCGCCAGCAAGATGCGTCTGGCGCATCGTCGGCGAGATGCACTTCCTCCAGTCGCTGTACCGCTCGCAGAACCAGCTGTAGGCATAGCCTTGGGCGTGCTCGGCGCGGTACTCCTGCCAGAGCAGAGCCAGCGTTACCCCGCGCCGCTTCAACTCCGCATGGTTGTGCGACCAGTCCGGCTCAGTGCGCGACGTGGACGACGCTGCATCCGGTGGCGGAAATAACCGTCGCTCCAGCTCAGCATCATCGATCTCGTCCGGGATCGGCCAGCTGAGACCCGCCACAGCAGCCCGACGCACGTACTCGCCGACCGCCGTCTTGCCGATTCCCGTCGCCTCGCCGACAAGGCGCCGGCTCATCGCCATCGCATGCGTCAGACGCAGTACGTCACGTATCTTCCTCATCGACACTCTCTCCGCCGGCATCGGTCACCTCCTGGGTTGCCAGGAAGACCGATCAGCTGATTCGACTGTCGACGGGGGCTATCTCTACGCCGCCATCACCTGCTGTCCGCAATCACCGGATTGCTGTCCGCCTTGCGCTGGAATCGGTGTCCGCATTGCACCGGATTCCCCA
>PMZR01000103.1 GCA_003170135.1 Acidobacteriota bacterium
TCTGCGGAAATCTGCGGCTGAATGTCAGCACCGAGGCTGCGGTCCTGATGTGCGCATGCGGCGCGCCACACCGAGCAGCCGCGCGGGTGGCGAGGGGCGAGCAGGCGCCGCCCTCAGCGCCTCTGCGTAACCTCTGTCAGACCCATCTGCGCGAGCGAAAGGCCCGTGCGCGCGGTGAAATCCGCGGCGGATGTGAACGGCGCCCGTTCACGCTCGCGCTCGAGCCGGGCCAGAACGTCACGCTCCACGGCGGGCAACAGCGCGATTTCCGCGGCCGACATCCCGTTCAGGTCGAATTCGGCCGGGACTTTCCGGCCCAACGCTTTCATCTCGAACGCCACACCCTGAACACGCACCGGGATGATTGGTCCCACGCCGGCCCGCAGTGACGCGACATCGCGGCGCGCCTGCTGCACGATCTCGCCGCGCTCGGCGTCCATCTGTGTGATGAGCGCCTTGGCGCTGACCAGATCGAGCATGATCGCCGCATCGTAGAGTCGGCGCCAGCGTTCGCGAATCGCGGGGCGCGCCGTCACGCCGCGCGTCACGTCCACGAACCGCGACACGGCGAGTTCGCCAACGTGCGCGTCGGCCCGCGTCAGCGCTTCGACGACATCGAGCATGTCCGGCCTGAACGCCGCCGGGTCCGGCTCCGGAAGCGTCGCCAGCGCCTCGACGAGCGTCATTTCGGCATCGATGAGGCCCGGCTGGTCGAGCCCGCCTCCCGGACGCGCGCCCTTTTCGACGGCCAGCGCCGACGCAATCCAGAAGAACGTCGATGCCGCCACGCCTTCGGAGGCGAGCATGGCGTTGGGCGATTTCAGCCGCGCCCGATCGCGTGCCGGATCCATCTGTGTGCGGGGGTAACCGCCCGGGTACGGGTGTCCTTCGAATGCCGGAAGGCCGTCGCGGACGGCCTGGTAGCGCGACCACACCTGCGCAAAATTCATGAGGTCGTCGACCGGTGCGAAGTACTCGGAGCGGCGGCCCTTGCCCGGCTCGAACGACGGCGCGAGGCGCCGGTAGTACGCCTGTTTGTCCGGGTCGGACCCGAAGTGCCCCCAGAGCGTTTCGAAATGGATCGCGTACCCTTCGGAGAGCGCCGTCAGCGGATCACTGGTCGCAAATGTCGTGTGTGGAAACGCGGACCAGGCCGAACCGCCGCGGCGCCCGCCGGCGGCGAGGCTGTGCACGAGGTGACCGCTCTCGTGCAGCATCGTGTCACCGAGAAAGGCCGGACTGGGATCGAGGATGACGTAGGGCAGCTTCGGGTGCTCTTCGACTCGACCGCCCGTCACGATGGCCAGTCCGTAGGCGGCGTTGTTCCCGTCCGTCCTGATGACCACGGGCAGCACCGGCTCGCCGAACAGCGGGTCGGTGCCGAATCGCGTTGCGGCCCGGTAGATCAACCGCCGGGCGAACCGCGCCGCCTCGGTGTCAATCCAGCGCACGTAATCCTTCAACCGGGCGTCTGTCGGATCGATCGGGCGGTAGCGCGGCAGGCTGTCTCGTTCCTCCGGCTTGTCATCGATCGGTTCCAGCCAGACGATGCGCGCGAGCGGAGGCGGCGTGGCCGCGAGTGGCCGTCGCGCCGCGGGCTTCTGATCGACCCCGGCAAACGCGGCGACCGGAGACGCCAGCGCGAGCATCAGGACCAGCGTGATGCGAGCAGTTGCGGTCATGTGGTGAATTCCCGGGGGCCAGGATCGGCGTGGGTGGGACCGTCAGGCCCCATCCTCTTATGGACAGAGACGGGTAAACGCGCCCTTTGGTTCACCGGTGCGTCTTGCGCGGGCGGGCGTAGGTCGCCGCCGGAGGGCATGATAGAGTCTGCGCTCGATTATGATTGCTGTCTCCTGGCTTCTTCAGCACGTCGCTGACGTTCCGTCCTCGGACGAGTGGTTGTCGGCGTCCGAACGCGAGACGCTCGCACGGCTCTGGGCGCCCAAGCGCATTCGCGACTGGCGGCTGGGACGCTGGACCGCCAAGCGCGCCCTCGCGCGGATGGGTGACGCCGGTGTCAGCGAATCAGATCGGTTCGGGTGGGCACGCATCTCCATCCGCGCAACGGAGTCGGGCGCGCCCTACGCGGTCATCGACGAGCGCGAGGCCGCCTGGATGATTTCCCTCAGCCATTCGGGTGAACACGGGCTGTGCGCCGTCGCGAGCCGCCCCGCGGTCGTCGGCTGCGACGTCGAGACCGTCGGCCGACGCGGCGAGGAGTTCGTGGTCGACTGGTTCACCGAGGCTGAACGGGCATGGATCGAACGCTGCGCGTCGGGGGAACGGTCGCGGCTCGTCGCGCTCGTCTGGAGCGCAAAGGAAAGCGCGCTGAAGGCGCTGGGCGTGGGGCTGCGACTGGACACGCGCGAAGTGCAAGTGGAACTGACGGGCGCCCGGTGTCCGACGTGGTCGTCCCTGGTGGTTTGTGGCCCCGACGGCCCGCTGCACGGCTGGTGGCGCGCCGACGACGATCGCGTGGTGACCGTCGTTGCTACCCCGGAGCCGGCGCTGCCGGTGGAACTGCTCGCGTGAAGGCTTGACGCGTTCAGCACCACGCACCTCGCACGGCACGTCGCACATCGCACTTCGCACATCGCACATTGTCCGGAGTCTCCCATGGCCGACCTCCTCGAGTGCCTGCTGCAGATCAAGGGTCTTCGCGAAACCGCCGATCGTCTCCGGCCGCTCATCGCAAGCATCGACCCGCACGTATGGAACCGGACGTCCGGTCCGGACGGTCCGAGCGCGGCGGATCTGCTCGCGCGGGTTGCGGAACTGGAGCTCCTGCACGGCGTCTGGCTCCGGCTGATCCTCGTGTCCAGCCGTCCGGCGCTGCCCGCGTTCGATGAGCAGGGGCTCTTTGCGCTCGGGCGATATCGACGCTGGGACGCCGGCGCGGCACTCGACGCGTTCCTCGTTCGGCGGGGGGACAACCTGGACCTGCTCGACCGCTGCTCCGCAAGCGACCTGGGGCGCATCGGCATTCACCCCGTTCGCCGCGAGACGACGATCGCCGACGTGGTCGCGCTGATGCTGGCGGGTGACGTCGACAGGATGGGCGAGATCCGCCGGGCGCTGCGCATATGACGCGCGCGAAGTCGACGCGTCGAGCGTCTGGCGTGGGCCTGCCACGCTGCTGCCGCGACGTGGCACCGGTCCCGGTGCGATGCTATGATGCCCGCGCCCTCGGACCTCTCCACAGGAGCACTCCACAATGGCCGACGCCGTTGCCACCGCTGAAGCGCCAGTCGTGCAGAAGTTTCCGGCCGTTTTCTGGACGGCGAACCTCACGGAGCTGTTCGAGCGCGCCGCCTACTACTCGATGGCCAGCTTTGTCGTCATCTACCTGGGGCGCCTCGGCATGGGCGGCTATTGGCCCAGCCGTCTCAACAGCGGCGTGCTGTGGTTCCTCGTGTACTTTCTGCCGATTCTCTCCGGCACGATCGCGGACCATGTGGGGTTCAAGAAAGCCCTGGCGGCCGCGTTCGTCCTGCTCACCGGCGGCTACTTCCTGATGGGATATCCCGTGTGGGTCGGCGGGAAGGTGCTGGCCGAGGCGGTCGGCACGCAGGTGACGGCCGGCCGCGACGTGTTCGTGCCCATCGTGGCCGGCGTCCTCCTCATCGGCATCGGCGGCTCGTTCGTCAAGCCGTGCGTTTCGGGCACCGTGCAGAAGACGCATGGAGGCCGGGCGACCCTGGCCTTCGCCATCTTCTACATGGTGATCAACATCGGGTCCATCGTGGGCCGTCTCACGGCGTTTGTGGTGCGAACCCGTCCGAACGCTGCCTTGAGTTCGATCTTCGGCGTGGCCATGCTCGCGTCCATCGTCGCGCTCGTCTTCGTGCTGGTCGGCTACAAGGAACCGGCGGCGGAAGCGCGCAAGGAAACGCGCAAGGACGCGGGATTGATCCTGTGGAACATGGTGGCGGTTCTCTTCAACGCCCGCTTCGCGTTCTTCCTCCTCGTGTCGTCCGGGTTCTGGTTCATCTACAACCAGGTCTACAACATCCTGCCGCTCTACGCCGCGAAGGTGGTCGAGCACAACCCGGCGATGGATCTCTACACCGCGGCCAATCCGATCATGATCGTCTGCTTTCAGCTGTTGATCACGCGCCGGTTCGGGAAGATGAAGCCGATTCGCTCGATCGTGTTCGGCACGGTGCTCATCGGGCTGGCGATGGCCATCAACCTCGTGCCGCTCTACACGGCAGGCGGCGTCCGCGCCGCGTCGATCAGCTGGCTGCCGATCGGGTCGCTGTTCATCATCCTCACGGTTGCCTGCATCGCCTTCGGCGAGCTGTTTACCTCGGCCCGCATGTACGAATGGATCGGCGCGCTGGCACCGAAAGGACAGGAAGGACTGTTCCTCGGCTATGCGAACCTGCCGATCGCCATCGGCGCGATCGTCAGCGGGTGGGTGGCCCCGATCATCTTCAACGACGTGATGTGCAAGGGGGCGACGAGGCGGGCCGACGGCCTGCTGGACCTCGTGCCCGGCAACGCCACGCAAGGCTGGCTGATCCTGATGACCATCGGATTCGGCTCGGCTCTGAGCATGTGGATCTACAACCGCTGGCTGGAGCGCCAACCCGCCGCCGACGCCCGGGCCTGAGAACCGCGGACGCGCCCTACGCCGGGCTCGACGCGCTCGCCCCCAGTCGCAGCACCATCATCGTGGCGTCGTCGAACAGATCGGCGGCGCCGCGGAACTCCAGGACCGCCTGTTCGATGTGCGCCAGGATGGCGTCGACGCCCTCCTGGTGGTGCTTGGCGAGCAGCGCTTCCAGCCGATCCGACCCGAACATCTCGCCCTGTTCGTTCTCCACCTCGGTGATGCCGTCGGTGTAGAAGAACAGGATGTCGCCCTCTCCCAGCGTGACCGAGGCGTCCTTGTAGCCGTGGCCCGCGAACATCGCGATCGGCAGGCCCGTGGACACGAGGCGGTCGAGTCCGCCTTCGGCTCGCAGCACGAACTGCGGGTTGTGTCCCGCGTTCACGTAGCGCAGCACCCGGTGCGAGCCGTCGAGGATGCCCATGAAGAGCGTCAGGTAGACCGCCTGCGGCGTGCTCTCGTCAATCTCGTGGTCGATGGCGTCGGCGAGCGCCGCCAGGTCGTGCTCGAGCGACAACCGGGCCCGCAGGGTGGCCTGCACGTTTGCCATCAGCAGCGCGGCGCCCACTCCCTTTCCCGACACATCGCCGACGAGCAGCGCCACTTCGCCCTCGGGCAACAGGAAGTAGTTGAAGAAGTCGCCGCCGACTTCGCGGGCCGGGATCGACACGCCCTTGATCTCTGCGAAGCCCAGGCGCAACGGGTGCTTGGGCAGCATCTCGGTCTGGATCTGGCGGCAGAGATCCAGCTCGCCGCGCAGCCGCTCGCGTTCGGCGAGCAGCTTCTGGTGCGCGCCCAGATCGGATGCCATCTGGTTGAAGGCGGCACCCAGGCTGCCGATCTCGTCCTTCGAGCGCACCGGCACGCGCGCGCTCAGATCGCCCGCGGCGATCTGCCGCACGCCCGAGTGCAGCGCCGACAGGTTGCGCGTCATGCGCGAGGAAATCGGCACGATTCCCACCAGGGCGACGAGAACCGCGAGGAGGCCCAGGCCGAGGTTGCGCCCCGTTGCCAGGCGGATGTCGCCGAGCGCGCTGCCGATCGGACGCGCGATGCCGAACACGAGCCCGGATGGCTCGCGCCGCGCGACGACGACCCACTGGTCGTTGGCCACGGTCTGGACGGGCTCCCTGGAGGCACGGATGCGCGTCAGCAGGCCGAGCGACTCGAGCGTGGCGCGATCCCTCCGGCCTGACGTGAACAGCCGGTTCTGCGCGTCGATGGCGAATGCAATCTCACCCGACTCTCGCGACCGGCTGGCCAGGACCGACTCGAGCACGCGGTCGAGGCTGACCTCCGCGTTCATCGTCCCGACGACGCGTCCTTCCCGGCGGACCGGGATGTCGAGGGCCTGGCCCTGCTTCATCCGGCTGATCCACTGATCGATCACGGCGCGCCGGTTCCCATTGACCAGTCCGCTGTCGGCCTGAACGCTCTGGCCGATGGCGCGCACTCGTTGCTCCATGGCTCTCGCCGCCTCCTCGATGCCTGCGTTCAGGACGGCTCCCGTCTGACCGAACTGTGGGAGGACAAAGGCCAGATCCTTCAGGGTCCCGAGCGACGCCTGCGCATCCGGAGGGATCGAGCCGGGCGGAATCAGATCGATGATGGCTTTCCCGGTGTCCGCGGCCAGCTGTTTGTCATCTGCGGCCGTGCCTGCGGCGGCCGGAAACGCCGCGGCGGTCGTTGGGGCGGGCGTCGTCGGCATCGCCGTTGGAGGCTGGGCTGGCGGCGCCGGCGGAGCCGGGGCGGCCGGGTGCGAGATCCCTGGCCGATGACCGGGCCGCCGGGCCGGCGTCAGTCCCCGCGCATGAGACGCCGGGTAAGGCCGTCCCGGAGGCGAGGGAGGCGGCGGCGAGGGCACGAACTGGAGCCGCGACAAAAACGTGCCCGCATCGCCCAGCGTGTCTGCCACCTGCTGGCGGAAGCTGTCGTCGAGCGTCCGATCGCGGGCGGTCCAGTCGCGCGCCTCGGCCGCTGCCGAGATGCGGTCGACGCGGTCGCCGAGCGCCGACGTTGCCACGTCCATCCGCCGGCCCATGTCGGCGGCGATAGCCGATTCCTCGGCCTCGACCGCGTGGCGGAACGCGCGAATGGTGGTGCTGTAGGAGTACAGCGTGATGGCAGTCAAGGGCAGGACCGACATCAGGACAAACGCCAACCCCAGCCGTGTGCGCAATCTCATCGCGAACCTCTGCCGATGCGGCGCAATCGGGGATCGTGGCGCAGGACTCCCGTCCTGCGCACAAGCCCGTCCTTGCGTACTACGAAAACGCAGCGCCGCCGTTCCATCAGGAGGCTATCATGAAGTAGGTACTCCACTTGAGCGGCTCGCTCGCCCGGTCGCGAACGACTGGTCACCCGGAGGCTGGTGATGAGATCGGCATCCTCGGCGCTGGCGCTGTCGTTCAGGCACTGGGCGACGGGTTCATCGCCCTCGGGCACGACGCGTTGATCGGATCGCGCGATCCGCGCGGTGAGAACGTGCAGGCGTGGGTCGGCCGGCACGCGGGGTCTGCCTCTGCGGGCACGTTTGCCGAGGCAGCCGCGTTTGCCGATCTGGCCGTCCTCGCCACCTTGTGGAGTGGCACCGAGAACGCGATCCGGCTGGCGGCGCCGGACAACCTCGCGGGAAAGGTCGTCATCGATGTGACCAATCCGCTGGTGTTCCGGGAGCACGCGCCGCCGGCGCTCGCCCTGGGATTCGACGATTCCGGCGGCGAGCAGGTCCAGCGCTGGCTGCCGAAGGCGTACGTCGTCAAGGCCTTCAACACCGTTGGACATGCGCATATAGTGAACCCGCAATTCCCGTGCGGGCCGCCCGAGGTGATGGCGCCGGCCGAACGGGTGCAGCACTTGATTCGGGCGGTCCGTGACGGGCAAACGGGAGCGGTGCAGCGGCTCGTTGACAGCGACCCCGCCCTGGTCGGAGCGCGCGACGAGGCAGGCGTGTCGGCCATCCTGCTCGCGCTCTACCACGGCCACCCCGATATTGCGCAATGGCTGGCGGCCAGACGTCGCAATCTGGATGTCTTCGAGGCGGCGGCCGTCGGCGAGCCGCAGCAACTGGAGACGCTTCTGCTGGCGGACCCGTCGCTCGCGGCCGCGCGGTCGCCCGACGGGTTCACTGCGCTTGCGCTCGCTGGTTTCTTCGGGCAGATATCCGCCGTGCGGACGCTGCTGGCCCACGGCGCGGATGTGAACGCCGTGAGCCACAATGCCGCCCGGTACACGGCGCTCACCGGCGCCGTGGCGGCGGGTCAGACGGCGGTCGTGCGCGAGTTGCTGCAGGCCTGCGCCGATCCGAATTACCGCTATGGGCCGGGTCTCACGCCGTTGCACGTGGCTGCCGCAAACGGGACCGTGGACATCGTGCAGATGCTCCTCGAGGCGGGCGCGACGCCGGAGGCGGCAACCGATGAGGGGAAGACGGCGCTCGATCCCGCGCGGGAGAAGGGGCACGCCGCAGTGGTCGAGATGTTAGCGAGCCGCCACTAGTTCGCGGCCTCGGCTGGCGGATGGCCTTCGACCGCCGCCTCGCGCAGCCGTTCGAGCAGCGCCTCCTGCGAATGGACGCCGAGCTTGCGGAAGACCGCCTTGAGGTGGTTACGCACCGTGTGCGGGCTGATGCCGAGAGCGGACGCAATGCCCGGCACGCGGCGGCTCGCGAGGAGCAGCTCCACGATCTGGCGTTCGCGCGCCGAGAGGTGACCGAGGATCGTCTCGACCCCGGGGTGATGGTGTGGGGTGTCGGGCGTCACCAACCCGAGTTCCTTCACCAGGTCCGCGATCCGCTGCATGCCCTGCTCGAGCGCGGCGACGCGGCTCGCGCTGGCGACACCGGTGTCGAGCGAATTGGCGTCCTTGCGCCTGTGTTGATCGGCGTGCAGCGCCAGTTCGATCGTGGTGCGCAGCTGCCGGTCGTCGAACGGCTTCACCACGTATCCGAGAGGGCAGCTTTCCTTGGCGCGCGTCAGCGTGTCCGGGTCGGTGTGTGCGGTCACATAGACGAACGGCACGCTGCGGGCCTGCAGTTGCAACGCGAGCGAGATGCCATCGTCTTGGCCGAGCACGATGTCGATGAGGGCGAGATCCGGCGGGGCCACCTCAACCTGGCGCAGCGCATCGGCGGCTGAACTCGCGGTTCCCGTCACGCGGTAGCCTGCGGCTTCCAGGCACCGCCGCATGTCGCGCGCAACGACCCACTCGTCCTCGACGATGAGGATGTTTGCGGGCGATGCCATGGTCCTCCCCCCGCTCATGTCCCGGCGCGTTCAGGGTGCCTCTTCTCGTGACGAGGAGGGGCCGGGCAGGCGTGACTACAGCCCAGGTGATTATAGCCCAGTCAAGGCAGCCCGGCTTCGCGGCAATCAGAAGACGACGGTGAATTCCGCGCCCTCCAGGTTGCGGTTCGTGACGGCGCCCCCGATCTGCCGGACGAGGTTCATGACCAGGGACAGCCCAAGCGTCCTGGTGGCCGTGATGTCGAGATCCGCGGGCATGCCCACGCCGTTGTCCCGCACGACGAGTTCGCGACGTCCGTCGGCGCCGCGCCGCAGCGACACCGCGAGTCGAGGCACCGAGGTGGCGCCGGCAAAGGCGTGCTTCAGCGAGTTCGACACGAGCTCGTTGATCACGAGCGCGATCGGAATGGCGACGTCGAGGTCGAGCGGTGTCGCATCGGCCTCCACGACGGCGGCCACGTGCTGGCCGGCGGTCGCATAGGAGCGCACGAGGCTGCAGACGAGGTTGTCGAGGAACTCGCGCGCGTCGAGCCGCATCAGCGTTTCCGACCGGTACAGCTGCTCGTGGACGAGCGCCATCGCGCGGATGCGATGCTGGCTTTCCATCACCATCGCCCGAAGACCGGGATCCTGCACGCGGTCGAACTGCAGGTTCAGCAGGCTCGAGATGATCTGGAGGTTGTTCTTGACGCGGTGGTGCACTTCCTTGAGCAGCGCGTCCTTCTCGGCGAGCGCGTGCGCGAGCCGTTCCTGCGTCTGCTTCAGGTGCGTCATGTCGTAGGCCGTGCACACCAGGCCGATAATCTCGCCGGTCGGCTCCCGCAGGGGGAACAACGAGATCTGGAACCAGTGCAGCTTGCCTGGCAGGTCCGTGGCCCACTCGTAGACGACGCGTTCCCCGGCGAGCGCGCGGCGCCCCGGCGCGTCGTGCGCCTGGGCGACATCCTTGCCGAACACGTCGCGCACGGTCTTGCCGATGACGGTCTCGGGCAGGAAACCCACCTCCTGCAGCCGGTGGCCCATGACCGCGACGAAGCGCTGCTCGCGATCGACGATCGCGACCACTTCGTCGAGCGCGTCCATGATGGCGCGCAGGCGCTGCTCGCTCCTGCGCAGCTCGAGTTCCATCTCCTTGCGTTCGATGATGGGGGTGATGGTGCCCTCGTAGCACGAGATCTCGCCGTGTTCGTCGCGCACGGCCACCGCGTTGATCTCGACCCAGATCGGCGGCCCGCGATGCCGGCACAATCGCGTCTCGAAATTGCGCACGACCCCGTCGCGCGCCATCAGATCGCGCAGCCGCTCGGCGTCAGACTTGTCGGCGTACAGATCGCGGGCGTTCTGGTCGAGCAGCAACTCGCGCCGGGGCCAGCCCGAGGCCTGGACCAGGGTGGGGTTGACGTCGATCAACCGGCCCTCGGGCGTCCGGCGATACAGCCCAATCGGGATCGCCTCGAACAGCTGCGCGTACGGAAACGCGTTCTTTCGGCTCATGATGGAGGACCCCGCGAGAATTGTACTCCAGGCTCAGCCGTGGGGTCCCGACGACTTGCGCCTCGACCGGCCTTCAGCCCCTGGCGGCACCGCCCTTCGAACTGGGCCGCCTTGACCTGCCATGCAGCGTCGACCATGCTAGAGTCCCGTGTGAGGCTGATTCGGCACGACGTGGCAGGGCTGTAGACCTGTCGGTGACATATATCCATGGCCAAATCGACCGTTTCGATCCTTCGAACGCGCCCGGCGACCGTTCTGCGCGACTACCACGACCTCATGAACCTGGCGCACTATCAGGACGTGGTGGCCCGTGACGCCGACACGGCGTTGAAGGTCAACATTTCCTGGCACTTCTTCTTCCCGGGCAGCTCGACCACGCCGTGGCAGATCGATGGCGTCGTTTGCGCGATGAAGCGTGACGGGTACGACCCGGCGCTCATCCACGCCTGCCACAACCGGACGGTGGTCATCGACGCCCATCTGGGCGAGCGCGAAAACAAGCAGGTGAACGTCGTCGAGGCGCACGGCATCCGGAACGTGCATCTCTACGAGGACGGCGAGTGGATCGACGTGCGCGAAGCGGTCGGCGACCTGACGAAGAAATTCCTCTGCCTGAACGAGGTCTACCCGAAGGGCTTCATGATTCCCCGCCGCTTCATCGGCGAGAACATCATCCACCTGCCGACCGTCAAGACGCACGTGTTCACGACGACGACCGGGGCCATGAAGAACGCGTTCGGCGGCCTGTTGAACGAGCGGCGGCACTGGACGCACCCGGTCATCCACGAGACGCTGGTCGACCTGCTGATGATCCAGAAGCGCATACATCGCGGCGTGTTCGCCGTGATGGACGGCACGTTCGCGGGAGACGGCCCCGGGCCGCGCTGCATGACGCCGCACGTGAAGAACGTCATCCTGGCAAGTGCCGACCAGGTGGCCATCGACGCCGTGGCCGCGAAGTTGATGGGCATGGATCCGATGCGGATCAAGTTCATCCGGCTGGCCCACGAAGCCGGCCTCGGCTGCGGCGATCCACGCGAGATCGAGATTACGGGCGACGAGTCCGCCGCGCAGGAGAACTGGCACTTCGAGGGGCCCTTCTCGACCGGCATGACGTTCGCCTCGCGCATGCAGCATCGGATCTACTGGGGCAACCTGCGCGGGCCGCTGCAGTGGACGCTCAAGACCGTGCTCGCGCCCTGGGCATACGTCGCCAGCGTCGTCTACCACGACAGCTTCTGGTATCCGAAGAATGCGGATCGCATGATGGCGGGGGTGCTGGCGAGCGAGTGGGGGCGGCTCTTCCAGAACTGGGAGCACGTGACGGCGGACGCGGACGGGTACCCCGACGTTGGCGAGCAGCCGGCGAGCGTGCCGCGGCTTGGGGCGCAGGCGCTGCGCAAGTCGGTTGGCATCCTCGGCACCTGCATCAAGGAGGCGCCCGAGTTCAGCACCCGGCGCCGCCACCGCGAGGCCGCCGGGAAAGCTGCCGCAAAACTATAGAGGCGGTGGCCCGCTGCTCCAGGGCTTCCCGTCCTTCGTCATCGAGAGCGGCGCCTGGCGCAGCCGCGCGCTGAGCGCGGCGCGCTCGGAGTCATCGACCCCGAAATAGACGACGGCCACCGCGGGTCCGATCGTATCGGCGATCGCGCCGCGTGCGAGCGAACTCTTCGGGAGCGCCGCGACGAATTCGTCGCAGTCCTTCGGCGTGTCCCACGCCGTCACCCACACGCCTTTCAGGTTCTTCAGGCCGGCACGCGCGGCATCGGCGTTGTCGCCCGAGGCGAGCAGGTAAAAGCGGTCGCCGCCCCAGCCGGATGCCGCCACGTTCGTCCACGCCTCGGACGATGGCATCGCCTGCAGGCTCACGGTCACACCTTGCGGATTGGTGAGGATGGCGATGAGCATTTCGCCGATCGTGTCCGCGTGGACGATGGAGCGGCCCGGCTGCGCGAGCCATTTCGCCGCGGCGGCGTCATCGATGACGACCGGCACGTCGCGTGTGGCGGGGTTCCAGTACTTCTCCGAATGCAGGATCTGCTCGGTCGATTGCGGCGGATCCTTGCGCGCCGCGAGCAGGGCCTCGCCGATGGCCTTGTCGTCGGGCGCGAGCATCAGCGTCATGATCTGGCCGCGCGCGAGGAACTGCGTGCCGCAGATGTAGGACCCGAGCATCGCCGAGAAGTAGCGCGGCGCGTCGAGGAACACCTTGCTCTTGTCCGCCTCTTCGCGGGCGTACTGCTGCAGCGCGTTCTGGTCGATGCGGCCCGACAGCATGGCCCGCGTGGCGTACTGCATCATGAGTGCGGTGGCCGATCCTTCGACCACCGCCTCGGTGGTCAGGTCCTGGTCCTCGGTGGCGTTCTCACGCGATTTCGTGAAGCCCGCGAGATCGGCGTACTGGTCGTCGAGCGCATGCGTGAGCTCGTGCGCCAGCATGATGCGCTGGACGAACGGCGGCACGCCAGGCCGCGCGATGAGGTGCATCGTCTTCGTGTCGGTATCGTAGAAGCCGCCCACCTGGCTCTCGAGCAGCGTCATCCACGTACTGCGCAGATCGGCGTCCGGAGGGAGCAGGCCGATGGTCCGCAAAAACGCCTGCGCGACCTGCAGCTTGCCTGCCGGGAGGCTCTTGTCCGCCTGCCGCGCCAGGTATTGCCGCATCTCGTCCACGGTCGTCAGTTCCTTCTTGATCGGCTGCTTGAAGGTCCAACCGCGCAACGCCTCGACTTCCTTCATCACTTCGTCCGCAACGGCGACGAGCGCGTCGGCCTGGCCCTTGGCGGCGGCCGCAACCAGCTGGCCGGACACCGGGGGCGCGGTGACTGCGTGCGCGAGGAGCAGCGACACCAGGGAAACGACGAGCAGCACCTTGAAACGCATGCCCTATGCTACTCCGCGCGCCTCTAATGGCCTATGCAGGATCCGCGGCGCAGGGGTGCCAGGCCCGTCACGACCTCGCGACTGCTTTCAGCGCGCGCGCGGTGAGCTTCTGTCGCACCGTCCAGTAGCCGTCCCAGGGATCGTGTTTCTTGCGCGCAAGGCTCGCCGAAAGCGTCTTGACGGTGAACTGGTCGGGACGCAGGCGCGTCGTGAGGTCGTCCCACGCGATCGGCGCCGAGACGGTCGCCGTCGGCCGCGCGCGCGTCGAGAAGACGGCAACCGACGTGTTCGTGCGATTGTTGCGCAGGTAATCAATCAGCAACTGGCGTTCGCGGCCAGCTTTGGCGAACTTCGTCGTGTAACGGTCCGGCTTCGTCCGGACGATCGCGGTGGCGACCTGGCGCGAGAACTCGAGGCCGGCATCCCAGGAGATCGACGGGACGAGCGGGGCCACCACGTGCAGCCCCTTGCCGCCCGTGGTCTTCACGAAGCTCTCGAGCCCGAGCGTCGTCAGCACCGAGCGCACCAGGCGGGCCGCCTCGACCACCCAGGCCCACGGCGCTTCCGGCCCGGGATCGATGTCGAACACGAGCCGGTCGGGTTGCTCGAGATGTTCGAACGTCGAGTTCCACGTGTGGATCTCGAGGATGTCCATCTGCACGAGCGACACCAGCGCGGGCAGCGTATCGGCAATCACGTAGTCGCCGGTCTTGGTCCGCTCCCGGAGGCGGACCCGGCGCAGCGCCTCGGGTGCCCACACCTTCGAGTGCTTCATGTAGATGCAATCGGCGCGCATGTCGCCCGTGGGCAGGCCGTCGCCGCAGCGCACGAGCGTCAACGGCCGGCCGCGCAGGTGCGGCAGCATCCGGTCGGCCACGGCTTCGTAGTAACGGGCGAGGTCGAGCTTCGTCAGGCCGGCTTCGGGATACATCAGGCGATCGGGATGCGTGATGCGAACGCCGCCGACCTCGGGCAGCGCGGCGGCGGCGGGCTTCGTTCGCGCCGCCCCGCTGGTTGCGCGCGACGTGGCCGCCGTTCGCCTGGCCGGTGGTCCCGCCTTCGATCGCACGGGCTGTGATTGCGTCATCACGCCTGCGGTCTTTGCAGGCGGTTCGTCCGCCTGCTCGCGATGAATATCGACGGGCCGCTTGTCCAGGCGCAGTCCCTTGAACGACGGATGGCGGATGTTGCCGTCAGATGTCCACTCGGTGAAGGCGACCTCGGCGACGAGCTCCGGGCGCACAAAGTGTGCGTGGCGCGCCAGCCACGTGTCGAGTCCCGCCGCGAATGGGGTCTTGTCGGTCGACAGGGCTTCGAGCCGTTGCCGCATCTCGACCGATCTCTTGTTGGTGAAGCCGGTGCCGACCCTGCCGGCCGAGATCAGCCGTTTGTCGCCGTCGTAGTACCCGACGAGGAGCGCGCCGACGCCCACGCGCGAGCCCTCCGGGTCGGTGAAGCCGCCGATGACGAACTCCTGGCGGTTGACGCACTTGGTCTTCACCCAGCTGTCGTGTCGTCCGGGCTGGTAGGGCTGGTCGCGCCGCTTCGAGACGACACCTTCGAGTTTCAATGTGCAGGCGTGCGTGAAGAGCGCGCGGCCGTTGCCGGCGATGTGATCGGAGTACCGCAACACGGACGGTGCGGATGCCTCGAGCAACTTGCGCAGGCGCTCCTTGCGCGTTTCGAGCGGCGACGCCGACACGTCTTCGCCATCGAGGAAGAGCAGGTCGAACACGAAGTACACGAGACCAGAACGACCGGGATGGGCGAGGGCGTTCTGCAGCGCCTGGAAGCTGGTGCGACCGTCGGGCAGCACGATGCCGACCTCGCCGTCGAGAAAGGCGGTCTTCGCCCGCAGCTTGCGCGCGGCCGCGGACACTTCGGGGAACGTCGCGGTCCAATCCTTGTTGTTGCGGCTGAAGAGCGTGACCTCGCCGCGATCGATCCGGCACCCGATGCGGTACCCGTCGTACTTGATCTCGTGGAGCCACAGGGGGCCGTCGGGCACGGCCTTGACGAGCAGGGCGAGCTGCGGGCAAAAGCGCGTCGGGGGCGCGGCAGCCATTCCTGATGATCGCACAGCCCGTCCGCTGCCGCTATTGCGATGGGGCAGTGGCCCTGCCCGCGACGCCGGCAACGGGTGCGCCACGTATATCCCGAGCGTGTCGGCGTCGGGTCGCGCCCGAGGGATCTTCAGCCGCAGATTCTCGCAGATTCCCGCAGATTCAGACACCAGGACTTCGACGCGCGGCCGGCCAGCATGGCCGGCCGCGCGGGACGGCGAGGGAGGCCGGCGAACGAAGGCTCCCTGCATCCAGTGGAGTCTTCGTTCACCGGCCTCCCTCGCTGTCCCCAGCCGTCGCCAAGCGACGGCGGTCGAAGTCCTCGCCGCCCCTCGGGCGCGCCAAGATCGCGGCGCTCCCGCGGCGAAGGGCTACCATCTGCGTGAATCTGCGCAAATCTGCGGCTGATGACCGTAGGCGTACCGGCGGGCTGACGCCCCTGTCGGAGTGGGCAGGAGCCCTCGTTACGACCGAAGGAGTCTGTGCCGGGTCGTCAGCAGTATCATGGTGCGTCTCTTCGCCGGGCGCCCCTGAACGGAGCCATTCGCATGAACTCGAAAACGAGCATCCTGCACGTGATTGGCGTCTTTGCCTTTCTGCTGGCCGGCGTGACAGGCGCGCTGGTCTGCCTGCACGCGCAGGCGCAGAACGCCGGCAGGCGGCCGTCGAACGTGGAGATCGCCACGTTCCCGTCGGCCTGGACGTACCGGCCTGGCACCCCTGCGCCGTCGGCGCAGAACGCGATGGTTGCCTCCAACTGCGCGCTGGCGACAAAGGCGGGCGTCGAGATCCTGCGCGCGGGCGGCAACGCCGTCGACGCCGCTGTCGCGGTCGGATTTGCGCTGGCGGTCGCCTATCCTGAAGCCGGCAACCTGGGCGGGGGAGGATACGCGGTTCTGCGGATGGCGGATGGTCGGGAAGCCGCGCTCGACTACCGCGAGACGGCGCCTGCCGGCGCCGCGCCGAAGATGTACATCGGCCGCGACGGCAAGCCAACCGACCAGAGCCTGGTCGGTCATCGCGCCTCCGGTGTGCCGGGCAGCGTGGCCGGCCTGCTGGCACTGCTCGATAAATACGGTTCCATGAATCGGGCGCAGGTGATGGCGCCCGCAATCCGGCTCGCCCGGGACGGCGTCACGGTGGACGCGATCCTGCGGACGTCGATCGCCGAGAATGCCGATCTCATCAAGCGCTTCGCGGGCGCGGCGCTGTTCCTCCCGGGCGGCCAACCGCCGGCCGTCGGCGCGCACCTGGTTCAGGCCGATCTGGCCGCGACACTCGGACAGATCGCTGCGCACGGCAGCGACGGCTTCTACCGCGGCGAGGTCGCCGACGCGATCGCGCGCGAGATGCAGCGGGGCGGCGGCATCCTGACGGCAAGGGACCTGGCCTCGTACCAGCCGGTCTGGCGAGATCCGCTGAAAGGTTCTTACCGCGGGTACGGCCTGCTCTCGATGCCGCCATCGTCGTCGGGCGGCGTCACGGTCATCGAGACGCTGAACATCCTGGAGACTTACAAGGATGTGCCCGCGTGGAACAGCGCGCTTGGACTGCACCGCCTGGCGTCGGCGTTTCAGCGCGCGTTCGTCGACCGCAACACCTCGCTCGGAGACCCCGCGTTCACGAAGATGCCGATTCAGCGGATGACGGGCAAGGCGTACGCCCAGTCGCTGCGCGCGAGCCTCAGCGACGCGCGGGCGGCGGCCACCTCGACGCTGAAGGCCATCGGCAGCGAGGGCACGCAGACCACCAACTACTGCGTCGTCGATCGAAACGGCAACGCGGTCGGCGTGACGACCACTATCAACAGCCTGTACGGGTCGGGCGTGTGGATTCCGGGTGCCGGGGTGTTCATGAACAACCAGATGGACGACTTCACCGTGCAGCCGGGCACGCCCAACCAGTTCGGCCTCGTCCAGGGCGAGGCGAATGGCATCGTCCCCGGCAAGCGGATGCTGTCGGCGATGGCACCGACCATCGTCCTCGATTCGGCCGGCAAGGTGTGGATGATCGTCGGCGGTCGCGGCGGCCCGCGCATCATCACCGCGGTCGTGCAGGCCATCGTGAACGCCATCGACTATCGGATGCCGCTGGCCGATGCGGTGGGCGCCCCGCGCATTCACGACCAGGCGCTGCCGGACGTGCTGGAGTACGAAAAGGACGGCGTGCCGGCGGACGTGATCAGGGCGCTCGAGGCCAAGGGCTGGAAGACCAGGCCCGGAGGGACCGGATCGTTGACGGCCATCAAGCGCACGATTGCCGGATCGAAGCCGGCCTGGGAAGGACTCTTCGATCCGCGCAAGCATGGGCTGGCCGCCGGTTATTAGCCCGGCACTCGGCGCTCATCAGCGCGTTCGGGCGCGGGCGTTGATGCTAGAATCTCCACCGTTCGACCGGCCCCTTTGCCCCTGGGATGAGGGCGCATGCATTCGCCCGCGAATGGGTTCTTCGGGTACACGGGCAAGTGGGCGTGGGTCGATCTCACCGAGCGCACCGTGCGGATCGAACCCGCCGATGCGGCCGTCTGCCGCGACTACATCGGCGGCCGCGGCGTTCAGGCGCGCGTGATTCGCGATCATCTCGCCGCCAACGGTCCGATCCTCGACCCCCTCGCGCCGGCGAACCGCATCGTCATCGGGACCGGCCCGCTGAACGACACCCCCGTGCCGACCGCGGGACGTGGCTCGTGTTCGTTCATCAGCCCGCTGACGCGCTCTCCCGGGCCGGCGCCGTGGATTGCGCAACACACGCCCGTGCACGGGCTGCTCACGCATTCCAGTGCGGGCGGCATCTTTCCCAATATGCTCAAGCGCGCCGGCGTGGACCATCTGGTCATCGACGGTCGCGCCGATCGGCCCGTGCGGTTGCTCGTCACCGAGAGCGGCGTGCAGATCATCGACGCGGAACGCGATCTCTTCGAAACGGCGCGAGGAAAGGCGTGCGTCCGCGGGGCGTCGGATACGACCGACTTCCTCGCCGCGAAATATCCGGGTTCGTCGACGATGGCCGTCGGACCGGCCGGCTGGAACGGCGTGGCGTTCGCCTGCCTGACCGGCGATCATCACCGCAATTTCGGCCGCGGTGGGGCCGGTGCGGTGTTCGGGTCGAAGAACCTGGTCGCGGTAACGGCGCACGGCCGCCGGATGGTCCGGCCCTTCGATCCGGCGACGTTCGAGCGTCTCGGCCGCACGGTGGAAGAACTGGTCCGGACCCGCGTGCTCGATCCCCAGCGCACCGCGTCGTTCCGGCCGACGACGGGCACGACCTGGTGGCTGGACCGGGCGTTCGACGGCCGCTACATGGGCACGGTCGGCGGCTACCTGCCGTGGCACAACTTCGACGAGGGGTCGTTCGATCCGTCGGACTATGCGGCGGTCGGTACCGCGGCGTTTCTCGAGATCGCCGGGCGACACCGCGTGTGCAACCGATGCCGGCACGTGAAGTGCTCGCGGACGGCGCGCATCGACGGCGGCCCGTTCGCGGGCGACGGGATGCGGCCGGAGTTCGAGACCATCGCGCTCGGAATCAACTGCTGCGTCCTCGATCGGGCGGCCATCTTTCATCTCAACCGGCGCTGCAACGATCTGGGCCTGGACACGATGACGCTGGGCAGCATGATCGCCGCCGCGATGGAGATGACCGAGCGCGGTTTCCTTGGCGCCTTCACCGGCGCCCCCGTGTTCGGCAGTTCCGCGGACATGCTGCGCACGCTCGACGCGATTGCCTACCAGTCGAGCGATGTCGGCTGCCTGCTCGGAGGTGCCGCGGACGACGTGATCGCGCGCGTGGCGGCGAGCCGGCCGAGCGGCGAGCGTGACGCGATCGCCTCTTGCGCCACCAGCGCGTTCGCGGGGCTCGGCTATGCAGGTGTCGAGCCCAAGGTGTTCCCGGGGATGTTCGCGGCCTATGCGACGTCGAATCGCGGCCGCGGCGATCACAGCTACGCCTGGACAATCCAGGCCGAGGAGGGCGGCCTGGCCGAGGCCAGGCAGATCGCGGCCTACGTCGCCGAGAGCCAGGTGGGCAAGGCGTTGATTGATTCACTGGGATTGTGCGATTTCTTTGCCGGCGATATCACGAGCGATCTCTTTCTCGCCATGTACTGCGCGCTCACGGGGCGGGATTACAACGTGGATGGGCTGCTGGCATGCGGCGAGCGCATCTACGCCCTCGAGCGCCATGTCAACAACCTGCAGGGCCGCACGCGCGCTTACGATGCCTACGTGCACCCGAAACTCGCGGTCCCGCTGACAGCAGGGCCGCACGCCGGGAAACGTGTGGACGCGAGCGTCCACAATGCAATCCTGGATGCGTACTACGATTACCGGACGTGGACTCGCGATGGGGTTGTCGGGCAGAAGCGACTGAAAGATCTGGGGGTATAGCACTCGCGCCCGTGCACCCGACGCGGCGAGCTGTGGCGCCGCCATTTGAGACCGACACGAGAAAAGGTGCCAGACCCCATTTCAAATCTGAAAGGCGGAGGGGCACTAACGGGACAGGGTGGCAGATCTTGCGATGCGGCCCCGTTCACCAACGGCCCACGCGGCCTTGCCCCCGCGGGCGATGCTCAAGGCATGAAACCCGTCGTCGCTGACCGCCGCCCACGTCGCGCCGCCGTCGGCCGACCAGTCACTGCCCGCGGGCCCGACGGTCAACAACGCCCGACCGTGGCTGCCCGGCACGAAGGCGACCGCTGAACGGAACCCGCGCAGACGAACGGGACCTGGCGACCACGTGACGCCCCCGTCGGCGGTAACCGCAATGTTGTCGCTCGACGCGCCCTCGTTGCGGTAGTCGCCGCCCACCACGATGCCGCGCAGGCCGTCGTCGGTGAAGGCAAGCGAGAAGGCGCCGGCAGATGACGATCCGGCAGCGAGCGGCGTGTCGGACGCCTGCCAGGTCAGCCCGCCGTCAGCCGACCGGAACACGCGAGCGCGGGCGGCGCCGCCAGTGGCGAACCAGGCGCGACGCGTGCCCTGGACTACGAGGCACGTGCCGCTTGCGGCGAACGCGCCTTCGTTCGGGAGAGCGGGCGGCATGCCGCCGGATGCGGATGGCGCGGGCATCCAGTGCCTGCCGCCATCGGTCGTGCGAAGGATTTCGAATCGGCCGTCCACGGGGTCGCCCAAAGCGAGGCCCGCCTCACTGTTCCAAAATGCGATCGCATCGTAGAAGCCCCGCGGTTCCGCATTCCTGAATGAGGTCACCCACGTCGTCCCGCCATCGACGGTCTTGTAGATGCGGGACTGCTCGCCGGGACCGATTGACAGGACGTAGGCGATGTTCGCATCGATCGCCTCGACGTCGCGAAAATCGAGCGCTTCGGTGGTGGGACCGAAGCGCGCCTGCCACGAGCGGCCGCCGTCGAGGGTGCGCAACACGGTCGCCTTGTTGCCGCTCGCCCAGGCGACGTTTTCGTCCACGGCGCTGACGCCGCGAAGCCGCTCGCTGGTCGGCGCGGGCTGCAGCGTCCACTGCGGCGCCGCCGCGAGCGCGCTCGCCGCGAACGCCAGGATGGAAAAAACTGCCACTCGCCTCATGCGCCCGTCTCCGTTCCGCTTACAGAATTGAAATGGGGTCTGGCACCTTTTCTCACGCCAGTCTCAAGATCAGTCGACGATGAACAGGCGGGCGCCGGTCCTGGTGGACGAGCGATGGGGCGCCGGCGCGTCGTCTTCCACCTGGTAGCTCATACCCGCCGTCAGCGTGAAGGTGCGGCCATCGCGCAGTTGGGTTTCGAGCTCGCCATCGAGCACGTAGAGCACGTGTCCGCGGCTGCACCAATGGTCGGCAACATAGCCCGGGGAGTACTCGACGATGCGCGCGCGGATGTTACCGGCCTCGAAGGTCTTCCAGTATGCCGCTCCCTGAATGCCCGGGTGTTCCGAGGCCGCGACATCATTCCAATCGGTGACGGTGAACGGCACGTTCTGAATCCGCACGCCAACCTCCTTGACGATCGCCCGCGCAGGGGCGCGCAAAACGGACCGAGGCCGCACGTCGTGAAGGCGCGACGGGGCGGCCACGTGATTCTACGGGAACATCGTGGCCTCCAGTCACGTCTTTTCCTTAGACGGCGCCTTCCTGCCTGCCTGCCAACGATTCAACTCGCCCGGGGGGACGTGTGGCTGCCAGCCAATCGCGCGCGATGCTGCCGCTGCTTCTTGCCGGAATCCTGCTGGTCACGCTGCCCGGCGTGTCCGGCTCGGGCGCTCCCCACGGGCGTGCTGCGACCGCTGCAGCGCCGCCTCCGCAGCAGAATGCCCAACCGGGCAATCTCGACGTCTTCATGGCTCGCGTGCTCGCGCACCGCGACGAAGCCTGGAAGAGGTTGCACGACTACATCCTCAGCGAGACGGAACGGTTCGACCTGACGGGGCCGCTCGGCGTTCGGCTGCACGGTATGCGCCGCGAGTTCTCGTGGTACGTCCGGGACGGCTACCTGATCCGGAGCCCGGTCCGGTTCGATGGCGTCGCCATTCCCGACGCGGATCGGCGGCGCTACGAGGACAACTGGCTGCACGAGGAGCAGGTACGGGAGGAGAAGCGCAAGAAGAACGACGCGAAAGAAGCAGCGTCATCCGCCGACGCGACAAGCGCGAACCGCGATCCGGGCGCGGCCGCAGGCGCGAGCCAGAGCGTCAGCCCCGGAGAGAAAAAAGACGACGAGGCGGCGCTGCAGGGGTTCGTGGATGGCCGCGGCGAGCCGCGCTTCGTCTCCGAGGCCTTCTTCCTCAAGTTCGCGTTCGAGGCGGGCAACTACTACCTGGCCGGCCGCGAGCGCCTGGACGGCCGCGAGGTCGTTCGCATCGAATACTACCCGACAAATCTGTTCGGCGATCACAAGGACGCGCGCAGGCAGGGCGCGAAGGCGCCTTCGAAAGACGACCAGATGGAGCGGAAGATCGAGCACGACCTGAACAAGGTCGCGCTCGTCACGCTGTGGATCGATCCGGCCGAGTACCAGATCGTTCAATACAAGTTCGACAACGTCGACTTCGGGTTCCTGCCGGCGCGCTGGCTCGTGAGACTGGATACGATCACCGCCTCGATGACCATGGCGCGGGTGCTCGATGGCGTCTGGCTGCCGCGCGCGATGACCGTGCAGGCTGGCCTGACGCTGGCGGCCGGCAGCTACGGATTGCAGTACGGACGCGAGTTCTATGATTACAAGAAGGCCGAAACGGCCGCGAAGATCCGCAGCTGTGACGGCCGCGATCGATAGGCGGCGGGGCGTACGCGCGTGCGCGGCGGCGGCGGCCTGCGTGCTCCTGCTCGCCTCGACGGCGGCCGCTCGAGGCACGGCCTTCGACTCGCGTCACGCAACTGTCGCCCTCGCCCAGGCCACGCCGGGAGGCGAGATCCTCGCCGAGATCCGCGTGCACGGCAACTACACCACGCCGGACCCGGAAGTCGTGCGCCTGGCCGGGCTCGCGCTGGGCCAGCCGCTCGCACCGTCCACCATCGACGAGGCGCGAGCGCGCCTCGAGCGAAGCGGTCGGTTCCTGGCCGTGGAAATCCGCAAGCGCTATCGGTCGCTCGATGCCGACAGCGACGTCGCCCTCATCATCATCGTCCAGGAGTACCCGGTGCCGGACGTGACGGCGTCGCCGCTAGGTCCGCTACGCCGGACGCTCGGCAGCGCCATGTTCCTGCCGATCCTCAATTTCACCGACGGCTACGGCTTCACCTACGGAGGACGCGTCAGCTTCGTGGACGGCTTCGGAAAGGACGGCCGCCTGTCGGTGCCGCTGACCTGGGGCGGCAGCAAGAGAGCCGCCGCCGAATTCGAGAAGGCGATCGCCAAGGGGCCGATCGACCGGGTCACCGCGGCGTTGTCGATCTCGCGGCGCACGAATCCGTTCTATCAGTTGGACGACGACCGCCGCGAGGCCACGGCCGGGATTGGCCGCCAGATCGCGCCGTTCGTCCGCGCCGGCGCGCACGGCGGCCTGACGACGGTGTCGTTCGGCCAGATCGACAACCGGTTCACGTCTTACGGTGCGGACATCACGCTCGACACCCGCGCCGATCCGGTGTTCCCGCGCAACGCGGTGTTTGCCGCGGCCGGATGGGACCACCTGGACTTCCGCACCGGTGGGCCCATCAACCGGATCCGCATCGATGCGCGCGGCTACGTCGGCTTCATCGGGCAGTCCGTCGTGTCGCTTCGCGCGCAACTGGCCAGCGCCGATCGATTGCTGCCCCCATACGAGCGATTCCTGCTTGGCGGCGCCGAGACCTTGCGTGGCTACCGCGCGGGGAGCTTTGCCGGCGATCGGCTGGCTGCCGCGTCAGTGGAACTGCGGATGCCGATCAGTTCGCCCCTCTCGTTCGGCCGCGCCGGCGTGGACTTGTTCGCGGACGTCGGAACGGTAGTGGACCGAGGCACGGCGCTGCAGGCGGCGCGGTTCCATTCCGGGTTTGGAGGCGGGGTCTTTCTGCTAATCAGCATCTTCCAGATCAACGCCGACCTCGGCGTGCGACCAGGCGGCGGCATGCGGCTGCACGTGATGTCCGGATTCCGCTTCTAGTGTTCGGCTCACGACTGCTCAGCTTCTTCGGTCCCGCTTCTGGCCCTTCCGTTGCATTAACCCACACGCGACTAAGCTGACAGTGTCTGAAGGCGCTGCAGTGGGCGGATTCCAACAGAACAGTTGTCTGTCGTGGGCAATTATCTTCCCTTAGACGGGGTGTCTCCCTCGGCGAGTGCCGTGTGGCGGTCTGCTCCGTCGATCGCCGGCAACCGCCGGGCCGTCGTGCTTCGGCCGCCGGGTTCGATCAGCGGTTCGTTATGGCCCCACCTGCGGCGCCTGCCGGGCTATGGGGATCTGCTGTGGACGCTGACGGCGCATCGCGTCAAGGTGCGCTACAAGCAGTCGCTGCTCGGCTGGGCGTGGGCGGTCCTGCAGCCGCTGCTGCTCATGCTCATCTTCACGCTGCTGTCCTCGATGACCTCGTCGAAGGTGGCGAGCGGTGGCATTCCGTATTCGCTGTTCGTGTATGCCGGCGTGCTGCCGTGGTCGTTCTTCTCCACGGCCCTGGCCAACAGCACCTATAGTCTGGTCGGCCAGACGGCGCTCGTGACAAAAGTCTGGTTCCCGCGGGAGATTCTGCCCCTCTCATACGTGACCGCCGCGGTTTTTGATTTTCTCGTGGCATCCCTCCTGCTGGTCGGCTTGATGCTCTATAACCATGTGACGCCGAGCGCGCAGGTGCTGTTCGCCGTTCCGCTGGTGGGCCTGATATCCGTCCTCGCGTTTGCCATTGGTCTGGCGCTGGCCGCCGTGCAGGTGCGATACCGGGACGTCGGCCTTGCCGTGCCGCTGCTGCTGCAGATCTGGATGTTCCTCTCGCCGGTCATCTACCCGTTCAGCCAGGTGCCGGCCGCGTATCGCTGGCTGTATCAGCTGAACCCGATGACCGGGCTCGTCGAGGGGTTCCGGCGCGTCACGGTGCAGGGGATGTCTCCCGACTGGCACCTTGCGCTGGTGTCCGCACTCATCTGTTTCGGCCTGCTGCCGGCGTCCTACTGTTACTTCAAGTACGTGGACGCGACCATCGCGGATCGGATGTGACTGGTGGCGATCGACCTGAGCATCGAGCACGTCTCGAAGCGGTACCGGATCCGGAACCCGGAGTCCGGCTCCGAATGGCGGCGGCGGTTCTTTCCCGCGCAGCACGACTTCTGGGCCCTGCGAGACGTCTCTCTGCAGGTACGCCGGGGTGAGACGACGGGCGTGATTGGCCCGAACGGCGCCGGCAAGAGCACCCTGATGAAGCTGCTCTCGGGGATTACCGCGCCGACCGAAGGCGAGATCCGGATCTGCGGCCGTCTGGCCGCGCTCATCGAGCTTGGTTCCGGGTTTCACCCCGAGCTCACCGGGCGCGAGAACGTGTTCTTGAGCGGGGCGGTGCTCGGCATGCGGCGCCGCGAGATCGCCGCCAAGTTCGACCGCATCGTCGATTTTGCCGGCATCGGCGAGTTCATCGACGTGCCGGTCAAGTGGTACTCATCCGGGATGTACGTGCGGCTCGGGTTCGCGATCGCGGCGCACATCGAGGTCGACATCCTGCTGGTGGACGAGGTGCTGGCGGTCGGCGACGCCGCCTTCCAGCCGAGGTGCTACGACCGCATCGCGGAGATGCGGCGCGCCGGAACCACGATCGTCATCATCACGCACGACCTGGCGGCCGTCGAACGGTTGACCGAACGGGTCATGCTGCTCGACCACGGCCGCGTCGTCACCGTCGGGCCGCCGCAGGAAGTCATTGCGACGTATCGCCGTGCCATCGACGGCGCACGTGAGGACGAAGTGGATGCGTCCGGCCGCGGCGAGCGGATAGGGAGGAGCGCGTAATGCGTGCGCGGGGGGAGCGCGGCGTCACGCCGAAGGCCGACGCCCTGGTTTCCATCGTCATTCCCTGCTACAACCAGCAGCGTTTTCTCGGCGACGCGCTGGCGAGCGCGCGTCTGCAGTCATACGAACCGATCCAGGTCATTGTCGTGGACGACGGATCGACCGAGGACGTCGCGTCCACGGTGTGGAGGCGGGCCGGCGTTCAGTTCATTCGGGAGCCGAACAGCGGCGTGGCGTCCGCGCGCAACATCGGGTTCCTCTACAGCCGCGGCCGCTACGTCGTCTTTCTGGACAGCGACGACCGGCTCGCGCCCGATGCCATCGCCGAAGGCGTGGCCGTCCTGCAGGCAAACCGGGATGCGGGGGCGGCGGTCGGGCGCTGTCGCATGATCGGCCCGGCCGGCGAGCCGCGTCCGATTTGGGGGCCGTCGCGCCGGGTTCATCCGGACGCGTACCTGGAACTGCTGCGGGGCAACTTCATCTGGATGCCTGCCCAGGTCATGTATCGCCGCGACGCATTCGTGGCGACCGGCGGCTTCGACGGCGCCGTGGATGCCTGCGCGGACTACGACCTCTACCTGCGCATGGCACGCATGAGCCGGCTTGCGGTTCATCGCCGCGTGGTCGCGGACTACCGCCGCCACGAGGACAACATGTCCTCCGACGCGTCGCTGATGCTGCGGTTCACGCTGGCTGTGCTCGACCGCCAGGAACCGTACATCGGCGGCCACGAGCGGTATCGCCGGGCATTAGCGGCGGGTCGTCGCTTCTGGAAGGAGTTCTATGGAGGTCAGCTGGTGGAGACGATCCGCCGCGAAGCCAGAACGCCCGGACGGCGCCTGAGGGCGCTGCAAGGCGCGCTTGCGCTCCTGCGATACGACCCCGCGAGATTCGCGTGGCACGCGGGGCGGAAGGTGCGCTGCCTGGCGCGCGATCTCGTCACCGGTTCCGGGTCGGGTGATTCGCTGCTGCCGTCCTAGCGACGGGCTGGCGCACGCGATAGAGCATCGCCGTTTCGTCCTCGTACTCCTCGCTCAAGACAACTGCACGGAAATCCGCCGAGGCCAGGTCCACTCCTCGGGCTTCGAGTTGCGGCAACGCGTGCTTGTCGAACAGGACGTCCGTGATTCCCATCTGCGCGAGCGCCTGCGCCGTCTCGTCGCGCGACCACGCGGCGCGTGGTCACGGACCTCACAGCCGGAGGGCGGCGTCGGGCACAAGTGCGCCGACGCCAATCCCGTCGTGTCGGCGTTCGCCAGGGACCACGCCGGCCTCCCGCAGCGCCGCCACCAACGGCTCGGCCAACTCGAGCGCGAGCGACGCCCGCAGATGGAGGCCCTTCAGCCGTTGCGTTCCGGGCAAGGCGGGTATGTCACCCACATGCGCGTGGCCATAGTGGACTGATACTCCGTTTGGACGACGCGTGTCGACGAGAGCCATCGCCGTGGCCAGACCCGCAAAGAGATCGACGTCGAGCCAGTCGGGGCGCCACGTGGAGCGCGACCGGCACTGGACCCGCAGACGTTGGAACTGTCGGAAGTCGGGAACGACGTCGGCGACGCCCCGCCAATACCAGTAATGGAGCAGCTGGTTCAGTCGATTCAGCCACCGGCCCCGAAGCCTGGTGGCCTCGAGTGCGCGCATCGATTTCGCCATGAGAGCGGCAACCATGCCGGCCGCCGCCGGTCGTTCGAAGACCAGGCGACGAAGTCGCGATTCTGCGCGAGTGGCGTGTCGTTCGAAAGTGCCGAGCGGCAGCATGCCACAAAGGTGCGGGTGCTTGGACAGCATCCGCACGTCCGCCTGTCCCTCGTCGCGTTTGCGGGCGAACGCCCTCGAGAGCGTCGACAAACAGCCATGTTCGCGCCCGCGCCGACGGGACCGACCGCCATCGGGTTCATACTCGCGCCGTCGAATACGCGGCGCCTGAAGCTGCGGCTGAACGGGCTGTAGCGTTCGAAGAGTTCCTGTGCCTCGGTCTCCAGTTCGACGGGCATCGTGAGGCCGGTCGCGCAGAGGACGAGGGGGTTCTCGAAGTCGCGCGTGAGGGCGCGCAGCCAGCCAGGATCGACGAACGCGTCGTCGTCGGTGAAGGCGACGATCGGCTGCCGCGCTTCGCGCACGGCGCGGTTGCGCGCGGCATTCAACCCACCATCGGCATGGCGAATGTAGCGGGCCTTCGGCCACCGCGCGACCACATCCGCCGTGGAACCGTCCGACGAGTTGTTGTCGACGACGATCACGTCCTGGCCGTCGTCCGGCAGGGCCGCGATCGCCTCGAGAGAGCGGCTGAGATCGAGCGGGCGGTTGCGCGTGCAGACGGCGACGGTGGCGCGTGGCGCGGGCGAGCGTGTCTCCGCTTCGTCCCAGCCGAGCGAATCGTGCAGCCACGCCGCCCAGACGTTCCAGGTGGCTGAGCGCGTCAGGGCGTCCTGCACGACCGCCAGCGCGATCCGACCACCCGTGACCGGCAGCACGAGCTGACCGACCGGACGGCCCGCCCACCGGAGAAGAACGAGCGCGCGCGCATAGCTCCCGGGAACCAGGAGATCGTTTCGCCTGGAGTTGAGTTCCAGCTGAACAACAGCAGTCGCCATGACGCGCTTACCGGAGCCGACGGCAGGGCGAAACTTTCGCCTTGCCGGTGCCCATGGACGTGGCTCCCTGGAACCGACGAGATGCAAGAGGGTTGCCGCGACGAGGTTGGCGGAAGAGGTCGGGGGGGGTTACGGGGGCAACGACGCGACGCACGCGCCGGCGGAGGGCGAAGGCTCGAGGCCGGAGCCTGGAGCCAGCGGCCTGAGGCTAGCCGCCGGCGGCCTGGTGGGCGGCGCCGCCCGGCCAGTTGTGCCGTTCGATGAAGGCCTGCGGTTCGAGCAGCCGGCCGTTCGGATAGCGCCTCACTTCGCGACGCGACGTCCACAGCGCGACCGGTCCCACGAGTCGGCCCACCACTGCCGAGAACATGCCCATCTCGCGGTGGATTTCCTGGCGCAGATCGCGAATGCGCAGGGCGACCTGCGCATTGGTCTGCTGCAGGTACTTCTCCATGGCCCACAGCGCGGCGACGTATCCGGTCCGCAGCTGCTTGGCCTCGAAACCGACGCGCTCACGGACGCGCGGATCCGGGTCGTGCCGGTACCGCTTCCAGCCCTCGAACATGGTCCGCATCATGCGGTACAGGCTCGGGCCGTTGCGTTCGTAATCGAGACGGAAGGCATCATCGAGAAACGTCTTGGACTGGTCCCGCGAAATCGCCGCGTGCTGGAAGTTGAACTTGTACTGACCGTGAATGTCGGCCAGGTCGACGTCGAGCAGGCGCCCCTGCTCCGCGATCTCCTGGTAGAGCGGCGTGCCGGGCACCGGCGTGTAGAGCATGAACTGGTGGCAGTCGGCATCGTGGCTGACGGCGTAGTCGATCTCGTTGCCGATGTTCTGGGGCGTGTGGTGTTCGAGGCCGATGATGCTGGAGCCGTGCACCCGGATCCCGTGGCGTTGCAGCTCGTGCACGAGCGCGACCGTGTCGGTCCCGTTCAACTTCGCGTAGCTGCTGTTGGCCGACTCGAGGCCCAGCCAGATCCAGGTGATGCCGAGATCGACGAGCTCGCGGATGTCGTACTTGGCGATCGCGTTGGCCGAGGAGAAGACGAAGAAGGACCAGCTCTTCGAGTGTTTCTTCATGCAGTCCAGGAGCTCCATCGCGCGCTTCTTGAACAGCAGGAAGTTCTCGTCCATGATGAAAAACGTCTTCACGTTGAGGGCGGCCTCCGTCTCGCACATGATCCGGAAGATGTCCTCGCCGCGCTCGTAGAACGTGGTGACGTGTCCCTTGCCGCCGAAGAACGAGGAGGTCGTGCAGAAGTTGCAGCCCAGGGGGCAGCCGACCGACGGGATGATCGTCGCGGCCGGATTGCCGGCGCCCTGGCTTGGCGGCAGCCCCATCACGCGAAAACCGAACGACGACATCAGCGGCGGGTGCACGATCGGCGCATCGGGCGACGCGCCGAGGTATTCCCGGAACCAGCGGATGCCTTCGCCCTTGACGATCTCGTCGGCGTCGATCATCGTCTCGAGCCCGGGGACCGCCGCCACGTGGCCACCGACAACGATCGTCGACTGCGGCGAGTGCTCGCGCACGAGACGGCACATCTCGCGCACCTTGCCCACGTTCACGATGATGCTGGAGAGGCCGACGATGTCGTAGTTGCCGGCCTGCAGTTCCTGCACGAACGACCCGCGGGTGGGGAAGTCGAGCACGGTCGACGGCGCCGGGATGTTGTGCTGGATGAGCGAGATGCCCCACGAGCGATGAAACATGCGCAGCGAGAACGGTCCCTGCTCGCGCGTGACCTGGTTGTGATACAGCTCGGCCGGGTTGATCGCCCGGCTGCCGTACTCGTCGTCCTGGGCGAACGGTCCGAAGACCGAGGAGAGCAGAACGCGCGCGTGCTGACCCTTAGGATGTGGCATCGGCAAGAATTCCCGTGTAACGTGAAGGAGGCAACCGGACGGCTCGCAATCGGGCGGACGAGCAGAGCGGGAAGCGGTGACATCATACTCCGAACGCCGCGTTTCGCCTACAGAAATGAGGGGAGGGACCGTGTTTCGGTTTGAGCGGCCGGTGCGGTTCGTCGAGGTGGACGCGGCGCGGATCGTGTTCTTCGGGCGCTTTTGCGACTATTGTCACGACGCGCTCGAAGCGCTCTTCGAGCGGCTCGACGGGGGATACCCGCGCCTGACGATGGTGCGCGACATCGGGGTGCCGACCGTGCACATCGCCTTCGACTTCAAGGCGCCGCTGCGCTACGGCGACGTCGCCCTGGTCGACGTGGAGGTGTTGCGCATCGGCGAGCGGAGCATCGGGTTCCGCCACACGCTGACGCGCAAGGCCGACCAGGTGGTGTGCGCGGTCGCCCACCACGTCGTCGTGACGGCGAGGATCTCACGGATCGAAACGGTGCCGATCCCGGACGATCTGCGCGCCCTGCTCGGCGAACACCTGGCGTAGGCGGCGGAAGGATCGGGCGCAGGGCTTCGCCCGGTGTGATAGGTTCAGAACGTGCCGCTCGTCTCCCTCGATCGTGTGTCCATCGCGTTCGGGCACCTGCCGCTGCTCGACGAGGCCGGTCTCCAGATCGATCGCCGCGAGCGTGTGTGTGTCCTCGGCCGCAATGGCACCGGTAAATCGGTCCTGCTGCAGATCATCAGCGGCGAACTGGCGCCCGATCGCGGCTCGGTGTGGCGCGAACCGGGATTGCGCGTGGCGCGGCTGGTGCAGGACGTGGTCCTGTCGGCCAACCGCCCCGTGTTCGACGTGGTGGCCGAGGGGCTCGAGGACCTGAGCGATCTCGTCACCGCCTACCATCACGCGGCCGCCGCCGTCGCCGGATCGGCCACCGAGTCGGGGCTCGACAAGCTCGGGCGCCTGCAACACGAACTCGAGGAGCGCGACGGGTGGCGGGTGGAGCAGCGCGTCGAGTCGGTCCTGGCGCACCTCGATCTGCCCTCGGAGGCGATTGTCGACACGCTGTCCGGCGGGTGGCGCCGCCGCGTGCTGCTCGGCCGCGCGCTGGTGGCCGACCCGGACCTCCTGCTGCTCGACGAGCCCACCAACCATCTGGACATCGACGCCATCACCTGGCTGGAGGAGTTTCTCGCGGACTATCCGGGGGCGGTCGTGTTCGTCACGCACGACCGCGCGTTTTTGCAGCGCCTGGCGACGCGCATCGTGGAACTGGACCGCGCCCAGCTGACGTCGTGGCCCGGCGACTATGCGACCTTCCTCCGGAAGAAAGAGGAATGGCTGGCGAACGAAGCCGTGCAGCAGGAGAAGTTCGACAAGCGGCTGGCCGAGGAAGAAGCGTGGCTGCGGCAGGGCGTCAAGGCGCGGCGCACGCGCAACGAAGGACGGGTCCGCGCGCTGATGGCCATGCGCGAAGCGCGGGCTTCGCGACGGGCGCAGGTCGGGACGGTCCGCCTGCAGGTGGAACGGGCCGATCCGTCGGGCCAGGTCGTCTTCGAGGCGGAGCAGGTCGGCAAGGCGTTCGATGGCCGGCTGGTCATTCGCGATTTCTCCGTGCGCGTGATGCGCGGCGATCGCATCGGCCTCATCGGCCCGAACGGCGCGGGCAAGACGACGCTGCTGCGGATGCTGCTGGGCGACCTCGCGCCGGACGCGGGCGACGTGCGGCTGGGCGCCAACGTGCAGGTGGCCTACTACGATCAGCAGCGGGAGCAACTGGATCCCGAGGCCACCGTCTTCGATACGGTCGGCGAGGGCAACGAGACGGTGACGGTGAACGGCCGCCAGCGGCACGTGCACGGCTATCTGGCCGATTTCCTGTTTCCGCCCGAACGCGCCCGGTCGCCGGTCAAGGCGCTGTCGGGCGGGGAACGCAACCGGCTGCTGCTCGCCCGCCTGTTCACGCGTCCCGCCAACGTGCTCGTCCTCGACGAGCCGACCAACGACCTGGATCTGGAGACGCTCGAACTGCTCGAGGCGCAGCTGGTCGAGTGGACGGGAACGCTCCTGCTCGTGAGCCATGACCGCGTCTTCCTCGACAACGTGGTGACGAGCACGCTGGTGTTCGAGGGGGATGGCCGTGTGCGGGAATACGTGGGCGGCTACGAGGACTGGCTGCGACAACGCGCCGCCGCGCAGGCCAGCCGCGAGGCGGCCGGGACCGGCCGCACCGACGGACGGATCCGGCAGGAACAGGCGCCGGTGGCGCCTGCCGCCGAGCGCCCGGAGCGGCCGAGGCGTTTGACGTGGAGCGAACAGCGCGAACTGGAACAACTGCCGGCGCGCATCGAGGCGCTCACCGAGGAGGAGCAGCGACTGCACGCCGCGATCGCCGGTCCCGAGTTCTACAAGGAACCGCGCGAGGTCATCAAGGCGACGCTCGCGCGCGTGGACCAGGTGAAGGCAGCGTTGATCGACGCCTACGCGCGCTGGGACGATCTGGACTCGCGCGCGAAGTGAGGAGGCTGGACTGCAGCATCCACCGGATGAGATCCAGCCGCAGATTTTCGCCGATTCCCGCCGATTCGGACACCAGGACTTCGACGCGCGGCCGCCGCGCGGGACAGCGAGGGGTGGTCAAACGAAGGCTCCATTCGATCCAAGGAGTCTTCGTTTGACAGCTCCTCGCTGTCCCCGGCCGTCGCCTTGCGACG
Source organism: Acidobacteriota bacterium (assembly GCA_003170135.1). GTDB lineage: Bacteria > Acidobacteriota > Vicinamibacteria > Vicinamibacterales > Fen-181 > Fen-181. The sequence continues at coordinate 32,843 of PMZR01000103.1, forward strand.
GCGGTCGAAGTCCTCGTCACCCACCTACAGGCGAACGCAGCGGCATTCCGGCGCTACTCGAATGCGCGGCCCGCCATCTGTGTGAATCTGCGTGAATCTGCGGCTGACTTGCCGTGATCGCCTACTGCCCGGTCCGCCGGGCCAGTGCGTTGGCCGCGACCTGCGCGCTCGACCAGGCCCATTGGAAGTTGAACCCGCCGATCCGGCCGTCGATGTCGAGGATCTCGCCCACGAGAAACAGTCCCGGACACACCCGCGATTCCAGCGTCGACGGAGTGATCTCGGTCAGCGGCACGCCTCCGGCCGTGACCTCCGCGTAGTCGTAACCGCGAGACCCCGCGACGGCGAGTGGCCAGCCGGTGAGCGCGTGGACCAGGCGCCTGCGATCGTCGCGCGGGAAATGCGCCAGGTCGGTCGGCGGTTCGATGCCGAGCCGCCGCGCGAGCGCCGACGCGACCGCCGCGGGGACGATGGTGGCAAGCGCGTTCTGCACAGACGCCTTCGGTCTGCTCGCGGCCATCTCGGTCAGGCGGGCGTCGACGCCATCGAAGCTCTCACCGGGACAGAAACTCACGCTGATGCGGCAGGCCCGGCGCTCCAGTTGCGCACGCAGCCAGTGGCGGGAGGCGTTCAGCGCCACCGGCCCACTGACCCCGAAGTGCGTCCAGAGAAGCGGTCCCTGCAGGCGCACGGCCACGCGGTTCTCAATCCAGACAAAGAGCTCGACCGGTTGCGCGACGCCGGTGAGCTCACGGTGGAGATCCTCGCCCGCGCCGTTCTCCAGGAGCAGGGGCACCAGGCCAGGCGTCGTCGGCACAATCGTGTGGCCGAGGCGCCGCGCCATTTCGAACCCGAAGCCGTCGCTGCCGGTCTTGGGCAGCGACTGGCCTCCGGTCGCCAGGACCACGCGGTTTGCCTGGACCTCGCCGGCCGTCCGGGTGAGACGGAACGGCCCGTGGTCCGCGCGTTCGATGGCCTGCACGCGGTCGGCGGCGTGCAGGACCGCTCCAACCTTCGAGAGCTCGGCCAGCAGCGCCGCGAGCACATCGCGCGCTCGGTTCGTGTCGGGGAACAGCTTGCCGTCGGCCTCCTCGTGGAGGTGGACGCCGATGCCGCGGAAGAAGGCGACCGTATCCGGAACGGGAAAGGCGCGGAGGACGCGGCGAACGATGGCGCGAGGGCCGCCCCAGAAATCCGCGTCGGAGACCGAGACGTTCGTCACGTTGCAGCGTGAACCGCCGCTCACGAGGATCTTCGCGCCCGGCGCCTTTGCGCTGTCAAACAAGTGAACGGACGCGCCGGGATTCAGCCTGCGCACGAAGATTGCGGTCGCAAGCCCGGCAGCGCCGGCTCCGACGATGGCGACGTCACAGTGCGTAGGTTCCTGCGCAGGCACAGCCATCGCTGTTCAGCTTATCAGGCCGCCCGACAAGGCTGAACCCCAGCGTCCTCTTTTGAACGCACTTCCGGCGCCGGCGCCCGTAATTGGCTGAAGGCAATGGCCGGGCTTTCGGCCCTTTTCTTGCTATCCGCATCCCCAGCCGGGTAAACGCGTCCCTGCCCGGCGTCGGTACCATTGCAGATGCGCAAGCGTTCTGTCGTGTTCTTCGTGTGCGCCATTGTTGTGCTCGCGGCTTCAGTGTCTGCATTCGCTGCAGATGGCGCGCTTCATGGCCGCATCACCGATCCGGACGGTCTCCCGCTTCCCGGCGTCGTGGTTACGCTCACCGGACCATCCGGCCGGTCGCAAACCGCCATCACCGACAGTGGCGGCACCTACACGTTCACCGCACCCGCCGGCCGGTACCAGTTGAAGACCGAGCTTGCGGGCTTCGGCGCGGTCACCAAGACAATCGATCTCGCGGCGGGAGCGGCCAGCCTGGACATCACGCTCGGTCTCGCCGCGCACCAGGAACAGGTTACCGTCACCGGCGACGCCCCGACACCCGTCGTCGGCCAGCCGCACCCCGACGCGCCGGTCACCGTCACGCGCGAAGTCATGGACAGCGGGATGCTGCCCAACAGCCAGTATGACGATGTGCTTCCGCTGCTGCCGAACGTGGTGCGCGGACCGGACGGATTGATCAGCGTGGCCGGTGCCCGGGCCCTCCAGGGCGCGCTCTTCGTCAATGGCTTCAACGAGACCGATCCGGTGAGCGGGGAACCCGGCTTCATCCTGCCGATCGAGGCCGTCGATTCACTGGACGTCTTCTCGGGCGGCTACTCGGCCGAACTGGGGCGCGCCACCGGCGGCGTGACGTCCGCCCACACGCGCGCCGGCGCCAATCAATTCCATTCCTCGCTGAACAGCTTCTTTCCGCGCTTGCGCTTCATCGACGGCCATGTCGCGGGCGTCGATTACTGGGAACCGAACACGGGCACCAGCGGGCCGATCGTGAAGAGCCGTTTGTTCTACGAGGAGGCGCTCAGCTACCGGTTCGACCGCAACCCGTACGACACCGTGGTCGGCTCGTTGGATCAGAAGTTCAAGGAACTCGCCACCTGGACGCAGTTCGATCTCCAGGTTTCGCCGGCCCAGCACGTCTACACCTCGTTCTCCTTCAATCCGCAGAGCACCGATCGTGCGAACATCACGGCGTTCACGCCGCCGGACACCGTTCCGGCGCTCGATCGCCGCGCCTTCACCGCGGCGCTCGGCGATCGGCTGACCATCGGCGACGCGGCGACGCTCGAACTGCGCGCGAACGTCATTCGCACCGGGCTGACGCTCACCCCGGCTGGCAACGATTCCTACGAGGTGGGACACGACCTGACGCGCGGCAGTTACTTCGACCGGCAGGATTTGCGCGGCGCCCGGGTGGAGACGAGTGCGGTGTACGGGTGGACGGCGCCGCACGGACACTTCGTGAAGGTCGGCACGAGCCTCGGACGCGCGGCCCTGGACGGCACGGACAACGCCGCTCCCGTCGAGCTGCTCCGCAGCGACGGCACCGTGAGCCAGTCCATTCAGTTTCTCTCGGGTGGGATCCTGCAGGCGTCCGCTTACGAGACCGGAGCGTTTGCGCAGGATACGTGGACGGTGTCACGGGCGCTGACCATCGACGCCGGCGTGCGATACGACCGCACCACGGCGATCGGACAGACGTTCTCGCCGCGCGTGGCATGGACGCTGAAGCTGCCCGGCGGCGCCTCGACGTTCGGCGGCAGCGTGGGCCTGTTCGGCGACAAGCTGCCGCTCGAGGCGCGAGTCTTTCCGCTGCTGCAGCCGCGCGTGATTCAGTTCTTCGACCAGTCCGGATCGCCGCTCGAACCGGGCCGTCTCTACACGAACGCGATCGACGGTCCGTTGAAGATGCCGATTGCGATGCGGTGGGACCTTGAATTCGACCGGCATCTGGGGAGCAGCTGGCTGGGTCGTCTCAAGTACCAGGAACGCCACGGCCGCGATGAACCGATCGTCAACCCGATCGCGCTTTCGGACGTGTCGGGGTTGCTCGCGCTCGAGAGCACCGGCACGTCGCGTTCGCGCAGCATCGAGGCGACGCTCGCCTACCGCGCGCCGCAGGGCGGAAACGAGCTGTACGTTTCGTACGTCCGGTCCCAGACGCGCGGAAACCTGAACAGTTTCGACCTCATCGAGGGCATCGCCCGCGAGCCGTTCGTCCAAGCCGACGCCATCGGCCCGCTGCCCGCCGACGTTCCCAACCGGGTGCTGGCGTGGGGTCTCGTGCGGCTCCCCCTGGAGATCACGCTGGCGCCGTTCGTCGAGATCCGGGACGGGTTCCCATACTCGGCGATCGGGGAGGATTGGACATACGTCGGACCTCGGAACAGCTTCCGGTACCCCTGGTTTGGCTCGCTGGATCTGTACGTGAACAAGGTGTTCAGCCTGGGGCAGCATCTGCCGGCGGCGCGCATCGGGATCAAGGTCTACAGCCTGGTGTCTGCACACACCGAGCGTGACGTGCAGCGCGACATCGCCCGGCCGGACTTCGGCTCGCTCTACAATCCGATCCCGCGGTTCTATGGGACGGTGCTCGAACTGCTCTGGGGGCACAAATAGTCGTTGGTCGTTAACCCCGAAGCCTGGAGCCTTCCGATGGCAATCCGCAAGACGATGTTCTTTTCGGGCCTGTGCGTGCTCCTCTGGTTGGGCGGGGCCGCGGCGGCCGACAAGACGCCGGATCTCGGCAAGACGAAGTTCAAGGACATCGCGAAGTACCTGAATCTCACGACCGACCAGCAGGGGAAGATCAAGCCGGACGTCGATCGGATCCAGGATCTCGTCAGGCAGGCTGACAAGCAGCGCGGAACGCCGGGCTTCGGCGGCGGTGGCCGGACACCCGTGGGCGGCGGGCGATGGGGCGGGGCCCCTGGCGGTGAGAACCAGGGCGGCGTGGACGTCGGCGACGTCGAGGAGCGGATCGCCAGGCGCCAGGAATGGCAGAAGGAAATCGCCAACCGCGTCGACGAAATCAAGTCGCTGCTCACGCCCGAGCAGCTGGAGAAATTCAAGTCAATCCCGGTGCCGAACCTCTCGGCACGTCCTCGCGTGGCGGCTGGCAGTAGGCCCCCCTTTCATACCTGGGCCGTTCCCGGCTAAACTCGTCTGGTCCGGCGTCCGAGAACCGCAGTGAGGTGGCATGCGACGCACCCCCCGCGTTCGGGCACGATGGCGGCCCCGCGATGTCGCGGTTCTCGCGCTGACGTGCGCGGCCACGATCGTTTTCCTGGGTCTCGCCCAGGGGTTCGATCCTCAGGTGCGCCTGCACGCGCAGCAGATCGTCCCGCCGCCGGCCATCGCCGGCGATCTGAAAGAGATCCCCAACCAGACGGGTGTCATGGCGGCTCCGCAGGTCGTCGCGTCTGCCTTCATGACGACGGCGGAATCGCTGACGCCGGAGCAACTCGACGTGAGCCGGCTCGGCGTCGACAAGTTGTCCTCGACGTGGGCGGGCCGGCTCGCCGGCGTGATCCCGGCGAATGAGGCCGCGGGCCCGCTCGCGGGGACGGAGGTCGTGCCTCGCGAGATCGCGTCGGGGCCGGCGGCATCGAGTGCCGGCCCGGGCGCCGCCGCCGCCGGCGTCCTCTCCCGGGTCCTGCCGCTGGTGCCCTCGACATTCGGGCTTGCTGTCCGGATGGTTGCCGAACCGTCGCTCGCGATCGGCGACTCGGTGATGTGGATGACCGGGAACTGGTTTGCCGCGCGTTCGACCGACGAGGGCGCATCCTGGACCTACGTCAACCCGTACGCTGATTTCCCGACGTTCACCTCCGATCAGGACACGGTCTACGATCCGCATCGCCACCTGTTTGCGTGGTACCGCCAGGGCGGGCAATTACCCGGTCGCAGCGAGAACAGTTTCAGGCTCAGCGTCTCGACCGACCGCGCGGCCTCGTGGTGCAGCTATACGCTCAGGCCGAGCGAGGTCGACCCCGCCTGGAACACGTTCAACTTCGATTACCCGCATCTGGCGTTGAGCGATCATTACCTCTACGTCTCTTCGACGCTGGTCGTCACCGGTGCCGGCTTCGCATCGCCGCGCATGATTCTGTTCCGGATGCCGCTGGACGATTTGGCCGGGTGCGCCGCGTTCCGGTACACCTACTGGACGAGCGACGAGGGCTGGTCGTGGACGCCGGTCGAGAATGGCGCCACGACGACGATGTACCTGGGCGACACCCTGGAGGCGGGCGGCGGGGCACCGACCGGCATCTTCCGCGTGTACGTGCAGCCGGAGTCGTCGTCGACGTTGTACTACGCGGACCGAAGCGTGCCCGCGTGGACCTTCACCGAGCGCACCGGCCGCTGCCCGGTGGCGGGAGGCGGCAACCCGTGTGCGCGGACCGATGGCCGCGTGACGTCAGGCTGGGTACGCCAGCAGAACGGCCGCGGCGAGGTCGGCTTCCTGTGGAACGTGCGCGAGGGCGGCGGCTTTCCCAACCCGTACATCGATGCGGTTACCTTCGACCTGGAGGCGCTCGCGGTGACCGGCCGACCGCTGTTGTGGGACAGCCGGTGCGCGTGGCAGTACGGCGCCGCTGCGCCGGAGGGCGAGGGCCTCGGCATCGCCGCGTTCTATTTCTGTTTGTCGCAGCCGCCCGCCCACGCCATCGGGCTGGCCGACGGCGCCGCGGGACAGCTGAAATGGACGATGGCCTACAGCCGAAAGGGCGACGTGCCGACCTCCACCGTCGTCTGGGGCGATTACATCCGCGTGCGCGCCGACGCGCGCGGCTACTTCGCAACCGGTTACACGATCGGCGAGAACGGCGCCGAACCGTTCCTCGTGTCGTTCGGCCGCAATCCGCTCGCGCGATCGGACGACGATCTGCAGCCTACCGGCGACAATCCCCGACACTGAACGCGGCCGCGTTCAGGTATGATTCCCGCCGACCAACGACCAACGACCAACGACTAAGACCAACAACCAACAACTAACAACTAACGACCAACGGCCACGCTCGCATGCCGCTCCTCACCATCGCGCTGATGTACGCCTCGTTCTTCGCCGTGGGCTGGCTGGCGGCCCGGAAAATCAAGGCCGGCACGGCCGCCGATTTCATCATCGCGGGTCGGGCGATGCCGCTCTGGGTGGCCACGCTCACGATGACGGCAACGTGGGTGGACGGCGGCTACCTGCTCGGGACCGCGGAAGGCGTCTACAAGTCGAGCCTGGCGTCCGGCATCCAGGGTGGCGTCTGCTACGGCGTCAGCCTGATCCTCGGTGGGCTGTTCTTCGCCAGGCGCATGCGGGCGTGCGGGTTCACGACGCTCGTCGATCCCTTCGAAGCGCGTTTTGGCAAGCGGTGGGCCGCCGTGCTGTCGGTGCCCGCGATGGCGGCCGAGACGTTCTGGAGCGCCGAACTGCTGGTGGCGCTCGGCTCCACCTTCGGTGTCGTGCTGGGGACGGACCTCACCACCGCGATCCTGGTGTCGGCCGTCGTCGTGACCCTCTACACGATGATCGGCGGCATGTGGTCGGTGGCCTACACGGACGTGTTCCAGTTGTCGCTCGTCGTGCTCGGCCTGGCCGTGGCGCTGCCGCCCGCGCTGCACGCCGTCGGCGGGTTGCACGCGGCATGGGCGACCTACGCGTCCGCGCGACCGGATCAGAGCAGCCTGCTGCCGCCGCTCGCCGCGCACGGCGCCTTCTGGACGCGACAGTCGATCGTGTCGTGGTGGGACGTGAGCCTGATGCTGATGCTGGGTGGCATCCCGTGGAACTGCTACTTCCAGCGGGTGCTCGCGTGCCAGACGCCCGGGCGCGCCCAGTGGCACTCGATCCTGTCCGGCGTGCTCACCATCGGGCTGACCGTGCCGCCGCTGCTCCTCGGCCTGTGCGTGTTCGCCTACGCCTGGCCCGCCGATCTCGCCGCCCGGCTCGCTGTGCAGCCTGCCGACGCGTTGCCGCTGCTGTTCAAGCACATGGTGCCGCCGCTCGTCGGTCTGCTCGGCCTGGGCGCGATCGTCGGCGCGGTGACCTCCAGCTTCAGTTCCTCGATCCTGTCCGCGGCGTCGATGTTCGGGTGGAACACGTGCAAGCGGTTGCTCTGGCCGGATCTGTCGCTGCCGGTGCTGAAGCGGGTCCTGCGCGGGTCGATTGCGGTGCTCGGCGGCGCGGCCGTGATCCTGGCGCTCAAGGTCGAAAGCGTGCAAGCCCTCTGGTTCTTCACGAGCGACCTGGTCTTCGTGCTGCTGTTCCCGCAGCTGGTCTGCGCGCTGTTCGACCGGAAGGCCAACCTCGCCGGGTCGTGCGCGGCGTTCGCGGTCTCCCTGGTCCTGCGCCTCGGCGGGGGAGAGCCGTTGTTCGGGATTGCGCCGATCATTCCGTATCCGCAGATCATGTCCGCCGTGGTCCCGCTCGACGTCGCGCGCTGGTACGACCCGCAGACCGGAGCCTTGCTATTTCCCTTCAAGACCCTTGCGGCCGCGACGGGCATGGTCCTTCTGCCGGTGGTGTCGCGCATGACGGCGCGCTGGAGCCGTCCCCGCCGACTGGCTGCGGACTCCGAAGCTGCGGGCGTCTAGCAAGGCTGGGCGGCGGTCACGGACGCGCGTCGGGGCTGGCACGGGTGTCGCGCTGCCGCGATGGGACGCAGCCCGCCATGCGTGCCAGCTCCGGCGGCCGCGCGTCAGGCGCCGACGCTCGCGGTCAGGAAGCGGCACATCATCTCGGGATCCCGTTCCTGCGCGAGATGATCGCGGAAGTCCTCGTGCATCACCTTGCGCGCCAGCGCGGCCAGCACCTGTAAGTGTCCGGTCCCCTGGTCCGATTCGCGGACCACGAGCAGCAGCACGACGCCCACCGGCTTGTCGTCGAGCGAGCCCCACGCGACCGGCGTCTCCAGTTTGAGAACCGCGAGGGAATTGGCGCAAACCGCGTCCGTCTTGCAGTGGGGAATCGCGAAGCCGTGGCCGAACCCGGTGGAATAGACCGTCTCCCGGCTCCAGACCGCGTGCTCGATCTCGCGCGGACGGTCCGTGCGGCCGGCGACATACAGGCGATCGACGATCTCCTTGATTGCCTCTTCCTTCGTGCGGGCCGTGCCGTCCATCACGACGAGATCCGGTTCAACGAGAGGCGCGGGCCGGGTCTGCGCGAATTGGTCGACGAGCGTTTCGACTTCGCGCGCGGTGGAGCAGCCGAGTGCTTCGTTGAGCAGGTCCGCGCACGCCGGCGCGGAGAGGGACGCGAGCTCGGCCTTGGTCGCGACGATGGCCGGCGACGCCAGGCTGATCTCGTCGAGGCCGAGACCGACCAGGAGCGGCAGGCACCGAATGTCGCCGCCCATCTCCCCGCACAGGCCCACCCACTTGTCCCGCGCGCGCGCCGCGGCGACGATCTTCTGCAGCAGTGCGAGGAACGCCGGGTTCATCGGGTTGGAGAGGTCCGCGAGCCTTGCGTTCGTCCGGTCCGCGGCCATGAAGTACTGGAGCAGATCGTTGGTGCCGATGCTGAAGAAGTCGAGTTCGTCGCACACGCGGTCGAGCAGGAACGCGAGCGACGGCACTTCGACCATCGCGCCCAGCCGCATCGACGCGTCGAAGCCGATGCCCGCCAGCGCGCATTTCGCCTGCTCATCGGCAACCACCTGCCGGACGAAGCGCACTTCCTCCACGCACGACACCATCGGGATCATCACGTTCAGGCGCCCGAACGCGGAGGCCCTCAGGAGCGCCGCGATCTGCGCCCGGAAGATCGCGTCGAAATCCGGGTAGAGCCGGACGGCGCGGTAGCCCAGGAACGGGTTGTCCTCTTTCGGGAGATTGAGGTAGGCGATCGGTTTGTCGCCGCCGACGTCCAGGGTCCGGATGATCACGCTCCGGCCGTCCGCTACGGCGAGGACCCGGCAGTACTGCGCGAATTGCTCGTCTTCCGACGGCGCTTCGTCCCGGTCCACGAACAGCATTTCCGTGCGGAAGAGGCCGATGCCCTCCGCGCCCGCGGCGAAGGCGGGTGCCGCCTCGTCCGCGGTCGCGATGTTGGCGGCCACCTCGATCCGCCAGCCGTCGGCGGTGACTGCGGGTTGTTCCGCGAAGCGGCGAAGTCGCCCGCGCCTGTCGGCCAGGCGGCGTCGCTCCAGGTCGTAGTAGCGGCGCGCGCCATCGGTGATCCTGGTGACGACGACCCCAAGATCGGCGTCGACGATGATGCGCTCTCCCTCAGATGTGGAACCGCCGGTTCCGGTGGCCACGTCATTCACGCCCACCAGCGTCGGGATGCCGAACGAGCGCGCCAGGATCACGGTGTGCGACGTCGTGCCACCATGCGCGAGCACGAGGCCTTTCAGGTACCGCCGGTCCAGCGCCAGGAACTGCGAGGGTGTCAGGCTGTCGGCCACGCAGACCGAATCCTCGGTCAATGTCACGTCGCCACGCTGGACCGCGTCGCCGTACACCTCGCGCAGCACCTCGAGGCAGACATCACGAATGTCGAGTGCGCGTTCATGTAACAGCGCGCTGCCGGTCGCGAGAAGCATGGCCGTGAAGTGCGCTTCCGCGTCGAGGATCGCGCCGGCCGCGGTCGCGCCGCGCGCGCGAATCGGTGCGTGCAGCTGCTCGGTGAATTCGGGATCGCGGGCGATAGCGCGGTGCGCCTTCAGCACGAGCGCTTCGACGCCCGCCGCGCGCTCGATCTGCGAATCGTAGCGGCGGCACAGCGCGCCGATGGCGCCGTCCACGCGTGCGACTTCGGACGAAATGTTCGTGATGCCCGTCAGGGGCATCGACGGGGGTACGGCGAAGCCGCGGAAGACGACGGCGCGGCCCTCGCCGATCCCCGCCACGACGGCGACGCCGGCGCGAATCCCGGCGCCAGCCTCCGCCAGCAATCGGGGCAGGCGCAGGTCGCCTGGTGCCGTCTCGACGACCGGCAGGGCATCATCACAGTGCGGGAAGTGGTGCGCGAGGAACGTCGTGAGCGCGTCGAACGCGCCGCGCTCGTCGGGACCGGTGATCGTCAGCCGGCAGCAATCGTTGAGGCGGATGTCGGTCGCGACGATGCCGAGGACGCTCTTCGCGTTGGCCGCCTGGCCGGTGCGCTCATTGAGGATCGAGATGACGGAGGCGAACGGGCGGGCGGCTTCCTCGAGCGCGCTGGCCGGACGCGCGTGCACGCCGTTTGGCAGGGGACAGGTGAAGGTGTATTCGAGCATGGCCGCTCGGGCGCGTCCGACGTCTCCGAAGTCGTCGCGCGGCATGGGACACCGGACTCCGGACTCCCTGTGTCAGATCTTGTCGAAGATCGCTTCCGGATTCTTGAGCGCCGCTTGCACTGGCACCTGGATGGTACGGATACGTGCGAAGCGGTCCGCACGTTCCAACGCGATGTCAGTGGCGAAGATCGCGACCTGCGCGGCGTCGATGTCCTGCTGACTGAGTTCGTTCTCGATGCCCATCGCGCCCTGGGTCTCCACCTTGATCGCGTGTCCGAGCTTCTTCGCCGTCTTCTCCAACTGCTCCGCGGCCATGTAGGTGTGGGCGATCCCGGTGGGGCACGCGGTCACGGCGACGATCTTCATCGAATCGCTCCTTGGGTCTGGGCGCCGATTGAGAACGTGTTCGACCCTAGCACTACTTTGTCAGATTGTCGACGTTCGGTCTGGTTCGCCTCGGACACCGCGGAGCACGGGCACGGCCGCGGCTCGTCGAGAACCTCGGCTGCGCCCGCGCTCGCGCGACCGACGCTCCCGGACTCCGGCTCTGACAACGTACCTAGGCTTGCCGCTGTCCCTCGGCCGCCGCTTTCTCCGTCAGCGTTTTCACCAGGTTGATCGTCACGGCCGTCACCATCGCGCCCACGATGATGGCGATGACGTAGGTCAGGCGATGGTCGACGACCGGCAGGACGATCGGCCCGCCATGCGGCGCGTGGTCGCCCACGCCGCCGAGCATCGCGATGGACGAGGCCACCATCGAGCCGAACATGATGGAGGGTATCACGCGGACCGGGTCGCCCGCCGCGAACGGAATGGCACCCTCGGTGATCCCGACCATGCCCATGCCGAGCGCGGCGAGGCCCGACTCGCGTTGTTCCTCGGACCACAGCTTGCGGCTCATCAGGGTGGCGAGCGCGAGGCCGAGCGGGGGCGTGCAGATCGCGGCCGCGCAGGCGCCCATGACGCCGAAGTTGCCTTCCTTGATCATGGCGACGCCGAAGAAGAACGCCGCCTTGTTGACGGGCCCTCCCATGTCGAACGCGATCATCGCCCCCAGGATGGCCGCGAGCACGATCGCGTTGCCGTGGTTCATCGTGTTGAGCCACGCGCCGAGCACCTTCATGAAATCCGCGATCGGCACGCCGACCAGCTTCAGCATGACGACACCGACGATGAGGCTCGAGACGACGGGGATGATGATGATGGGCAGGATCGGCCGGACGTACTTGTGCACCGGCATCTTCTTCAGCAGGTTCACGATGTGGCCGGCCAGCAGGCCCGCGAGCAACGCACCCAGGAACCCGGCATTGGTCGTGCCCGCCAGGTACCCGCCGACGAGCCCCGGCACGAGCCCGGGCCTGCCCGCCATGGCGTAGGCGATGAACCCGGCCAGCACCGGCAGCGCCATCGTGAACGCGGCGACGCCGATGTCGAGGACGGTCTTCAGCGCGGGAGCCTGCGAGAAGTCCGGGCCGCCGGTCGGCGTCATCGCGTGCGGATACAGGAAGGTGAGCAGGGCAATCGCCGTCGCGATGAGGATGCCCCCGCACGCGATCATCGGGATCACGTAGGAGACCCCGGTCAGGAGGTACTGCTTGTGGTGCTGCAGGATTTGTCTCATGGACGTCCTTGTGGTGCCGCGATACCGTCCACTGTCTACTGTCTGCTGTCTACTGTCTACCGACCAGCGTGTCGTACAGCGCCTGCGCGGGCAGCACCTGGCCGCCTTCGTTCGACACCGTGATGGCCATGATCCGGATGCGTTCGTTGAGCGGCAGCGTGATCGTCTTCGCGCCCGCCGGAACGTCGATCGCATAGGCGAAGAGATACGAATAGGCGTACGGGTCGTTCGTGCCGTCCTGCGCGTGACGATGCGACGCGAACCACGCCACCGGCGCGCGCCTGGTGAAGCCCGGGGTGATGCTGGCGACTTCCTGCACGGTGCGCATGCGCGGCGGCGTTCCAGGCGCTGGCGCGGGTTGGCCGGGCCGCGGCGGCACCGGTTCGTCGTGCGACTTCCAGACCCGGTTGTCCCACTGGCCGAGGTACCCGCCCCAGCTCTGGATCGACAGGTCCACCGGCGTGTCGTCGATCCTGAACGTGGCCTTTTGATCCCCGTCGGTGGTCGCGGCGGCCAGCAGGTAGACGCGCGTGAATGTTCCCGGCGGCAGTGCGATCGCCTGCCCGCGCGGGATGACGGCGTTCGGCTTCACCCCGGCGGCGGGTGCAAGGTGGAAGTGGATCGCGCCGTAGGCAAGGTCGGCCGGCAGCATCTCCGCGGCGAGCGTGCGTCCGTTGCCGTCGAAGTTGCCTTCGGACACCGATCCGTCGTGGCTGCCAACGGCCTGGTTGTAGGGCAGCGCGACCGGGCGCGAGATCGGCACGGCCACGTGCGCGACCGCCGGCCCGAGCGTGACCGCGAAGGTGCGCGGCTGGAACGGCGTGAAGCTGGTGACGAGCACTCCATTCGACACCTTCGCCGGCCCGACCGGTTCCTCCGCGCCGTTCACCTCACGCGCCGCAACCACCGGTCCGCCGAAGGTCAACCGCACATCGTCCTGCTTCGTCCCGTCGAGTTCCACCAGGCGGACGATGAACTCGCCGGTCTGTTCGGCCTTCTTGAGCGCGAGCACGCGAATGCGGCCGTTGCTGACCTTGAGCAGCGAGAACGATCTTCCCAGGCGCCCGTCGTGCTTCGGGCTCGCGAAGGCGACGAGCGGCTGGTTGAGGCGCTCGGCCTGCCAATCGGTCTGACCCTGCCGGAAATCGCCGGCGTGGCCAGCGAAGCCGTAGACGAACTCGTGGTGGCCGATGTCGAGCGTGCCCTGGTCCTCGTAGCCGCCGCGGGTGCCGGGCGTGCGGACGAGCGTCAGGCGCAGCGTGTGATCGTTCGGCTTGTCCGAGGCGTTCTTGCAGTCGGTGAGGATCGTCGCACCGAACGCGCCGCCCTTGTCGGTGAGGTCCACCCACTGGTGCGACGCCACCTCGAACTGGCGCTCGATGTCCGTCGTCCGGCGGATTGTGCCGATGTCCCAGTTGTAGGTGGCTTCCTCGTTCGACGCGGTCAGCGGGAACACCGCCTTCAGGTGCGATTCCTTCGTGTTCCAGTCGATCGCGTTGGCGAACTCGATCCGATTGCCGGCGTCGCCGGCCGCCAGGCGGATCGTCTGGACGAAGGTGGACCCTTCGGTCTGTCGCGTGATTTCGAGCGCACCGCGAACGGGCCCCGATTCGACGACGCGGATCTTCGCGGGACCGGAGACATACGCGCGCGGCGCGCGCATCTGGTCCTCGTAGTCCATGTTCCACGCGGGCCACTGCGCGGGATTGTCGGTCTTGATCTCGAGACGCGCGGGCGCCGACAGCAGTTCCTTGTTCAGGCGCTTGTCGAAGATGCTGGCGATGTCGCCGTTGTCGTCGATCTTCAGGCGGTAGCGCGCGTTCTCCAGGGAGTCGGGCGTCACCTTCACTTCGGCGTTCGCCCTGGCGGCGCCGGCCGGCTGCACGTCGAACACCGCCACGCCAACCGGCGGCACCTTCGCGGCGAACAGCACCTTGCCGGGCGCCGTCATCTGGGCCGGCACGTCGATGCCGTCCGGACCAACAACGCGTACGCCTTCCGGCGAGGCGCCGGCGAGGTCCACCGTCGCTTCTACGATGTCTTCGCGCTCGATGTTCAGCGGATTGAAGACGACGATGGCCGCGCCGGTCGCCTGAGTGTTCATCGCGGATGCGATGGCTTCGGTGGCGCTCGTCAGCACGCTCGCGAACTGGTTCGACGCGAGGATTTCGTCGTTCCACGAGTACTCGTACGCCTTCGGGATGCTCGTGCCAGGGATGATGTCGTGGAACTGGCCGCCCATGACGAGCGTCCAGGCGTCGGTGAGCCGCTTCAGCGGATACGGGCGGCCGCCCAGCCAGTCCGCCATCACCGACGCGCGCTCCGCATCGTCGGCCAGCACTTCGTTCTGGCGGTTCCAGCGCTTCATGTAGGTCTGCGACGTGATGGAGCCGGCCGAGTGGTTGATGAGCTCGAGGTCGCCCTTGTAGCGCGGCATCTTCGCCGCTTGTTCCGGCTTGATGTTGAGAAACATCTGGTCGGCCGTGGCTGAGACGACCTTCACCGGACCGTCGCCGACGAGAACTGATTCGCCCGGCCAGGGTGGCGCCGGAGGTGCGGTCTGGCCTCCGCGTCCGCCTCCCTGCGCGGGTGGCAGCGGCGGAATGGGCGTCTTGCTCTTCGTGACGATCGCTTCCATGAACTTGACCGAGCTCTCGGTGGCCGCGCCGCCGGTATCGCCGGTCCCGTAATACATGTAGTCGGTGTACGCGCCGGTGAGATTGCCGTTGACGTCGATGCGCGCGGGCCAATCGGTCTCACGACGCGGCTGGCGATTCGGCTGGGCCGGATCGGGCGGCGGGGGAGGCGGCGGCGTCTTGCTCAGGTCGTAACCGATCGAGCTGCCGTAGCCGCCGGGATTCAGCGCGGCGATGACGGTCTTGCCGTCGGGCCCTTCCCAGATGCCGACGTTGAAGGGAATCCCCAGCGGTGTCTTCTCGGGCGAGTCGGGACCGCCCACGTGGGGCGCCGGCTGCCAGCTGGCCGAGAGCTTCTGCGTCGAGAACCCCTTGATGCCGACGTGCGCGAGGATGCTCGGCAGCGAGGCGGGGAAGCCGAAGCAGTCGGGCAGCATGAACTCCGCGCTCGTCTTGCCGAACTCGCGACGGAAGTACTCCTTGCCGTAGAGAATCTGCCGGATGATCGACTCGGCCGACGGCGAATTGACGTCGTTCTCTTCCACCGACGACCCCGACGGGAACCAGCGTCCGGCGGCGACGTACTTCTTGATCTTCGCGAAGTCGTCCGGGTAGTACTCCTTGATCATCCGGTAGCGGTTCGAGCCGCTGAAATTGAAGACGTAATGCGGGTACTTCTCGAGCAGGTCGAAGTTCACGCGGATGGTCTTCGACAGGTACTCGCGTATCGTCGTCGGGTAGTCCCACCGCCACTGCGTGTCCAAATGCGCGTACCCGACCACGAACAGGGTTGGTTTCGTCAGGTCGAATGCCGGAGCCTGCGCTAGTGCCCGAGGCGCGGCGGGCTTCGCTGCTTGTGTAGTGGCCGGCGCCGGGGCCCCCGCGGGCGGTTTGGGCGCCTGGCCCGTCTGTCCGGCCAGCGTGGCGAACGCGATCACCCAGAGCAGGAGGAACAGCGGCAGCGGTATGAAGAGTCGTCGCATCGAGTCCTCTCTTGAAGAACCGGGGCGGGAACGCGTCGCGGCCAGGCTCCGGAGGCAGGGCCTGGCGGAAATCTCCGGCTCGATTCTGGTTCAGCTGGTTGGGAGTGTCAATCGCGTCGAGGCCGGACGAGTCTGCAGCGTGTGACGAGCGCGGCGCCGGACGTTGGTGCGATTAAACGAGGCGCACCGAATTTGGATCGTGTGGGGAACCGATGAGCCGGCGTCCACGCCATAGCGCACCGGAGTTTGACACGGCCTCGACCGGCCGGTACAGTTCGGACTCCAACATGGCAGTGACAGCGACGATCTCGCACGGCGAAGGATGGTACGAGGAAGAGCGTGACGGTGCCCGCCCGTTCCGCTGGATGGGGCGGCAGGCGCGGTGTCGCATCACCGGCGTTCCGTCCTCTGGAACCGCGTATCTTCGGGTCACTGCGGGGCACGGCTGGCCGGCTGGCTCGTGGCCCGTTCTGACCGTCTCGATCAGCGGGCAGGTGGCCGGGCAGCGCACGATTCGCCCACATTTCTCCGACTGTCTGTTTCCAATCGGCCAGGCGGGTGACGCGGACCTCGTGCTCGAGCTCGACCGCGCGCAGGCCGCGCCCGGAGATACGCGAGTCCTCGGCGTGATGGTTAGCAGCATTGACGTGATCGACGTGAACGGGTTGGACGCCGCCGTCCCCGCCGAGGGCTGGTACGAGCAGGAGTTCGGAGAGTACTTTCCGTTCCGGTGGATGGGACTGGAGGCGCGGCTCATCGTGCCGGCACCCCTGTGTGCGGGCCGCAGGTTTGCCGCCCTTCCCGTGTCCGCCGATTTCCCGGACGGTTCGCATGCGCTGACGGTAAGCGCGGGTACCGACGTAGTGGCGGTGCTGCCGCTGCTCGAACGCTGGCACGTGTACGAGTTCGCGCTACCTGGCGGATCTGCGGCGCTCGCGCCAGAGACGCCGCACGGTCCTCTCGAGCTGACCTTGCGCGTAGACGCCTTGCTGCCTGCGGATTTCCACCCATCCGATTGGCGCGATCTGGCGATTCGGGCAGGTTCGCTAGATCTGCACGACGATGCGCGGCGTTACGAGAAGGCCTGCGCTCTTCATCAGGCTGAGCACGCCGGATCGACTGTTTCCGGCAGCGTCACCGTTGAGCGCGTAGGGAGCGGTACTGAACCAGCCTCGCCGGCGAGATACCTGCCCCAGGACGGGGAAGGGTGGGACCGCTGGGAGTTGCAGGACTACCTTCCCTTCCGCTGGATGAGACTCGAGGCCCGGTTGACGATCTCCGCGAGCGTGCACCGGGGGCGGCGGTTCTGCACGTTGCCGATCTTCTCGGAGTTCCACGATCTGTCTCAGGTAATGACGATCACGGCGAACGGCCGCGCCGTGATGCATCTGGGGCTGGCCAGGTATTGGAACTACTACACGTTCGAGGTGCCCGCGTCCCGAGACGACGATGTGGCGCTGACATTTCGCCTGAACAAGGCGCTGCCGTCCTCGTACCATCCGGACGATTCGCGCATCGATCTGGGCGCCAGGGTGGGCGCTTTCGAGTTTCACGACGACGAGTTGCGGCGGCAGCGCACGGAGGCACTGCACGAGAATGCGGTGCTCAACCGCGCGGAGCTCGAAGCAGGCAGCACCGTCCTGGCATCGTTCCCGCTCAACCTCGGCATCGACCTGTACGGCAAGTGCAACATAAAGCCGCCGTGCGTGTATTGCTGGTGGGATCAGTGCAAGAGCCTCGAAGGCGAGGACGTGAACGCCATTGTCGACGACCGGACGCTGCTGGAGTACGGCCCGTTCTTCGACGCGGCGCAGAGCCTCATCAACTGCTCGTTCGGAGAGCCGTTGCTGCATCCGCGGCTCGCGGAGATCGCCAGGCTGCTCGGGACGCGTGACAAGGTTGCGGAGATCGCGACCAATGGGCAGGCGTTCACGCCAGCGACGGTGGGCGCGCTCGCGGGCCAGCCCATCCTTCTCTACATATCGCTCGATGCGGCCTCGCCGGAGGTCTACGGGCGTTTGAGGAACGACCGCTGGCACGAGGTCGTCGCGGGCCTCACGTTCCTGCGCGAGGCGCGGCGCCGGGCGAACGGCCTGCCCAAGGTGCGGATGGTGTTCATGCCCATGCGCGCGAACCTGGGCGACCTCGAGGCGTACTTCCGATTGTGCCGCATGGTAGAGGCCGAGGCCCTGGTGTTGAGGCCACTCAATTATGCGGAAAACACGAGCATCCGCGCGGAGCGGGGCGGCTATCAGTTCGATTACGAACGCGAGTTGCTGAACCGCGAAGAGATCGAGGCCGTCTGCCGCCGGGCCGAGGAGTACGCGGAGCGATACGGGTTGTGGCTGATCAGTCAGTTCGACTTCGGCGCGCCCAAGCGGCCACGCGTGCGCGGCGCGCACCGGGAAGGCAGTTCACATGGCGACTCTGCAGCCTGAGGATCTCGGCACCGGCCGCCAGTTCCTTTGCCGGGAGCCGTGGGAAAATTATTACATTCTGCGGCGCGGCGTCATGCCGTGCTGCTATGGATCCAAGCCGATCGCGCCGATGTCCGAGTGGCGCAGCGCGTGGAATTCGCCCGCCATCCAGGAGATCCGGTCGTATCTCGCCCGCGGGGAACTGAGTCCGTACTGCCTGGATAGCCTCTCCTGCCCGATCGTGCAGCGCCAGCGGAGCGAACGACATGGCGAAGCGATCGTGGATCGGGCGGAGCCGCCGACCAGCGGAACGTCGCTAACGCCCCGGCCACTCGCGCTGCGACTTGTCAATCGACTGCTCGGCGGTGTTCCGGGGAGAATCTACCGGCTGCTCAGGGGGGACACGTCCGAGACCTGACCCGCGGCTCGCTTGCGTTGCCTTTAGCCCCGCCGCAGAGCCGGGCCTTCAGGCCCGGCGGACCTACTTGACCAGCCTGTAAACCCGCGCTTCGTACCCGCCGCTCATCGCCCGCACGATTTCATGCAGATCCGCGCGCCGATCTGCCTGTGCGACGATCTCGCCATACCGCGACCGCCCGTACAAGTCCTCATGCAGCACGACGTACTCCGCGCCCTGCTCGCGCAACGTGCGAACCGAGCTGTCGTCGGGAAACGATGCGGTCGCCCTCCGAAACGAGTAGTACGACTGAGGGAAGGCTCCGCTGTAGCCGTTGAGGAGCCGCTGCCAGTGGAATGTGGAGAAATACATGTAGGCGGTTTCCGGCTTCCACAGGTGGGCCTCGTCGAATGCGGCAGGCAGTTCCGCGATCACGCTCGGTGACCGACCTTTGAACCATTGATAGATCGCTGGTGCGTGCGGCCACACCTGCTCCAGTGGGCGGGACGACCAGGCTTCGAATATGAAGCCGGCAGCGAGGACCACGGCCACGCCGTAGCGTAACGAGGCACGGCGAATGTGCGACGTGAGCCGGGCCACGCCGTAACTCGCAAGCACGACGAGGGACAGGCCGACCAGCGCCGAGAAGCGGGAGGGAACACGGAACGCGCGAAAAGGCAGGACATGCCAGTACATGAACGGAAACACGGCTCCGTGAGATCCCAGTGACGCGTCGAACGCGAAGAGCAGGCCCAATCCGTACGCGATCCGTGAGATCGACAGCGGCGGCCACAGGGCACAGCCCGCCAGCACGACGACCAACAGGCCGGGGAAGAGACTCCCCTCGGGCCCGCGCGGGCCGCTGCCGAGGAGGCGGCCGTACGGCAGGCTGCCCTCGGATGCGACCAGGTACGCGGCCGGCCCCGGGCTGAAGTAATCGACCTCGCTGAACGAACGCTCTCCGATCGATTGCCGCGCCAGTAAATGCGGCACGGCCACGGGCATCACGAGCAGCGTGGCCAGGATGGCGCCGGCCACCGAGGCTCGCAGGCTCGTGCCGAGTCGGCGGGAGCCGACAATAAGTACGGCCCACACCGGCACGAGATAGGCGACGAAGAACGCCCCGAGATACATCCCCGACAGGAACTGGGCCGCGACGATGGCGCCCGTCAGGAGGCCGTCCACCAGTCGGCCACGCGTGACAGCGCGATGGAGCGCCCACAGGCCCAGCGGCATCCAGAAGGAGAACAGCTGCTCGAAATGGCTGTACTGCTCGAACCGGTACGGGTAGAACGCGAAGGCGACCGCTGCCACCATGGCGGCCGGCGCCTGGCCCGTGGTGGAGCGCACGAAGAGGTACATGCAAATGCCGGCCAGCACGAATGAGCCGAGCAGGAAAAGCGTATGAAGCGTGACCGGTGCGATGCCGAGCCAGATGAAGGGCGCGGCAACCAGGCCGGGCAGCAGCATGGAATCGCTGAACGCAAGCGTGAATCGGTGCGGGTAAAAGATGTTCGCGTCGAACAGGTGTAGCGGG
This sequence comes from Acidobacteriota bacterium, assembly GCA_003170135.1. Taxonomy (GTDB): domain Bacteria; phylum Acidobacteriota; class Vicinamibacteria; order Vicinamibacterales; family Fen-181; genus Fen-181. Next base: position 53,057 of record PMZR01000103.1, read on the forward strand.
TCGCGCGGCAGTTGGTGCGCGATCCAGGCCAGCCGCCAGATAGAGAAGACGGGGTCGCCGAGATCGGCGACGCCGTCCAGGTGGACCACCTGGGGATAGGTCAACACCACGGTCAGGACCACCAGGGTGATGGTGACAAATGCGACCTCGCGCTTCGTCACCGGCGAGCGCGCCTGCGGTTCCGTCGATGAGCACAGACCTCGGTCCCAGTTCAGCGGCGACCGTTCGATCCATCGGATGGCAGCGATCCGGCTGTCGAGCCTGGGCCCGCGAAACGCGGCGTGTCGGATCGCCGCGATGACCGCCGCGAGCAGCAGCAACCGGATCGGCGACGTGACCGAGATGAAAAAGCCGGCGATGGTCGTGCGCACGCCGCCGACCAATGCGACGACACACGCACCCGCCAACAGCGCGACGGTCACGATATCGGCGACCGTCACCCAGAGTGGAACGCGTGTCGAGCCTGAGGAATCAGCCATGAAGCGCTGGTGATGCTGGGCGTTACCGATTGCCTGTGGCCTTCGCAAGCCGGTAGATGCGCGCCTCGAACCCGCGGTCCTGCGCGTGCACCACCTCCTGCAGTTCCGGCCGCTGGCTCATGGCGCCGACGACGGTCTGGTACGCCGCCCGCCCATAGTACTCCTCGTGGACGATGACATGGTCCACGCCGCGCTTCTGCAACAGCGCAATCGAACGGTCGTCGGGGAATGTCTGCATCGCGGCGCAGAATGCGAGATTCGACGCGGGAAAGTGGCCGCTGTTGCCGTTCAGCATGCGCTGCCAATGGAACGTGGCAGGGTACAGATAGCGAACGTCGGCCCCGATGGCATCTGCCGGTGGAGCCGGGAGCTCGGCGATGACGCCAGATGGCCGGCCGTTGAACCAGGCGTACACGGCATGCGGCTCGGGCACGTGCTCCAGCGGAAGCGTCGCCCGCGATTCGAACAGCACAACCGTGGCGAGAGCGATCGCCAACAGGTACCTGAGCGGCCGGACTGTCAGGCGTCCGTTGAGCCGTGCGACACCGTAGCCAGCGAGGATCGCGAGCGACAGTCCGACCAGCATCGAATAGCGCGCGGGAACCCTCAGGCCGCGGAATGGCAGGACGTGCTCGGCGAGCATCGGAAACAGGTACCCGTGCGTGCCGAGCGACGCCTCGAACGCGAAGACGAGGCCCGCCGTGTAAGCGATCCGGGTGGCGGAGAGCGGCGGCCATACCGCCACCAGCGCCAGCGCCACGGCCAGGATGCCGGGGAAAAGATCCTTCTCGCCTTCGTGAGCCGCGCGCGTGAGCGGGGTTGCGTAGGTCGTGCTCGACAAATGCGGGACGAGGTAGCGCCCGCCGGCGGCGCTGTAGTAGTCCATCTCGAAATACCCGCGGTCACCCTGGGAGGCGCGCACCTGTAAGTACGGCCACGCAAGGGGAGCGGCCAGCAAGCCCGCGAGCGCGAAGCCGGCCAGCGCCGGCTTCATGCGGGTCTTCGCGCAGCCGCGCGCGAAGGCCGCCACGCCGCCCACGACGACGGCGTACGCCGACAGAAAGATCCCAAAATACACACTTGACAGGATTTGTGCTCCGAGCGCCGCACCACCCAGCAGGCCGTCGCGCGTGCGGCCGCGCAGGAGCATGTGGTGAAGGGCCAGCAGCACCAGCGGCATCCAGAAGGAGAACTGCAGCTCGAAGTGCGGATAGTGCTCGAAGCGAAACGGGTAAAACGCGAAGATGACAGCGGCCACCAGCGCGGCGGGCGCCTGGCCGGTGAGTGTACGGACCAGCGCGTACATCGTGACGCCCGCCAGGGCGAACGTCACGAGCATCCAGACGTTGTAGACCGCAACGGCAGGCGCACCAGACCACAGGAACGGTGCGGCGACGAGCGCAGGCAACAGAATCGAGTCGGAGAAAGCAAGCGTGTACCGTTCGGGATAGAAGATGTTGGCGTCGAACAGGTGCAGCGGATCGGTTGTCAGCTGGTGCGCGATCCACTTCAATCGCCAGATCGAGAACACGGGGTCACCCAAATCGCGCACCGCGTCGAGCCTGGCGATCTGGGGATAGGTCATCACCGCGGTCAGGGCGGCCATGAGCACGGCGACCAGGCCAATCTCCAGCGGCCCGATGCGGACGGCGACCGGGCGATCGAAAAACTCGTCCGGCGCGAGCGGTCTGGGCGGCGCGGCGTACCGCACGCGTTGGATGAGGGGCCACACTCGATCGCGCAAGCTGGGCCGGCGGAACGTAAGGTGACGCAGGCCGGCAACCAGGGCCGCTGCCAGCGACAGGCGCAGTTCGGACGTCATCGAGATGCGCACGCCCGCAACGGTTCCGTGCGGGCCGTCGCCGGTGACGAACGCCCAGGCCGCCAGCGCCAGCAGGGCGCAGACAATGGCGTCGAGCGTTGTCACCCACCACGGGAATCGCGGTGACGGGGAAGCATCAGGCATCGGGGAATCGCAGAGTAAGACCAGGGGTCGATCAGGTCAGGCGCGCGAACCGGCGATTCGAGTCGGGAAAGTCTACCCCGAAAGCGCAGGCGGTGATCGTACCGAACACGACGCCGACGGCCGGTGCCGTCCAGTTCCAGAGGGGCGCGGGCGCCGGCCCGCCGTTCCCGATGGCCGTGAACAGAATGCCCATCAGGACACTGGCGATCGCCACCCACTGATACAGGCGCAGGCCGGCAACGACGGGCGTCTGCGGTTCGCCGCGGTATGCCTCTTCTGCGAAACGGCCGAGGCCGGAGATTATCGCGAACACACCGGCGATGAGATGCAGCGGGGCACCGAGCATCCACAGCCGGCACACGACCAGCGCCACGAAGCCGTTCCACAGGATCGAATAGAGCGGCGTGGCGTGAACGGGCACGTCGCGGTAGTCGCTCAGTCGGCACACACGCGATCGTGGATGTCGATAGCGGATGCCGACATCCGCGCTGGCGGGCCGCCCGTGACAGCATCCCTGCACGAGGCAGCGCAGCCGCCCGATCGACTGCACGAACGGCGCGCCGACGGAGTAGGCGGCGAGCACAAGCCACGGGCTGACGCCAAACGCCGGCGCCGCGACCGACGACAGCGCAATCCCGGCGAAGCCGCCGTAAAAGCCATACGGGCGCAGCAGCCGTGGCGAACCTTCAATCCATTGCGCCCACAGCGCGGCGCCGACCACCGCCACGGCGGCGCTGAACAGAACCACCGCGATGTGCTCCGGGCCAACGAGGACGCCGACGATGGTGAGGCAGACGAACGTGCCGAGCCCGGCATAGATGCCGTGGTTGATGATGCGAACAGGGCCGAGCCGCCATTCGCGCCACGAATTGGCGATGCGCTCGGAGCCCTGTCGCAGGGCGCTCCACACGCGATCAACGCGGAGCAGCACCATGCCGGCGACGAGTCCGGCGACGACGTCGACCAGCGCGTGCATGCCGGTCGTGAGGCAGGAGACCGCCACGCCGAAGGCCCAGAGCCAGCACAAGACGCGGCGCTTCAGCCCGGGTGTGACCATTCCTGCGATCAGCACGGCCCAGATGACGTGGAACGACGGCAGCGCCGCGACAAGCGGATACGTTCCCCGCTCCCACGTCAGCAGCCGATCGAGCCACGACGTTGGCGCGAACGGCCTGCGCGGGGCCAGCGTCGGACACGCGAGGTAGAAGGGCATCACGACGGCGGTTGCGATCCAGCCGCGAATCATGAACCGGCGCAACGCGCGGCGCGTCGGCGCCAGCAGCGGCGCGAGCGCCGCTGCGAAATACGGGCTGGCGTACAGGAGTTCCGTCGTGCCCACGATCGGCAACCGCCGCTCGAAGGCGAACTGCACGTCCAGCGCCCCCCGGGGAACGCCGGCCGAGATCACCAGTTCATAGCACGCGATCCACGGGATCAGCAGGAACAGGTAGCATCGCGCCCAGTCCGTCGCGCCAGGCCTGTCGTCGGAGTCGTCGGGCAACCAGCGGGGGCCTCGCGCACGCCCGGGCCCGAAGCGGGCCTCGAGGTCCGGTGCCTCGTAGCCGAGCGTCAACGCCGCGCAGCCGAGCGCGACCGTCGGCGTCACCAGCCACAAGCCGCTCGCCGATCGAGTGAGCATCGCCGTCCCGGCAACTGCGATCGAGAAGCCGACGTAAATCGGATGCGGCAGGAGCGCGTAGATGCCGGTCGCGACCAGCCGCGGCGGCGGGAAGGCATTCATCGGCAGGCCGCCGCCGNNCGCCCGCCAGCATCAGCGCACCGCCTGCCACGACGAACGCAGCGCCGACGCCAGGTGGACCGAGGACGGGCACTTTGATGTCGTCACCGGTGGCCGAGGCCCACCAGACAAGCAGCGCCGGCAACGCCACGCAGAAGGCGAGCGCATAGGCGGCCATGCCGACTCGGCGGCGCATCGCGTGCGGGCGGTGGGTGCCAACCGTCAGAGCGGGGCCTCCGGGGCAGCTGGGCCCGCCACCCGAGAAGGTGCGGGTCTGCGCTGTGGCCATGTCACCACTTCGTGGATCGCCCAAATCTCTCTCACTGCGCGGCCGGGGCGCGTCACCGTTGCGCGGGTCAGCCACTTGCACTCTTCGATGGCGAGCATGCGCAACGGGGCCAGCTTGCGCAGCGCGGGTATCGAGGACAGGACCGTCGTGCCGAGTGATCCGCGGCGAAGCTCCTTCTTGCGATCGAACGCGATCGTCGTGCCGTCCGCCAGCGCGAGGCGCGCATCATCCACGTGGACAGGCGTCACGCGGGCGCCGCCGGAATAGACGATCGTCGTCTGGAAGTCACCGAGCCACTGGATCCAGACGATGGCTTCGTCCCGAGCGGCGATGCGGCCCCACCGGAGAGACGTGATAGGGATTCGCCAGGGGGCCACCGTCATACGGAGATGTTCGACGTAGCCGGTGCCCTGGAGCGGTCCCCACGATGTGTCGAGGCACGCGTCGGCGGCCGGCATCAGGCAGGACCATTCGATGACGCCGTCGGTCGAATCGTAGATTGTCTCGTGAATCGGCACCGGGGCGTGGCCTGGCGTGACGAACTCGCGCCAGATCCCGCCGATCGCCAGGGTCGGTGAGTGCCAGGTGATCCGGGCGCCATCGCCCTTTGGCGGATCGTGCCGGCCGAGCGACGCCGATGCAATAGGGTCGTGACCCGCGCGCGCCTCGATCGCGGCCTCGTAGCCCACGCGCAGCCGTCGCCAGGAGAGATCCGCCGAGTAGACAACCAGCGCGTCTCCTTCTGGCGAGACGCAGTCCATGTACCATTTGGAGAGTTCGAATCGCGGTCGGGTCACGAGACTCCTGCGCGTCTCTCGACGCCGCCGGCGCCCTGACCTGCCACGGGCAGAGCAGGGCGCCGGGACCAACGACTACTGTCCTCCCCGTCCTCCCCGTCCCGTCGTCGTCGCCTTGTCCCCGGTCTGCTCCTTCTCGCGGTTGAGTTCCACGATGTCGACGCTGTCCGGGGTCTGGCCGAGCAGGTACTTGCAGAAGTAGTCGGCCCGATTCATCGCCACCCAGTTGCCGGCCGAGGCGTAGGCGTGCCGCGCCCCCGGGATGAGAAAGAAATCGAAGCGCTTGTTCGCCTTGATCAGCGCGTCCGCCATCCGATACGTGTTCGACGGGTGCACGTTGTTGTCGATGTCACCGGTGATGAGCGCGAGGTGCCCCTTGAGGTTCTTCGCCAGCTCCGAGTTCTTCTCGATGCTGTACTCGAAGGTCACGTTGCCGTCCTTGTCGGCGATTTCCTTGATGCCGTGGTTCTTCTCGCTCCACGTGTTGTTGTAGATGTTGTTCTCGTGGTTGCCGGATTCGGACCAGCCGACCTTGAAGAAATCGGGGTAGACGAGCAGCGCCGCCGCGGTCATGAACCCGCCGCCGGAGTGGCCCCAGATGCCGACGCGGTTGATGTCCACGTAGGGGAACCGCCGCGCCAGCTGCTCGACCGCGACCTTCTTGTCCGCGAGGCCGTAATCGCGCAAATTGCCGTAGCCGTAGTTGTGATACCACTTCGACCGGCTCGGGTTGCCGCCACGGTTGCCGACCTCGATGACGATGAAGCCGTACTGCGCCAGCGTCATGCTGTACCCGCGCGGATTGAACGTCTTGGTGACGCTCTCGGTCTGCGGCCCCGGGTANNCGAAGTCGAACGGCTTGTACATCACGCCGAAGATGTCGGTGACGCCGTCATCGGCCTTCACCTTGAACGGCTCGGGGAACCTGAAGCCGGCTTCCTTCAACGCGCTGAGGTCGGGCGTTTCGAGTTTGGCCACCAGCGTGCCCGACGTGTCGTAGAGCGCCGACGTGGGCACATCGTCCACGCGCGAGGCGTTGTCGACGAAGTAGTGGTTCGATTCGTTGAGCACCGCGGTATGGTTCGCGTCGCCCGGGTCGAGCAGCTTGAGGCCCGTCCCGTCGAGGTTCACGCGGTAGAGGTGCGGGAAGTACGGATCCTCGTTCGGCTCACGGCCGGCGGCGCTGAAATACATCACGGTCGGCTGGGCCGTGCCTTTCACCGCGGGCGCCTTGCCCTTGGCCGGGGCCGCAGGCGCGGGTTTGTCGTCCACGGCCTCGAGCGCCGTCGTCACGTACTCGCCCGACGTGATCGCGTTCTTCAGCGTCCCGGTATTCGCGTCATACAGATAGAAGTGGCCCCAGCCGGAGCGCTCGGACCAGAAGATCAGATCCTGCTGGTTGTTCCCGAGCCGCAGCGGCTTGGTCTCGATGTAGGTGTTCAGCCGCTCTTCGACGATGGCCTTGACCTCGCCCGTGTCCGGATTGGCGAGGCAGACGTCCAGCTTGTGGAGGTCGCGGCTCTGGCGCGTGAAATAGAGCTTGTCGGTCGCGTCGCTCAGCCACTGCGGTGCCGGCGGAATCTGCTCGGGGTCGGCGGCCATGCCGCGCCCACCGCCCCCGC
>PMZR01000074.1 GCA_003170135.1 Acidobacteriota bacterium
CTTCCCGATCCCGCTCTCGCCGACGATGAGGACCCCGAGGCCGAGGATGTCCATCAGCACGGCGTGCACGATCGTGCGCTCGGCCAGCGTGTCCTCGAGCAGGGCCGTGAGCCTCGCGATCGCAATCGGGGTCGCCAGCGGGGTGGCCAGCAGCGGGACGTTGGCGCGCTCGGCCTCGAGCGGCAGCTCGGGCGGCGCGCCGAACCCGCCGGTCATGAGGACGCAGGGGATGTCGCGCGCCAGGGCTCGCGCAAGCGCCGCGGTCCGGGGCCCGGGCGCCAGGCTTTCCAGGTAGCGGATCTCGCTCTCGCCGAAGATGAGGATGCGTCCCGGGCGCAGGTACTCGTCGAATCCGGCCAGCGCCAGGCCGGTTTTCTGGATGTAGGGGCTGGTGATGGGACGGTCCAGCCCTTCCGCGCCGGCCACGAGTTCGAGTGGCAGGCCGACCGCGCCCGGGCGGCTCCGCAGGAAGGCGCCGACGGTCGCGCCTGGTGTGGAAGAGGTCATGCGGGCCGCGATTGCTCCAGTTGGTTCATGCCTCGGGGTCGATCAGCCCGAGGTTCCCATCCTTGCGCCGATAGAGCACGTTGATCGAGTCGGTGCCGGCGTTGCGGAAGACGAGGAAGGCGTCGCCGCGCCCTTCGATCTCGAGCGCCGCCTCCTCCACCGTCATCGGCTTCACCGGGTAGCGCGAGGCGCGCAGGACCCGGCGCGGCCGCGCGGTCTCTTGCTCCGCCGGTTCCGGTGGCGGCGGCGCCGGGGCGGCCGCGGCCGCCATCATCTTGGCGGGCGTGGCGCGGCGCTTGCGCTCCTGCCACTTCCCTTTCACTTTCTGCAGCTGCTGCGTGATCTTCTCGATGGCGTCGCTGAACGACGTTTCCCAGGCATCGGTGTCGCCCAGTCCGTGCAGCACGTGATCGCCGCGCGCGTGCGCCCGGACGTCGACGAGGTGACGGTGCTTCTGGAGCGTCAGCACCACCTGGGCCGAAACGATGCCGTCGTTCAGCAACCGGTCGAGCTTGGCCACCTTCCGCTCGGCAAGCCGCTGGAGGGCCGGCGTGATGTCAACGTGTCGTCCGGTCAATGCGAGTCGCATGGGGAGCCGTCAGTACAGCACTTTGCGCTGGTTGGAAGTGGGAATCTTCAACTCTTCGCGATACTTTGCGATCGTGCGCCGGGCCAGGACGAGCCCTTCCTTCTGCAGGATGCTGACGATCTTCGAGTCGCTGAGGGGCTTGCGGGCATCCTCGTGCTCGATGATCTTGCGAATCCGCTGCTTGATGGTGACCGATGAGACGCTCTCGCCGTACGAACTGCTGATCCCGCTGTGGAAGAAGTACTTCATTTCGAACACGCCCTGTGGCGTGTGCATGTACTTGTTCGTAACGACCCGGCTGACGGTCGATTCGTGCATGCCGATGTCGTTGGCGACATCGCGCAGCACCAGCGGGCGCAGGTGTTCGATCCCGTGGTCGAGAAAGTCCTTCTGGAAGTTGATGATGGAGGTCGCCACCTTGTGGATCGTCTTCTGCCGCTGCTCGACCGACTTGATCAACCACAGGGCGGACCGGAACTTGTCCTTCACGTACGCCCGTGTCTCGTCGCTGTTGTCGGCCCCCTTGTCCAGCAGCCGCCGGTACACGGGGCTGATGCGCAGCTGCGGCAACCCCTCCTCGTTCAGCACGGCGACGTACTGGTCCTCGACCTTCACGACGTACACGTCCGGGATCACGTAGTGGGACGCGGACAGGTTGTAGCGGCTGCCCGGCTTCGGGTCGAGGCGCCGGATGATTTCGATGTGCTGCTTCAGATCGTCGATCGAGAGCCCGAGCTTGCGCGCCAGTTCCGGCACCTGGTGGTTCTGCAGCAGCCGCAGGTGCTCGGTGATGATCCGCTCGGTCGGCGTGCCCTCCAGCCCGAGATGGCGCAACTGCAGCCAGAGGCACTCCTGCAGGTCGCGCGCCGCGACGCCGATCGGATCGAACCGCTGGACGACGCGCAACGCGCGTTCCACTTCCGAGACGGGCCAGTTGCCCATCGAGGCGATCTCTTCGACCGACGCGACCAGGTAGCCGTCCTCGTCCAGGTTGCCGACGATCGCGGTGCCGATCTCCCGCGCCGCGTCGTCCTCGGTCTGCAGCGAGAGCTGCCACATCAGGTGATCGGCGAGCGAGGTGTTGGTCGAGAGGGTGTTCTCGATCGGGGGAAGTTCCTTGACCTCCTGCGGCGTGCGGGGGCAGTAGCCGTCGTCGAGGTAATCGCCGAAGAAGTACTCGTAGTCGCTGTCGTCCCACGCGTCGGTCTTGGCGGGCGCCTCCTCGGCCTGTTTCTCGGGTTGCGCCTCGACGGGTTGCAACTCCTCGGTCGGAACCTCCTCGAGCATCGGGTTCTCGACCATTTCCTGGTTGAGCAGGTCGACGAGCTCGAGCGTGGACATCGGCAGGAGCTTGATCGCCTGCTGCAGCGATGGCGTCAGGATCAGCTTCTGGACGAGCTTGGTATGTAGTCTCTGCGAGATCGCCATGGGCGCTACCGGATGACCGATATCCGGCGCCGCCGGACCGTGCTGGCAGCCGCGGCCGGCAGGGCACCGCTGTCTCTCTAATATCCTAGTCTAGTCCAACCGGAAGTCGCTCCCCAGATAAATCCGCCGCACCTCTTCGTCGCCCGCGAGGCTCGCCGGCGTGCCGCTGCGCGAGATCACGCCGTCGTGGACGATGTAGGCGCGGTCCGTGATGCGCAGCGTCTCCCGGACGTTGTGGTCCGTGATGAGCACGCCGATCCCGCGCTCCTTCAGGTGAAAGATGATCTTCTGGATCTCGCCAACCGCGATCGGGTCGATGCCGGCGAAGGGCTCGTCGAGCAGGATGAACTTGGGCGACACCACGAGCGCGCGCGTGATCTCGGCACGCCTCCGCTCGCCGCCCGACAGGGTATGCGCCGGGGCCTTGGCGAGCGGGGTCAGGTTCAGCTCGGCCAGCAGGTCGCCCAGCCGGGCGCGGCGCTCACGGCCATTCAGGTCGAGCGTTTCGAGGATGGCCATGATGTTCTGCTCGACGGTGAGGCCGCGGAAGATCGACGGCTCCTGAGGCAGGTACCCGATGCCCTTGCGCGCGCGGGCATACATCGGCGAAGCGGTGACATCCTCACCGTTGAGGAGCACGCGGCCGGAGTCGGGCGCGGTGAGCCCGACGGTCATGTAGAAGGTGGTGGTCTTGCCGGCGCCGTTCGGCCCGAGCAGGCCGACGACTTCACCCGATGCGACTTCAACGCTGACGCCCCGCACCACTGTGCGTCCGCCGTAGGACTTCGTCAGGTCGCAGGTTCGGAGGTTGGCCATTCAATCGAGCGCGGCTACTTCTTGCTGCAGCCCTGGCCGCCCTTCGTCTGAGTGCGGCGTTCTGTATTGCCGTCGATGATCATCCTATCAACCGATCTCCAGAAAGTCAAAGTGCGGCCTTGCGACTCGCCGAAGCATTTTTCATCGATTTTCACGAGTTTTCCGGTCACTTTGTACCGCTCATCGGCGGCGGTGTACGTCAGGCGATCGCCGGTCGCGGTGCGCGGGCCGGTTGACGGCGTGCCCTCGTCGTGCACCTCGACGTTCTCATAGCCGTCCAAGGTATCGAGCGCGCGGCTGTCCTCGGTGAGGTTGAGGACCGCCTTGTCGGTCGTCAACGTGCCCTGGACGCCACCGGTCATGCGCACGTGCCCGGTGTAGGTCGCGCGATGCTTCGCGTCTGCGTACATCAACTCGTCCGCCTCGACCTTCGTGCTCACCCGTTCCACGCGCTTGGTCTTGTCGTCGGTCTGGTCGAGCATCATCGTCGAAACAACCGCGCCCCGTGCGCTCAGATCGCCCGTTTTGTCGTCGAGCACGATCTCCGTGGCGGCGATCGTCGTGCCCCCTTGCGTTCCCGTGGAAGGCTGCCAGAGCCGCGACTGGCCTTTCGATCGGAAGGTGGCGTGCGAAGCCGCCCCGTCGTAGTCGAGCTCGTCCGAGATCGCATACACCGGCTGATTCTGGTCGAGGATTCCCGGCGTGTGGACAGATGGGGCGTTCGCCCCCGGCTGCGCGGCCTGGAACGTGGTGTGCACCTCGCCGGAGGCCGAGACTTTCCGGGTATCGGGCGCCACGACGATGCGGGTGCCGTCGATGGTCGCCTGCTGCTGGTCCTTGACCTGTGGCGGTCTGCCGCGGTCGTCGTTGCCGGTGAACTCGAACGTGCCGCGCTTCACGACGTAGCGCGCGTCCCGCGCCACTCCCCCGAGGGACGTCCCTTCTTTCAACGTGGCGTTCCCCGAGAACCGGGCTTCGTCGATCGCGCCGAAGCCCGGCTGCAACGCGAGGTCGAGCGTGCGCGCGGTCGCAATGCGTGGCGCGGCCGGCGGGGCCGGCATCTCGCGGTACTCCACGTTGTCGGTGAACCGCAGGCTGGTCAGTCCGCGCCCCGGCTGACTCGCCGCGCCGGGTGTCGGGCCCTGAATCGCCAGCGCACGGACCACCCGGGGCGGCGCGTCCGCCTGCGCGGGCAATTCCAGTTCCGCGCGCGCGGCCGGGCTCGCGCCGCGCGCGGCGAGCGATCGCATCGTCGTACCGTCCGGCTCGAGGCCGAAGTCGATGAATTCGCCGCTGATGCGCGTGACGGCCCTGGTGAGGTTCGACGCCACTTCGACCGTGCTGCCACCGCCGAGCGTCGCCTGCTGCAGGGTCTGGCCGTCCGGACTGTAGTTGAGCGTGATGTCCCGCGCGCGCATGCCGCGCAGCGTGCTGCCGGCGTTGTCGCCGGCGGTCGCCACCGGCGGCGGCGCCCCCGTGATGCGCGAATTGCCCTGCAACTGGATCATCTGCACGTGCTGCTCGTCGGGCGTCAACTGCGTCGTCGCCGTGTCCGCCTCGAGCGTCTCGCCCCGGCGCACGATTTTCGCGTCGCGCTCGAAGCGCATGGTCTTGTCCGCCCGTGCCCAGACGGCCGTCCCCGAATGAACCTCGGAGGGCGGCTGGCCCTCGGTCTCCGTCGTGGTCATCTCGAAGCTGTCGAGCAGCGACAGGATGTCGCGCTGCTGGTCATAGGTCATCCCGACGCCCGATCCCCGCATGGCCGCCCGCGTGAACTCCACCTTCCCTGGCGCGCGGACGATGCCTTCCGCCTTCGCATACGACGCCTCCGCCGTGGTGAGCACGAGGCCGTCCGATGTCGTGAACCGCACGTTGCCGGTGATCGAGAAGGTTGACTGGTCCTGGGTCACGGACGCCTTGTCGCCGCGCACCTCGAGGTCGCGACCGGTCCGACGCGGGAAGGTCGCCTTGACGCCGCCGATCTTCGTGGCGTCGGCGGCATACTCGAGGACGCTGTCATAGTCGATGATGCAGTCGACGGTTCCGCCCTTGAGCACGCGGAATGTCCCGCGACTGGCCCCCATGACCGCCTTCGAGTCGAGCGTGGCGACGGGCCTTCGTGGCGGGGGGGACGGTTGCCGGCGCATCGCGACGTACACGCCCACCGCGAAGACGACCACGAAGACGCCGAGCACGAGGCGCAGCCAGCGCTGCCAGGAAGTCATAGAGATACTTGAATGCGCAGGGATCCCCGATCCTATTCGGATCGCCTGATGTCGGCGAGTGTCAGTTCCAGGAACGTCTCGCCGTTGAAGACATTCTGATTCAGCGAGAACGCCACGTCCACCGTCCCGCGGTGATCGGCGAGCCACGCTTCGTGCGCGATTCCCTGCCAGGCCACCGCGCGGAACAGACGTCCGTCCTGGCGGAGCGCCATCTTGAGGTGACGCTCCTTGAGGCGTCGTGGCCGATCCACCAGCTCCACGCCCGTCGCCGAGAAGACGGGCCGGGGATTGCCGGGCCCGAACGGCGCCAGGGTCTCCAGTTCCGCGACCAGGTCGCCGCGGATCGTCCCGAACCGGAGCGGCACGTCGATGCGCAGCCGCGGCCGCAGATCGTCCGGCGCGAGCACGGCGTCCCCCCAGTCGGCAAGCGCGCCGCGGAACTCCTTCACGCGCGCCGCGTCGAGCGTCAACCCGGCCGCGAGCTTGTGGCCGCCGAAGCGTGTGAGCATCGGCGCGCACCGCTCGAGCGCGGCCAGCATGTCGAACGACGGCACGCTCCGGCACGACCCATGCGCCGTGTCGCCGTCGATCGACAGCACGACCACGGGGCGGTAGAAGCTCTCGACCAGGCGCGAGGCGACGATCCCGATGACGCCCCGGTGCCAGCCGTCTCCCCCGACGACCAGCACCGAGCGGGACCCGATGTCCGGGTCGGATTCGATGGCCTTGCGGGCGAGCGCGAGGATGCGCTGCTCCTCCTGCTGCCGCCGCTGGTTCTCCTCGTTGAGCTGCTCGGCGAGCACCCGCACCTCGTCGGCCATCGCTTCGTCGGCCGCGAGCAGCAGGCGCGCGGCGATGTCCGGCGTGCTCATGCGGCCGGCGGCATTGACGCGCGGCGCGATCACGAACGCCACGTGGTAGGTGTCGATGGCCTTGCCCGTGAGCCCGGATGCCTCGAGCAGCGCGCGCAGGCCGACCTTGTGCGGTCCGCGCGACAGCATCTCGAGACCGAGCTTCGCGATCACGCGGTTCTCACCGACGACCGGCACGACGTCGGCCAACGTGCCAATGGCGGCGATCTTCACGAACGCGGGCAGCCACCGCTCCCGCCCCGTCCGGTTGCACAGGGCCTGCACCAGCTTCAGGGCGACGCCGACGCCCGCCAGATCGCGATCGGGGTACGTCGAATCGCGGCGCTTGGGATTGATGACGGCCAGGGCGCGCGGCAACGTCGCGTCGGGCTCGTGATGGTCGGTGATGATCAGGTCCACGCCCAGTTCGCGCGCGCGGTCGGCGGCCTCGACGCTCCGGGTGCCGCAGTCCACCGAGATGACGAGCCGGATGCCCTCCGCGTGCAACCGTTCGATCGCCGGCGGGTGCAGGCCGTACCCGTCGCGGATCCGCTCGGGCAGGAAGTGCACGACGTCGGCACCGAGCATCTCCAGCGCCCGCCGCAGGATCACCGTCGAGGTGACGCCATCCACGTCGTAATCGCCGTGGATGGCGATCCGATCGCCTCGCGCGATGCCAGCCAGGATGCGGTCGACGGCGGCGGCCATGTCGGGCAGGCCCAGGGGATCGTGCAGATGGTCGAGCGAGGGCGCGAGAAATCGGCGCGCCGCGGCGGCATCGGCCAGGCCCCGCTGGCACAGCAGCCGGGCGAACACCGGCGTGACGCCCAGCGCACCGGCGAGCGCACCCACCTGGTCCTCGGAGCAGGGAACGTGTTCCCAGATGAGTGGAGCGGGCATCTCGTGGACCGTTCAGGGACGCGGGGGGTGCGCGGCGGGAGGAGGCGCGTTCACCCGGCGCCCTCGGCGTCGGTAAAATCCACGCCGAGCTTCCCCATGTTGCGGAACTTCTCGTACCGGTGCTGCAGCCGCACATCGTCGGGCTCGGCGCTCACCTCGGCGAGCGCCCGTTCGACCGCGCAATCGAGCAGCGCCGCGGCCACCGCGTGCTCGGTGTGCGCGCCGCCCGGCGGCTCGGGCACGATCTCGTCGACGATGCCCGCCTTGAACAGGTCCGGAGCGGTCAGCTTCAAGGCTTCGGTCGCCTCGACTTTCCGCGCGGAATCCCGCCACAGGATCGCCGCGCACCCTTCCGGCGGGATGACGCTGTAGATCGCGAATTCCTGGATCAGCACGCGGTCGCCGATCGCGATGCCGAGCGCTCCCCCGCTGCCTCCTTCGCCGGTGACCGACACGATAACCGGGACGGCGAGCATGATCATCTCGCGCAGGTTATAGGCGATCGCTTCGGCCACGCCCCGCTCCTCGGACTCGATGCCCGGAAACGCCGCGGGCGTGTCGACGAAGATGAGGATCGGGCGGCGGAACTTCTCGGCGATCTTCATCGCACGCAGCGCCTTCCGGTAACCCTCCGGCCGCGCGTAGCCGAAGTTGCGGTAGATCTTCTCCTTGGTGTCCGCGCCGCCCTTCTGGTGCCCGACGACGAGCACGGGCCGATCCTTGTAGCGGGCCAGGCCGGTCACGATCGCATGGTCGTCGGCGAAGCGCCGGTCGCCGTGGATCTCGATAAAGTCGGTGCACAACCGCCGGATGTAGTCGAGCGCGTTCGGGCGGAGCGGGTGCCGCGCGACCAGCACGCGCTGCCAGGGCGTCAGCGTCCGGTAAATCTCGGACCGGATCTGCTGGATGCGCCGCCGCAGCTGCTCGATCTCGCCGTCGCGCCCGTCGGTGCGCGGCAGCATCGACAGCGCCTCGATCTCCTTCTGGAGCACCCCGATCGGCTCTTCGAAATCCAGATTGTCGCCCGGCATAGATGCCTCTACGGCTCTCGTGCGATGTGCGATGTGCAGCGTGCAAGGTGGCGCGACGCTTCGCCAGAGCGCGTTCCATTATTCAAGAAATAGTGCGCCCAGCGTCAGTGTGGGCGCCTCGACGCACCTGGCACCCCGCACTCCGCACCCCGCACTATTTCGCCACTACCGATCCCGCTCCGCAGATTGCCTCGATGCCCTCGAACAACTGGGCACTCGGACGCACGCGCGTCTGGCCGGTCACCTCGACGCGCACGCGCAGCGCGGGTTGCTGGTTCCGCAGTTCGAGTTCGAACGCGACGCGCCGGTCGCCGCGGTGCGCGGCGAGCAGCGCCGCGAGGGCCTCGCACGTGGCGCGATCGTGTGGTGGCATTGTAAGTCGAATCGTGACTTCACGTACGGCGCGTTCGTTCGCGGTTTCGAGCGGAACGATGTCGGCGGCGTAGAGGCGGGGCGTCTCCTCGTCGATTTCGAGCTTGCCGGTCACGAGCACCATCCGGTCGGTCTCGACGAGCGCCTCGGCCTTCATGAAGGTGTCGGGCCAGATGACGACCTCCACGCTGCCATGCTGATCCTCGAGCATGATCACGCCCATGCGGTCGCCCTTCTTCGTCTTGAGCAGGCGCGTGGACGCGATGACGCCGCCGATGGTGATCTCCTGGGTCCGCGGCGCGCCGTTGCCCTCGGCCGGCACCAGCCCGAGCGTATTGCGCGCGCCGATGGCCGCAAGCGCCCCGGCGAACCGCTCGACCGGGTGCCCGGACAAGTACAGCCCGAGCGCCTCCTTCTCGCACGCCAGTTGCTGCTGTTCGGTCCATGGCTCGGCGTCCGGCCACGGGCCGGCCGACCCGGCGCCATCGCCGCCCGGTCCTGCCTCCTCCGGTTCACCCCCGAACAGCTGCGCCTGGCCCTTGTCGCGATCGCGCTGCAGGCGGTTCCCATGTTCACACGCCGCTTCGATGGCCGCCATCAGGCGCGGCCGCAGCGCCCGGGCGGACAGCGCGGTGCCGTCGGTCCCGGTCGCATCGAAGGCGCCCGCCTTGACCAGGCTCTCGAACACGCGCCGGTTCACGAGCCGCAGGTCCAGGTGCTCGCACAGCGCGTAGAGCGACGTGATGCGCCCGACCTTCCGGCGGGCGTCCACGATCGACGCAATCGCGGCTTCGCCGACGCCCTTCACCGCGCCGAGGCCGAACCGGACGCCCTCGGGCGTCACCGTGAACGCGAACCCGCTCGTGTTCACGTCGGGCGGCAGGATCGGGATGCCTCGATCGCGCGCTTCGGCCAGGTACATCGCCAGCTTCTCGGTGTTCTGCGATTCGATCGTCAGCAGTGCGGCCAGGAAGTGCCACGCGTAGTTCGATTTCAGGTACGCCGTCTGGTAGGCGAGCAGCGCGTAGGTCGTCGAGTGCGACTTGTTGAAGCCGTACCCGGCGAAGTGCTCCATCAGATCGAAGATCTTGGCCGCCTTCTTCTCGTTGAGGTTGCGCGCGCGGGCGCCGTCCAGGAATTTCTGGCGCTGCGCCTGCATCACGTCGGCCTTCTTCTTGCCCATCGCCTTGCGCAGCAGGTCGGCCTCGCCGAGCGAGAAACCGGCCAGCTCGGACGCGATGCGCATGACCTGTTCCTGGTACGCGATGACGCCGTAGGTGTCGCGCAGGATCGGCTCGAGCTGCGGCAGCTCGTACTTGATCTCCACCTTGCCGTGCTTGCGGGCGATGAAGTCGTCGATCATGCCGCTGCGCAGCGGGCCCGGCCGGTACAGCGCGTTCAACGCGATCAGGTCGTCGAAGCGCTGCGGCTTGGCCTTCCGCAGAATGTCGCGCATGCCCGAGCTCTCGAACTGGAAGATGCCCAGCGTGTGCCCTTCCGAGAACAGCTGGAAGGTCTTCGCGTCGTCGAGCGGGATCGCGTCCAGGGTGACAGTCTCGCCGGTCGTCTCCCGGATGTGCTTCACGCAGTCGTCGAGCAGCGTGAGCGTGCTCAGGCCGAGGAAGTCCATCTTGAGGAGGCCGATGCGCTCGATCTCCTTCATGCTCCACTGCGTCGTGATTTCGTCGCGCTGCCCCTTGTAGAGCGGGACGAACTCGGTCAGCGGGCGCGGCGCGATGACGACGCCGGCGGCGTGCACCGACGCATGGCGCGTCATGCCTTCGAGGCGACGGGCGACCTGGAGCAGGTCCTTGACGCGCGGGTCCTTCTCCTCCGCCTCCTTCAGCGCGGGACTCTCCTCGAGCGCCTTCTCGAGCGTCATGTCGAGGGTGGCCGGGATCATCTTGGCGACGCGGTCCACGTCCGCGTACGGGATGTCGAGGACCCGGCCCACGTCGCGTACGACCGCCCGCGCCTTCATCGTCCCGAAGGTGATGATCTGCGCGACGTTCTCGCGGCCGTACTTGCGCGTCACGTACTCGATGACCTCGCCCCGCCGCCGTTCGCAGAAGTCGATGTCGATATCCGGCAGCGAGATGCGCTCCGGGTTCAGGAACCGCTCGAAGAGGAGGTCGAAGTCGAGCGGATCGACGTCGGTGATCCCCAGGCAGTAGGCGACCAGGCTGCCGGCCGCCGACCCACGGCCCGGCCCCACGGGGATGCCGTGCTCCTTCGCATACCGGATGAAATCCCAGACGATGAGGAAGTAGCCCGGGTACTCCATCCGCTTGATGATGCCGATCTCGTAGCTGAGGCGCGCCGCGTAGTCCTCGATCGGGTGGCGCAGCAGGCCGCGCCCGGCGAGCGTCTGCAGCCGCGGCATCCGGCGCGCCAGGCCCTCGCGCACCATCTGCTCGAAGTAGGCCTCCAGGCTGAACTCGGGCGGGACCTCGAAGCGCGGCAGATGGTTGCCGGTGTCGTCCAGGTTGACGTTGCACCGTTCCGCGATCCGCACCGTGTTGGCGAGCGCCTCGGGGAAGTCGCCGAAGACCGCCGCCATCTCGTCGGGCGTCTTCAGGTAGAACTGATCGCCGTGGTAACGCATCCGCTCGCGGTCGTTCACGGTCTTGCCCGTGCCGATGCACAGCAGGATGTCGTGGGCCCGCGCGTCTTCACGCCGCAGGTAGTGCACGTCGTTGGTGCACACGAGCGGCAGGCCGAGCTCGCGGGCGATGACCGGCAGGCCGGTGTTGACGCGCTGCTGCTCGTCGATGCCCTGGTACTGGAGCTCGAGGAAGAAGTTGCCGGGGCCCAGGATGTCGCGGAACGTGGCCGCCGCGTCCAGCGCCTTCTGCTGCTGCTCGACGCGCAGACCGGACGGCACCTCGCCCTTCAGGCAGCTGCTCAGGCCAATCAGTCCCTTGGCATGGCGGGCGAGCAGGTCCTTGTCGATGCGCGGCCGATAGTAGAAGCCTTCGGTGTAGCCGGCCGTGACCAGCGTGATGAGGTTCTGGTAGCCCTCCTGGGTCTCCGCGAGCAGCACGAAGTGGTTCGACGCTTCGGAAATCGCGCCGCTCTTCTCGTGGCGGCTCCGCGGCGCGACGTACACCTCGCAACCGATGATCGGCTTGATGCCTTTCTGCTTCGCCTTGTCGTGGAAGATGACCGTCGAGAACATGTTGCCGTGCTCCGTCACGGCCATCGCCGGCACCTTCTGCGCGGCGGCATGCGAGAGCAACTCGTCCACGTGGCAGGCGCCGTCGAGGAGCGAGTACTCGGTGTGAAGGTGGAGATGGACGAATTCAGGCATCGGGACGGGACCCACGGGAAATCGTGCTATGTGCTATGTGCTACGTGCTGTGTGCTCGGTGCTGTGTGCTCGGTGCTACGTGCGGTCTGCTGTGTGCTCGTACCACGTGCCGTGTGCTCGGTGCGGCGCTGAGTGCAAGGAAACGGACGCGCGGTGCGTCAGTCCCTGCGCACCTTGCTGCACCCGGCACCCAGCACCCGGCACCCAGCACTACCCTACTCCCATTCGATCGTCGATGGCGGCTTCGAGCTCACGTCGTAGACGACCCGGTTGATGCCCTTCACCTCGTTGACGAGCCTCGACGAGATGCGGGCGAGCAGATCATACGGCAGTCGGGCCCAATCCGCCGTCATCCCGTCCTGGCTCTCGACGGCGCGCACGGCGACGGCGTATTCGTAGGTTCGTTCGTCCCCCATCACCCCGACGCTCTGCACCGTCAACAGCACCGCGAAACTCTGCCAGAGCTTCGCGTACCACCCGCTTCGCCGCATCTCCTCGGCCACGACGCCGTCGGCCCGCTGCAGCAGGTCCAGCCGGGCCGGCGTCACCTCGCCCACGATGCGCACCGCCAGGCCGGGGCCCGGAAACGGCTGGCGCACGATGAACTCCTCGTCCAGTCCGAGCTCGCGGCCCACCAGCCGCACCTCGTCCTTGAACAGTTCACGCAGCGGTTCGACCAGCTTGAGGCGCATCCGCTCGGGCAGGCCGCCCACGTTGTGATGGCTCTTGATCGCGGCCGCCGGCCCGGACGTCGAGGCCGACTCGATGACGTCCGGATAGAGCGTCCCCTGGCCGAGAAAGTCGAAGCCGCCCAGCGCGAGCGCCTGCTCGTCGAAAACATGGATGAACGTCGCACCGATGATCTTGCGCTTCTGCTCGGGATCGAGGATCCCCTCCAGCCGCCGCAGGAACATCTGCGACGCGTCCACGCAGACGACGGGCAGGTGCAGTTTCTCGACGAACCGGCGCTTCACCTGCGTCGCCTCGTCTTTTCGAAGCAGGCCGTTGTCCACGAACAGGCACGTCAGGCGATCACCCACCGCGCGGTGAATGAGCGCGGCGGCCACCGTCGAATCGACGCCGCCGCTCAGTCCGCAAATCACGCGCCCGCTCCCGACTTGCCGCGTGATGCGCCCCACGGTCTCCTCGACGAACGAGGCCATCGTCCAGTCGCCCGTGCAGCCGCAGACACCGTAGGCGAAGTTGCGCAACACCGTGGCGCCGCTCTCGGTATGCGCGACCTCGGGATGGAACAGCAGGGCGTGCAGATCGCGGGCGACATCGACCATCGCCGCGACCGGCGCGTTGGCGCTCGTTGCGACCACGCGGAAGCCCGGCGGCGCCTGCTCGATGAAATCACCGTGGCTCGCCCACACGCGAATCCGGTTCGGCACGGTCGCAAACAGCCGGCTGTCACCGGCGGCGTCGATCTCCACCTCCGCCAGGCCGTACTCCCGGTGCGGCGCCGGCGCCACGCGGCCACCGAGGGCATCGGCCATCAGTTGCATGCCGTAGCAGATGCCGAGCACGGGCACCTGGCCGCCGAAGATCCTCGGATCGCAGCGCGGCGCGCCCGGCTGCGACACGCTCCGCGGCCCGCCCGACAGGATCACGCCGGCCGGCCGGCGGGCGACGAGATCCTCGTACGGCACGTCGAAGGGCACGATCTCCGAATAGACCGAGCGTTCTCTCAGGCGGCGCGCGATGAGCCGCGTGTACTGAGAGCCGAAATCGAGCACCAGGATGGTTTGATGAGCCACGTGAGAGCCGGAGAGGATGCCGTGGGCCCAACCGTTTGACGCTATTATAGCGGGGTCATGCCGGACTCACCTACGCGCGGGGCCCGACGGCCCGCCGCCACGCGCGCACTCGGCGCTTTCATCATCTGCCTCGCGTTGCCACTCTTCGCCGCCGCGCAGGCGCCACACGCCGCCGCGCAGGCGCCACACGCCGCCGCGCAAGCGCCACACGCCGCCGCGCAGACGCCACCGGCGAAAGCCTCGGATCTCTTCCCGATGGCCCCCGTCTGGACGATCACCCTCGACGCGGCGCCTGCCGACGCGCTGGCCTACGACGCCGACCATGCGTTCATCGCGCTGAAGGCCCGGACCGACGAGGGCCAGGCGCAGCCGGCCCGCGTTGTCGCCCTGTCGCTCTCGGACGGCTCCACGCGCTGGAGTCGCGACGTCGATGACGTCCACGCACTCGTCGCGGGCGACAACCTGCTGGTCGCGTGTTCCGGCACGCGGCTCCTGGCATTCGACGCCGTCGAGGGCCGGCCACTTTGGCAACTGCCGCTCGACGCGCCGCTCGCGGCGCCGCTTCACTACGACGGCGGCTGGCTCGTCGCCGTCACCCAGGCCAGCCAGGCGCTGGCGATTCGCGCACGCGACGGCCAGAAGGTGTGGCAGGTTCGACTGCCCTCGCCTGCCACCGGCGAGCCCGCGCTCTCCGGCGACGGCTTGTACCTCCCGCTGACAGACAACCGCGTCGTCCGATTGAACCTGCAGACCGGGACCGGCGCGTGGGACCGGAAGATCCTGTCGCAACCGATGACAATCCTGCTATCAGGCGACCGCGTGTTCGTCGGCACCCGCGAGCGCTGGTTCTATGCGCTGGAGCCGGACAGCGGCCGCGTGCAATGGCGCGTCCGCGTCGGCGCGGGGATCGCCGGCACGCCGGCGGCCGACGCCGCGAGCGTGGTCTTTCTGTCGCTCGACAACCTGCTGCGCGCGCTCGATCGGTCGGGCGGATCGTTGAAGTGGCGACAACTGCTGACGCGGCGAGGGCGGTTCGGACCGTTTCCGGTTGGCCAGGCGCTCTTCGTGTCGGGCGCTTCGCCGACGATCCAGGCGTATTCGAGAGTCGGCGGTGCGCCGGCCGGATCGTTCGACGCACCGCACGATCTGGACAAGCCCGTGCATGTGGTCGGCGGCCTCACCGATCGCGATTTTCTGCTGATCGCGGTGACCGTCGAACGCGAAGTCATCGCCATCCGACCGCACACGCTCGAACCCGAGGCCTTTGCAATCAGCCCGCTCGCCGCGTTCGCCGCGGGTCAGCCCCGCTGGCGCTGGTGAGTCAACGGCTCGAGGCTGCCGGACTTCGGACACCGGACTCCAGATTCCGGACGACGCAGTTCTTCAGGTTCCCACCGACTCCGGGTGCCGGCTCACCTCTTCCTTCACGAGTTCGGTCAACCTGCGGATCCCTTCCTCGATGCGCGGGATCGGCGGGAGCGAGAACGACAGGCGCATCAGGCTCCTGCCGGAGCCATCCACGAAGAACGCGCTTCCCGCCACGTAGATGACCTTGTGCTCGATGGCTCTCGGCAGAAGGTCGTCGGCGCTCACATGGCGCGGCAGGGCCACCCACAGGAAGAACCCGCCCCGCGGCTCCGGCCACGTCACCAGGTCCCCGAGCCCGGCCGCCAGGCTGCGCTCCATCACGTCCCGTTTCTGCTGGTAATGCCCGCGCAGCTTCACCACCTGTCGCTCGAGCACGCCGCGCTTCCAGGCCTCGAACACGATCCGCTGGTCGAGCGCACCCGTGAACAAATCCTGCGTCTGCTTCGTCACGTCCAGCTTGGCGATGAGCGGCTCGCCGGCAATGACCCAGGCCACGCGGAATCCGGGCGCGAGCGTCTTCGAGAAGCTGCTCAGGTAGACGACGCGACCCTCCGTGTCGTCGGCCTTGATCGGACGCGTCTCGGCCACCGTCGCCGAGTCCTCGAAATACAGCGAGCCGTACGGGTCGTCCTCGACGATGAGCACGTTGCGCTGTCCCGCCCACTCCAGCAGCCGGCGTCGCTTCGCCTGCGAAATCAGGAGGCCCGTCGGGTTCTGGAAATTCGGCACGACGTAGAGAAATTTCACCCGCCGCCCAGCCAGCCGCTCCCGCTCCACCACGGCATCCAGATCGTCCATGTCGATGCCGTCCTCCTCCTGCCGGACACCGACGAGCGCGGCGCCGGCATTGCGGAACGCCGCGAGTGCGCCCGTGTAGGCAGGCAGCTCGACCAGGACGACGTCGCCCGGATCGACGAGGATCCGCCCGAGCAGGTCCAGGCCCTGCTGCGACCCGGTGGTCACCATCACGTTTTCGGACGTGGTCTTGATGCCCCTGTCGGCGGCGATGTGGACGATCGCATCGATGAGGTTCGGCAGGCCGCGCGTCGGCCCGTACTGCAGGGTCGTCGAGTCGCGCGAGCCCAGCACGTCGGCCGAGATTTCGCGGAATGCCTCCCACGCGAAGGTCGCCGGGTCCGGGTAGCCGGGCGCGAACGAAATCAGGTCGGGATCGCGAAGGGCCATGACGCCCATCTTGCGAATGGCCGACCCTTGCTGGTTCTCCGCGACGCGCGAAAAGAAGGATGAATACGTGATCATGTGGACTTCGTCCTTATCAATGGGGCGCCGGAACGTAACTGCGCGGCGCGCCGCCGGGCGACCGCGGTGCATAGAGATCGATGTAGGCCGCCAGAGCGGTCAAGCCGAGGTACTGAAACACCAGATTGCGCAACAACCACGCGCCCAGTTGCAGCGGCAATACGATCAGCGTCGCGACGGGCATGAAGGCGATCAGCCCGAGTCCCGCGGTGGCGCCGATGGAGGCCACCGTCGCCAGCACGACCAGCAGCAGGATCACGCCGAACACGCCGATCACGTCCCACAGGTCAGCCTTGAGGAAGCGGAACACCTCGCCGAGCGACCAGCGCACGCCGCGCCCGCTGACGGCGAGGACGATCTGCGCCAGCAGGTACAGCAAATTCACCACCGTGATCCAGACGACGAGCGCAGCCGAGAGCAGCGCGGCCACGAGCGCCCAGGCGACCAGCAGCGACGGGTTGGTGATCCAGCGGTATCCGCCGAACACGGCGACCAGGTAGACCGTGGCGGAAAGAACGTAGACGGCCACCAGGCCGAAGCCCAGCGTCAGATAGCGCCGGGACAGCGCCGCCGAACCGCTCATGTAGTGTTCGATCGAGAAGCGCGACGCCGCGTGGAACGCGGCCAGCCGCAGCGGCGGCTGTTCGATTGGCCCGACGGATCGGTCGGCGTCCGCCAGCACCCAGACCGTTCCGCCTTTGACTAGGAACATCAGGGCCGAACCGCCGAGCAGTACGATCGCGAAGGCGAACAGGAACGACACGAGCGCAATCGGCTGGGCGACGAGCGCCGAGGCCACGCCGGCCACGATGTCCCGCAGATCGCCGTTCAGCAGATCCCACAGGTTGCGGCCGAGCAGCACGGTGACCAGGAACACGCCGCTCAGGATCGGCACGGCCAGCAGCAGCTTGAAGGTCGACTCGGCCGTGAACTGGATGAGCACGACCGGCCAGTTCGCCGCGGTGAGCAGCGCGCCACGCTTGAGTGCGATCTTCAGGAGACCGGTCTGTTTCATAGGGAATCGGGGGAGCGCGTCCAACCCGACACTATATCAAAGGCGCACCGCTTTACGGCGCGCCGGGCGGCATCTCTTGCCGACCCCCCGCAACCCCTTGTATGCTGGCCCCAAAAGTGTTCCTGACGTCCCGCACGAATCGATCCGTTCCTGCCATCCTGCTCGTCGGCTGTGTGGCCGCGGCCCTCGCCGGCGCGGGTGGCTGGATCGCCGGCCGCACCCGGCTGGGCGCGGACGATCAGCAGGCGTTCGCGCGCCTCGAGCGGCAGGTTCGCGCCCACTTCGACGAAAGCTCGGCGTCGTTGCAGCACATGGCGGCCGCCGTCGCCTCGCGCCCGGACCGCCTGGTGGCCGCCGTCGACAATCAGTCGGCCGTGCGCGCCCTGTTCGACGCGGTGGACGACGTCTGGCAGGGCGCAGGAGGCGGGCCGGACCTGGCGATTACCGTGTACGGGCCGGACGCGCAACCCCTGGCCTGGAGCGGCCGGCCGTCGGAAGTCGTCCGTTCTCGCGTGGTCGCCGACCAGGCGGCGCTCTTCGCCGCACCAACCCCCTTCGGGCTGCGACTCGTGTACGTGCAGCCGGTGGTCGCCGCCGACGGGCGCCGCGTCGGCGCGATCTCGACCGAACGCCTGCTGTCCCGCGGCGTCGTCAACAGCACGGCCGAAGACTACACGCTCACGACCGCCATGGGACAGTTGTCGCTGCGCACGCCCGCCACGGGCGCCGGGGAGCGGGAGCGTCCGTACTCGTTCCTGATCCGCTCGCCGCGCGGCGACGTGATGCTCGAAGCGAGCGTGAAACCGGCCGATTTGCAGCAGGCGCGCACCGACTGGACGAACGCGACGCGCAGCGTCGTCATCGCCGTCACGGCCCTCACGATCCTCTTCCTCGTCGGGGCCCTGCTGGACCTTCGCGCCGCCTCCCGGCGGACGGCTACGTATCTCGGCACCACCGCCGCGATGCTCGCCTTCCTCTTCGCGGCCTGGTTCCTGCTCATCGTCGCCGGGCGCGCAGCCAGCGGCTGGTCGCCGGTTTTTGCGCCGTCAATCATGGGCCAGGTGCTCTCCGGCTCGGCGCTGCGATCGCCGTTCGACTTCCTGCTCGGCAGCCTCGTGCTGCTCGCCACGGTGGCCGCGGCCTTCGACATCGGGGAACGATGGCGCCTTCGCGCCCGCCTGAGCCGACGCGCCATGAACGGATCGTGGCGCGCGCTCTGGCCATTCGTTGCGGTGCAACTGGTGGTCGGTGGCCTGCTTGCGACTTTGCTCGCCGGGTACCAGCTGTTCCTGCGCGCCACATTCATCCAGGAGCGGATCGACATCCTTCACTTCTCGGTCCATCCGTGGAACGCCGTCCGCGTCGTGCTCGCCGTCAGCCTGGTCCTCTTTCACGCCGGCGTGTTGTGGCTGGGCGTGCTGGCGTTTCGGCTCGCACTCGTACCCTGGCGACGGTCGCGGGGGCTGCCAGGCATGCTGCTGCCCGCGGCCGCGTGGGCGGCGGCGTTCGCCGTCGTCGCCGCGGTCGGCAGCGCGCTGGCATGGCGCGTGCCCTGGCCTCCGACCGCCCTGGCGTATCTCGCCGTCGTGGCCGCAGCCGCGTTCAGCCCCCACGTGGGCGCCAGGTTCCGCCACGCGTCGCAGGGATTCCGGCTGATCCTCGCCTTCCTGGCGCTGCTGCTGCCGGCCGCCGTGATGTATCCCACGCTGATGCATTTTGCCGAGCGGGCCAGCCAGACCGAGATCGAGCGCTTCTTCGCGCCCGAGGTCATCACCCAGCGCGAGGCCATCAAGACGCACCTCGCGAACACGATGGATCAGATCGACACGATCCCCGAACTCGCGTCGCTCGTCGAGGGTGCGCCGGCGGCCCGGAGCGGCGAGTCCGGCGACACACCCTTCTCGACGATCGCCTTCTCGATCTGGTCGAGGACCGACCTGGCGACGTCCCGGATCGCGTCGGCGATCGAAGTCTACGCGGCCGATGGGACGCTGGTCAGCCGGTTCGCCCTCTACCTGCCGGAGTACCGGTCCACCGCGGCCGCGGTCAAGACCGAAACGCCCGAGAAAAGCTGCGGGTGGGACCTGTACGAGTATGTGTCGCGGTTCGGATCGCAGGAGCGCAAGCTGCTGCACGCCGGTCGCGCCATCTGCGTGCCGGGGGCCGACTCCCGGATGGTGGTGGTCGGATCGATCGTGATCCACGCCATGCTCGACTACAGCGCGCTGCCGTTCCTCTCATCGCAGAGCCCCTACTACGAATTGCTGCGGCCAACGAGCCAACGGCGCCGCGAAGGGGTCCCGGCCGGGGACGTCGACCTGACGGTGTACGGCTGGAGCGGCGCCCAGATCTTCGCGTCGGCCACCGCCGCCTGGCCGCTCGACGAGGCGCTGTTCCGCCGCGCGTATGCCACCCGCCAGGCCTTCTGGACCTCGGTCGACAGCGACGGGATCGACTACGACGTCTACGTGATGAACGATCGCGGCGGCATCTACACGCTCGCCTATCCCACGGTGCCGCCGATCGGTCACCTGGTGAACCTCGCCGAACTGACGACGCTGGTCGGCCTGGCCTACCTGGCGATCCTCGGCGCGTCGTTGCTGTTCCGGGTGATCAGCGGGCACCGATCCGGCTCCGGCCGCGCGTTCCTGCGCGAGATCCGGGCGAGCTTCTACCGGAAGGTCTTCCTGGCCTTCGTCGCGGTGGCGGTCATTCCCGTCATCACGCTGGCCTTCATCGCCCAGGCGTACATCGGCGGGCGCCTGCGCGCCGACACCGAAGCCGCCGCGGTGAAGACCGGCGCCATCGCCCAGCGCGTCATCCAGGACGTGACGCTGATGCCGGACGTCCTGCCGAACCGCCCGTCGCCGGGCGCGCCTCCGCAACAGACGCCGACAGGGGTCTTCGACGACGACATCATGGTGTGGCTGAGCGGCGTCATCGACCAGGACGTTAACGTGTTCACGGGGCCCCACCTGGTGGCGACGAGCGAGCGTGACCTGTTCGCGTCGCAGCTGCTGCCCGAGCGGACGCCCGCCGACGTCTATCGGGCCATCGCGCTCGACCGGCGATCGAGCTTCGTCGGGCAGGAACGATCCGGCGAGTTCCCGTACATGCTGGCCGCCGCCCCGGTGCAGATGGGCGATCGCAACGCCATCCTCACGGTCCCGCTGATGCTGCGCCAGCAGGAGATCGAGCGCGAGATCGACGACATGAATCGCCGCATCGTGCTGGCGACGCTGCTCTTCATCCTGATCGGCGCGGGCATCGGGTACTCGATGGCCGAGCGTATCGCCGATCCGGTCAACCGCCTGACGCGCGCGACCCGGCGCATCGCACGCGGCGACCTCGACGCCCGGATCGCGGCGACCTCGTCGGACGAACTGCGGCGGCTGGTCGAGGCCTTCAACAGCATGGCGGCCGACCTGCAGCGCCAGCGCGAGCAACTGGAACGCACCAACCGGCTCGAGGCCTGGCACGAGATGGCGCGCCAGGTGGCGCACGAAATCAAGAACCCGCTCACGCCCATCCAGCTCTCGGCGGAACACCTGCGCCGGGTCCACTCCGATCGCGGCGCCCCGCTCTCTCCGGTGCTCGAAGAATGCGTCAGTTCGATCCTGTCCCAGGTGCGACTCCTGCGGCAGATCTCCGCGGAGTTCTCGAGCTTCGCCTCGTCGCCGACCGCCAGTCCCGCGCCGACCTCGGTGCCCGATCTCATCGAGGAAGTCGTCGGTCCGTACCGCAGCGGCCTGGCCGGCCGCATCCTGGTCTCGGAAGACGTGCCGCCGTCGCTGCCACTGGTGTTCATCGACCGCGTCCTGGTCGGCCGCGCGCTGGCGAACATCGTCGAAAACGCCCTGCATGCGATGCCCGGAACAGGCACGCTGTTGGTGCATGGGCGCCTGCTGACAGTGGGCCGGGCCATGTTCGTGCAGGTCGCCGTCACCGACAGCGGCATCGGCATGGACGCCGAGGCGCTCGCGCGGTTGTTCGAGCCCTACTTCTCCACCAAGGCCATCGGCACGGGATTGGGGCTGGCGATCGCCAAGCGGAACATCTCGCTGAATGGCGGGACGATTAGCGTCGAGAGTCAGAAGGGCAAGGGCACCACGGTGCTGCTGAACCTGCCGGTCGCCGACAGGCAGGAAACGGTGGCCAGCGGCAGTCAGTAATCCCGGCGCGCGGCAGCCGTCCCGACGTTACGGTTGGCTGTCAGACGTGCCCCGCTGCACGGGCGGCTCCGCGTCGGGAGTCGCCGGCACGGTCGCCGCTTCGGCGGGACCGCGCCGCCGGAGCCGCGTCACCGCCATCTCGCCAAACGCCGACAGCAGGTAGACGTACGCCAGCGTGACGAGCACTTGCCGCGGGTGCGTGACGATCGCGCCCAGGATTAGCGCCAGCAGGATCAACACCGTGGGCGACCGCCGCTGCTTCAGATCGATCGTCTTGAAGCTGCGGAACCGAATCGTGCTGACCATCAGGAAGGCGGGAATCAGCACGACCGCCAGCACGGGCACCGCTTGGCCGTAGAAGTGGATGCCGTCCGGGAACGCGTAGACCGTCGAGGCCAGCACGCCCGCCGCCGCGGGGCTGGGCATGCCGACGAAATATCGTTTGTCCGTGACGTGCTGGATGTTGAACCGGGCGAGGCGCACGGCCGCCGCAGTCACGTAGATGAACCCCGCGACCCACCCCATCCGCCCGAGCGGTGCGAGGCCCCAACCGAACACCAGGATGGCCGGCGCCACGCCGAACGAGACGACGTCGGCCAGCGAATCGAACTGCACGCCGAACTCGGTCGCGGTCCCGGTCATCCGCGCGATCCGGCCGTCGAGCATGTCGAAGATATACGCGAGCCCCACGAAGAGCGCCGCCGTCTCGAAATTCGCGGCCTCGCCGCGCGCCGCGTAGACGACGCAGGCATATCCGCAGAACAGGTTGCCCAGCGTGAAGGCGCTCGGCAGGAGGAAGACGCCGCGCCGAAGCGGCGGCTGCCGATCGGTACGCCGGCGTCGCAACGGTCCGAGCAGTTTGAGGTGCGCGCGGGACCAGTCGTCGCCTTCTTTGTCGCCGGAACCGTTCAGTCCAAGTCCCGTCACGTTCAGGCTCCATTCGCGCGCCCGGCGAGGCGCGCGATCACGGTTTCTCCTGCGCGCACGCGGTCGCCAACCGTCACCAGGACGTCGGCCCGCTCCGGCAGGAACACGTCGAACCTCGATCCGAACTTCATCAGCCCGAGACGGTCGCCTGCGCGGACCTCGTCGCCCTCCGCCAGCCGGCAGACGACGCGCCGCGCCAGCACGCCCGCGATTTGCCGGCAGACCACCACTTCACCGTCGTGATCGAACCAGATCTCGTTTCGGTCGTTCACGACCGCCGCATTCGCGTCGTAGGCCGGCAGGAACCGCCCCGGGTGATACTCGACGCGCGTCGTGCGGCCGTCGACCGGCGCCCGGTTGATGTGGACGTCGAGCGGCGACAGGAAGATGCTGACTTGGCGCCAGCAACCCGCCGGCGCGCTCGGCTCGGCGGCTCCCGCGACGATCACCCGGCCATCGGCCGGCGAGATGACGCCGTCGGCGTCGGAAGGGACCTGCCGCTCGGGATCGCGGAAAAAGAAAGCGAAGGACGCGGCCAGGGCGCCCAGCGGAAGCGCCCACCGCGGACGCCTGGCGAACGTCAGCAGAAGCGCAGGAATCAGCGCGCCGGCAATGAACGGGGCGCCCGCTCGGTCAATTCTCATCCAGGCATCCGGGCCGTGGTCAGCATGCTCAGCGTGTCTGACGCGACAACGGGGGTCATTGTACTCTCAACTCAACAGCCGGCCTAACCGAGGCCCAAAATCAGAACAGCCGGCCCCCGCGGGGCGCGGAGACCGGCTGTCTCATCTATTCAGGTTAATCGCCTCTCAGCCTCTGGCCGACGCCTCGGAGGTTCCCGGGATGACGGAACGTTGCTGC
The DNA here is from genome assembly GCA_003170135.1 of Acidobacteriota bacterium. Taxonomy (GTDB): domain Bacteria; phylum Acidobacteriota; class Vicinamibacteria; order Vicinamibacterales; family Fen-181; genus Fen-181. Next base: position 23,393 of record PMZR01000074.1, read on the forward strand.
CGTCTGCGGACGATGTCCTCCATCTGATCTTTGATCTGGAGCTTGCGCTTCTTCAGCGTGACTTCCTCGACTTGCTCCGGTTCGGAAAGGTAATTCCTGTGGGAGAGTTCGTGCAGGCGCTGTTCGAGGTCTTGATGTCGGGCGGCGAGTTCGCGAAACTCGTCGTCGGATTCGAGTAACAGGTTCTTCAGATCCTGCGCCGTCATGCATTGCCTCCTTTGACGCGGAGTGTCAGGAGCGCACGGCTGCACCGATGAAGCATGGGTGCCGGTCCTTGATGGCCCTGCGCCCGACCGTAGCGCAGGGAGGTTCTACGCGCACGCTACCACAACGACCACGGGGTTTCAAGGTGCGCGCCAGAGCCCTGATGTCATCCGGCGCGGGAAACGGCCGTTCCGTCGGGTGGCGGCGCGCAACGCCAGAGGATAAGAGCGTCCTCGACGGGGTTCGTGTAGTAATTCGGCCGCACGCCCGCCACGCTGAACCCGAGGCGCTCGTAGAGGCGCAGAGCCCCGACATTCGACCGCCGGACCTCGAGCGTCGCCCGCGTCGCTCCGCGGCGGGTGGCCTCGTCCATCACGTGCTCGAGAAGCATGCGGGCAAACCCCCGGCGCCGGAACTCGGGCCTGACGGCGACGTTGTTGATGTGCAACTCGTCGAGCACGACCCAGACACAACAGAAGGCGGCAATGGCGCCGCCGGCCGTCTTCAACACGTAGGTGGCCGACACGTCGTCGTTGCGCAGTTCCCAGCGGAACATGTCCGCGGTCCACGGCATGCTGAAGGAGGCGCGTTCGATCTCGACGATCGGGCCGAGGTCCGCGTCCGCGTCCAGCCGCTCGATGAGAATCGGGTCAGGCGCCATCGCGACCGGTTGTGGCAGGTGGCACCTGCCTGCGATCCCGCGCCAACTCGGCATCAGGACGACGAACGTAGATGGGCCGGACGGCGTGTGGCGCCACCGCGTGGCCGGACAACGCCTCGCGGACGCCCAGGCGCCCGATGACCGGGGCCAGCGCCGGCAGCGGCTCTACCGGCTGGTAGAGGGAGCCGAGATGCCGTGCCAGCAGATCTCGGTAGCGCCCGACCCCGTCGCCGGCAACGTGGATGGTGCGGCCGGCCGCCATCTGGTGCCAGCGGACAAGCACCTCGCCAGGCGCCTCCGAGACGGGACCGTCGATGAGGTCGAAGGCCGCCCCCGCGTCGAGCGACTGGGAACCGCCCGGGCGGGCGCACACCTGGTAGAGCGCGGCAAACACTTCCGACCGCTGGGCGTCCATCCAGGCCGCGACGAGCGCCGGCGACTGGCTGGTCGACTCAGCCGCGATCCTGGCGAGCGCGTCCAGCGTGGACACGGCCACAACCGGGCGATCGAGCGCAAAGGCGAGGCCCTGGATCGTCGCGATCCCGATGCGCAGCCCGGTGAACGAGCCCGGGCCGGCGGCGACCGCGAAGACGTCGATCTGCTTCAAGTCCACCCGCGCACCCGACAGCAGGCTCGTGATGTCGCCCGGCAGGCGCTCGGCGTGCGTCCGACCGGGATCGCCCGACGCGACGGCCAGCACCTGGTCGTCACGCACCAGGGCGAGGCTGCCGGGACGGGTGGTGGTGTCGAGCGCGAGCACGAGCAACATGGAATCCTCACCACACTCTTGACCATCGGCTGCCGCCCGGTCAACAGCGCCGTGTCCCGATGTCGGCGTCGGGCTCGTTGTCAACGGCTTGACTCATCGTTCGACGGGTTCCTATACTCGCGTGACGTTCCACACCGAATGACACCAGCATCCGATCCACCTCCGCAGGGCCACAGCGCTGCGCACGCGACGCCGGCGATGCGCCAGTACCTCGACGTCAAGCGCAAGTACCGCGACGCCATCGTCTTCTTCCGCATGGGCGACTTCTACGAGATGTTCTACGAGGACGCGCTCACGGCGTCCCGGGCGCTCGACCTGGCGCTCACGTCGCGGGCGAAGGACCACACGGGCACCGCCATCCCGATGTGCGGGGTCCCGTTCCACGCCGGCGACACGTATCTGGCGCGGCTGGTGAAGAAGGGCTTCCGCGTGGCGATCTGCGAGCAGGTCGAAGACCCGCGCGCGGCCAAGGGTGTCGTGCGGCGCGAGGTCGTGCGCGTGGTGTCGCCCGGGACGTTCACCGACGCGGGCTACCTCGAGGCGCGCGAACCGGCGTTCCTGCTGGCCCTGGCCTTTCCGGCCGCCGCGCGCGACGTCCGGGGCGACAGCCGGCCGGCGCCATTCGCCGACGGCGACATCGCCGGCGCCGCGCTGCTCGACTTGTCGACCGGCGAGTTCGTGACCGCGGAATACAGCGGCATCGACGGCCTGCATGCACTCACCGACGAGGTGCACGTGCTGCGCCCGCGCGAGATCGTGGTCGCCGACGAGGTCGACATCGACACCACGTGGCCCGCGGCGCGGGCCGCCGGCATTCCGCTGACCACGGTGCCCGGCTGGACGTTCGATTTCGAATCGGCGCGGCGCACGCTGCTCGAACAGATGCAGGCCGCCGGCCTCGAGGGATTCGGTCTCGGGGAACATGTCGCGGCGGTGCGTGCGGCCGGCGCGCTGGTCGAGTACCTGCGCGACACGCAGAAGGTCGAGCTCACGCACGTGCGCAGCGTCGCGTTCAGGCCGGCCGCCGACCACCTGGTCCTCGACGCGATCACGCTGAAGCACCTGGAAATCATCGAGTCGATCGAGGGCGGGCGTGAAGGGTCGCTGCTGCACGAGATCGACCGCACCGTCACGCCGATGGGCGGCCGGCTGCTGCGGTCCTGGCTGCTGCGCCCGCTGCTGGCGCTCGAGCCGATCCGTGACCGCCTCGACGCGGTCGAGGAGTTCGCCTTCCGGACGACCGAGCGCGGCAAGCTGCGCGAGGCGCTCAAGACGGTCCAGGATCTCGAACGCCTCGTGTCCCGCGCGGCCCTCGGCACGGCCGGCCCGCGCGACCTGGTCGCGCTCCGGCGGTCGCTCGCCGTCGTCCCGCGCGTGCGGACCGTGCTCGACCCGTTGCTGGCGCCGCTCGTGAAGAGCCTGCTCGGCGAGATCGACGACCTGGTGGACGTGCGCGACGCGATCGAAGCGATGCTCATCGACGAGCCCGGCGCGCTGGCGCGCGAAGGCGGCTACGTGCGGGACGGGGCCGACGCCGAGGTCGACGAGCTGCGCACGATCAGCCGGTCCGGCAAGCGCGTCATCGCCGAGATGGAGGACCGCGAGCGGGCCCGGACCGGCATCGCGTCGCTCAAGATCCGCTACAACCGGGTGTTCGGCTACTACATCGAGGTGTCGAAGTCGAACCTGCACGCGGTGCCCGCCGAGTACCACCGGAAGCAGACGATCGCCACCGGCGAGCGATACGTCACGCCGGACTTGAAGGAATACGAGGAGAAGGTGCTCGGCGCCGACGAGCGGATCCTGGCGCGGGAGATCGAACTCTTCGAGGCGCTGCGCCATCAGGTGGCCGGGCACGCGCCGCGCATCCAGGACACGGCGCGCGCGCTCGCGACGCTCGACGTGCTGGCGGGGCTGGCCGATACCGCGGCCCTTCGCAACTACATCAAGCCGCACGTGCACGAGGGCGACGACCTGCTGGTCATCGACGGCCGCCACCCGGTGGTCGAGCGTCACTGCGCCGACCCGTTCGTGCCCAACGATGTCACGCTCGACAACGCGACGCAGCAGCTCATCATCCTGACCGGCCCGAACATGGGCGGCAAGTCCACCTACCTGCGGCAGGTCGCGATCACCTGCGTGCTGGCGCAGAGCGGCTCGTTCGTGCCGGCCCGCGAAGCCAAGCTCGCGCTGGTCGACCGCGTGTTCGCGCGGGTCGGCGCCTCCGACAACATCACGCGCGGCCAGTCCACGTTCATGGCCGAGATGCAGGAGACCGCGAACATCCTGCACTCGGCGACGCCCCGCAGCCTGGTCGTGCTGGACGAGATCGGCCGCGGCACGGCCACCTTCGACGGGTTGAGCATCGCATGGGCCGTGGCCGAGCACCTGGCCGGCAACGGCCGCGCGCGGCCCAAGACGCTGTTCGCGACGCACTACCACGAGCTGACCGACCTGGCCGATGCGATGCCGGGCGTGGTGAACGCGCACGTCTCCGCGCGCGAATGGCAGGATGGCATCGTCTTCCTGCGAAAGGTGGTGCCGGGCCGCTCGGACCGGAGCTACGGCATCCAGGTCGCGCGGCTGGCTGGCCTGCCGCCGGCCGTCATCGCGCGCGCCCGGCAGATCCTCGACGGCCTGGAGAACGATTCGCTCTCCCGCGGCGGCCGGCCCTCCATCACGAAAACCGGCAACGAGCCGCTGCAGCAGCAGCTGGGACTGTTCCAGTCCGTGCCCTCGAGCGGCGATCGCCTGGCCGAGCGACTGCGCGAGATCGACCCCGACCGCCTGACGCCGCTCGAAGCGCTGACCTTGCTGGCGGAGCTGAAGAAGGGCGTCGACGGCCCGGAGTGACCCGCGGAGCCGCCTGTGCACGGCGGCTCCGTCGAGACGTTCTCAACGCACGACATCCACAGATTCACGCAGATTCACGCAGATTGCCGGTAGGTGTCGCGTCTCGGGGCGTCGCAGCTTCCGCGCATTCGTGGGCCCCGAGGACTTCGACCGCCGTCGCGTGCGACGGCCGGGGCCAGCGAGCGGAGCTGGCAAACGAAGGCGCCACTCGACCCAAAGAGCCTTCGTTTGCCGGCTCCACTCGCTGGCCCGCGCGGCCGCCCTGCTGGCCGGCCGCGCGTCCGAAGTCCCAGTGTCTGAATCGGCGGGAATCTGCGAAAATCTGCGGCTGCATCGTCTCAGGCGGAAGCGGTGGCGCCCGGCGAGCGCACCACCATGTTCCGCAGATCTGCGAGAATCCCCGAATATGAGAGTCGCCGGCCGCACGGTACCTCTGGTTGCAGCGCACGATCACCCTCGAGCGACAACCATGCGTCCCGCCAGATTCGTCTGCGTCGCGGCAATCCTCGGTACGATGTGCGTCTGCGCCGGATCAGCCGCGGCTGCCAGCCGCTACGACCCGGCCCTCCGGTTCCGCACGATCGCGACCCCGCACTTCCTGGTTCACTTTCACCAGCGCGAGGACGCCATCGCGCAACGCTTCGCGTCGATCGCGGAGCAGGTACACCGTGAACTGACCGCGCGGTTGAAGACGACGCCGGGCGGCCGCACGCACGTGATCCTGGTCGATCAGGACGACCTCTCGAACGGCTGGGCGACGCCCCTGCCCTACGACACGATCGAAATCACCGTGACTCCTCCAGCGCCGCAGGACGTGATCGGCAACACGGACGACTGGCTGCGCCTCGTCTTCGCCCACGAGTACACGCACATCCTCCATCTCGATTCGTCGCGCGGGTTCGCTACCGTGGCGCGCAAGGTGTTTGGTCGCGCGCCGATTTCCTTTCCGAACCTGTATCTGCCGACGTGGCAGATCGAGGGCCTGGCCACCTACGAGGAAAGCGCCACGACCGGACGCGGCCGCGTCAATGCGGGCGATTTCGCCGTCTACGTGAGCCTGGCGGCAGGGCGCGACCACGCGCTCCCGCTCGATCGGGCTTCGTCTGACGTGGACGACTGGCCGTCCGGCAACACGCCGTATGCCTACGGCGGGTTCTTCCACCGCTACCTGGCCGAGCGCTTCGGCGAAGAGAAGCTCGCCGATCTCTCGCGACAGACGGCCGGCCGTTTCTATTTCCTCTCCTCGCCGGCATTCAGGAAGATATTCGGCAGGAGCCTGGGCGATCTCTGGAAGGACTTCCAGCGCGCGCAGGCCACCCAGCCCGGGCACGCAACGAGCGACGCGGGCACGCGGCTGACGACGCAGGGATTTGTCGTCGCGGGACCCCGCTTCCTGGACCGACCGGCGGGCCGCCAGGAAATCCTGTACTCGTCCCGCACGGCCGATGATTTCCCCGCGCTGATGGCCGTTGGCCTCGATGGGCGCGTGCGCCGTGTGGCGTCGCGCTACTCCGGTGACGAGGTCTCGCCGTCGGGCGGCGCCGCGGTGTTCGACGAGGTGGACCTTGTCCACAGCGTGGCCCTGCGAAGCGATTTGTATCTGCTCGATCTCGGCTCGGGCCATATCGATCGCCTCACGTCCGACGGACGTTTCCTGGATCCGGCGGTCGCGCCGCGCCCAACTGCGCTCGCCTGCATCAGCCTGCGCGCGGGCGAGCGACGTCTGGCCATTTTCGATCTGCCGGCGGGCGCCTGGCCGCGTGACGTGGGGCGCCTGCGCGCGGCGCTTGCAGGTCAACCGCGCGTCGAGCTGACCGCGACCGGCGTCGACTACGCGTCGCCGCGCTGGTCGCCCGACGGGCGATGGATTGCCGTGTCCCGCAGCCTGCGTGACGGCCCGACACAGATCGCCGTGGTCGAGGCCGCGACCGGCGCGCTGCAAGTGCTCGTGTCGAGCGATCGGGCGCGCGTCGCGACGCCCGCCTGGACTCCCGACGGCACCGCCATCGTCTTCGCGTCCGATCGCGACGGCGGCCCGTTCAATCTGTACGCGGTCGATCTTCGCAGTGCAGCCGGCGCGCCCCCGCGGTCCCGGGCACTCCATCAGGTCACCGACTTCGCAACCGGAGCCGGCTATCCGGACATCTCGGCCGACGGCCGCCAACTCGCCTACGTGGGCTACACGATTGCCGGCCATGACGTCTTCGTGCTGCCCGTCGACCGCACCACGTGGAACGACGTGCCCGACCCGACGTCGTTTGACGTCGTTCCGGGCGCCTCCGACGGCCCCCGCGTCCGGGCCGGCGAGACCGGACGGCGGACGAGCGGTGCGCCGGCCGACACGGTTTCCCCGCAGGACGCGCCGCCGTACCGGCCCTGGTCAACACTGCTGCCGCGCTACTGGATGCCGGCATTCGACTCCTCGGATCAGCAGCTGAAACTGGGCGCCGAAACGAGCGGCGTCGATGTGCTTGGCCGCCATGCCTGGGCGGCAGCCGTCCTCGCGCGCGTGGCCGGCGAGGGCGGCGCGGCTGGCTCGCGGCGGTACGACTGGGCCGCCAGTTACACGTACGACCGCTGGCTGCCCACCTTCTTCGCGGACGCGTCCGATCGCACGCACTTTTTGCGCAACGTGCAGATCCCGGGCGGTTCGATCGTGCCGGCGGACCTTCGCGAACAGGACGCCGAGGCGGGGTTCTTCCTGCCCGACTTCCGCGTGCGGTATCAGCAGGCCGTGACGGCGTCGCTCGACATCGAGCGCCAGATGCTGAACGTCGGCGGCTTCGGGCACGGCGAGTCGAATCGCGACGCGCTGCGACTGGCCTGGTCGTTGAACAGCGCGAAGACATACGCGTATTCGATAAGCCCCGAGCAGGGCGCCACGGTCGGCGTGACCGGCGAGTTGGTCAGGCCCGCGCTCGGCGCCGATGCCAGCGCGAACGCGATCACGGTGGACGCGCGAGGCTACGTGCGGCTTGGCGGGCGTCACGCGATTCTGGCGGTTCGTGGCGCGGCCGGCGCCGCCTGGGGCAACCCGGCCACCGCGCGCCTGTTCTACCTGGGCGGGTCGGGACCCAATGCCAGCCCGGCCGACTTCGGGTCCGACGCACTCAACCTGCTTCGCGGCTTCGATCTGAACGAGTTCGCGGGCACGCGCATTGGCATCGTCAACCTCGAGTACCGAGTCCCGATCGTCCGCGTCGAGCGCGGCATCGGCACGTGGCCGGTCTTCCTACGCGCGTTGCACGCCACGGCCTTCGTCGATGCCGGCAAGACCTGGACGGGCGGCGCCTCGGGCCAGCCACTCGAGCGGAGCGCCGGCGCGGAAATCGCTGCCGACCTCCGCCTGGCGTATCAGTTGCCGCTCACCACCGCATTCGGCATCGCGTGGCCGCACGACGCCCAGCGCGCGGGCAGGTCGCCCACTGTCTACATCCGCCTCGGTCACGCGTTCTAAGGGACCGTCCGCGTGGAAACAGCTAAAATACGCGGATCGCGAGGTGGCTGTCCGGGTCGACCCGCCCGACAACGCTTCCAGGAGTCCGCATGACCGTTCCGCAATACGACCACATCACCTCGCTCGTCTTCGGCGGCCTGACGCAGGACGCCGGCGCCTACGAACACGCGACCGCGGTCGTCCTGCCGGTGCCGCTCGAACGCACGACCTCTTACGTCGCCGGCACGCGCAACGGCCCGCGCGAGATCCTCCTCGCCTCCGGCCAGATGGAGCTCTGGGACGATGAGACCTCGACGTCGGCTTCGACGCTCGCGCTCTTCACGCTGCCCGAGATGGAACTCCCCTTCGGGACGCTGGAGGCGGCGCTCGGCGAGATTCGGCGCGTGGCGGGCGAGGTGTTCGACGCGGGTAAATTTCTCATCGCGCTCGGGGGCGAACACTCGGTCACGATTCCGCTGGTCGAGGCCGCGGCCTCGCGTCACCCAGGCCTGTCGGTGCTCCAGATCGATGCGCACGCCGACATGCGCGACCAGTACATGGGCAACCCATTGAGCCACGCCTGCGTGATGCGCCGCGTGGTCGAGCGCAGCCGATGCACACAGGTCGGCATCCGCAGCCTCTCGGAAGCCGAAGCGCGCACCGTCCCCTCACTGCAGACGACGATTTTCTACGACGGAAAAATGCGGGAAGACCCGGCCTGGATGGACCGCGTCGTGGACTCGCTTGGCGACCCGGTGTATCTCACCATCGACTGCGACGGATTCGACCCGGCCATCATGCCCGCGGTCGGGACCCCGGAACCGGGCGGACTGACCTGGCACGAAGGGCTGACGCTTGTGCGGAAGGTCTTTGCGGCGCGCCGTGTCGTGGCCTGCGACCTCGTCGAGCTCTCACCCCTGGCGGGAATGGTCGGACCCAATTTCCTGTGCGCCCGGCTGATTTACAAGATGTTGACCTACTGGATGCTCGCCGGGCGGGCCTAGGGCGACCCGCCCCCGGATCGCCGTCCGGCCCGCTACGCTCCCGCCCCCTTCGTTGCGTCCAGCTCGCGTTTGGCGAGCTGCGCGTACTGCGACTGGGGAAATTCATCGAGGATCCGCTGGAAGGTCTGCTGCGCCTGCGCCTTGCGTCCGGCGGCGGCATAGGCGCGACCCAGTTGCATCAGGATCGCGTCGGTCGGCAGGTTCGTCTTCGTGGACAGGTCGCGGTACTGGTTGATGGCCGCGTCGTACTGCTGCGCCTGCATCTGCGCTTCCGCCAGCCCGAGTCGTCCCATGTCGCCGTAGATGTCGCTGCCCGCACGATCGATCACCTGCTGGTACTGCTCGATCGCGTCCTTCGTCCGGCCCAGCGCCACCAGGCACGCCCCCGCGTGATACCGGGCGGCAATCCCGGCCCTGGTCGACGGGTACGCGTCGGCGGCCGCCAGGAACTTCGGCAGCGCCGTGGCCAGCTTCGCCTGCTCCGACGCGAAACTGCCGGGCGGCGGTGCGAGGTTTGCCGCGTTGGCCGGCTGGCCGGGCGCGGGCGGGGCGGGCGGTGGCACCACCGGCGCCTCTTCGACCGCCATCGCGTCGACGAGCATCGCGCGCGACAGCGTATCCACGTGCTGCCGCCACCACAGGAACCCGCCTGCAGCCACGATGACAACCAGGATGGCCGCGCCGATGGCGAGGACCGGGCGCCGGTGTTCCTCGAACTGTTCGCGCGCGCGCGCCACCGACAGCGCAACTTCGTTCTCTTTCAGGTGGTGCCGTTCAGATCTCTTCATGACTTCCGTGCCTGCGGTTGGCGGAGATGGTGCCCCTGGCCCGACTTGAACGGGCGGCCTACGGTTTAGGAAACCGGTGCTCTATCCTGCTGAGCTACAGGGGCGGTTGTCTCACAACTTTCAGTTTACCAATGGCTTACCGGCCGCTTCGCTCTCGCCGTTGCCAGAAAAACGGTGCTCTCTTCGCTCCGTTTTTGCAACCGAATTGCAACCGGGGGGATTATCTCCCCCGGCGGGCACGTCCGCACCCGTCGCGTCGGCCGGCTTGTCGAAGCGCTTCATCGACTCTTGCAATCCCATTCGCGTGATGTTCAGGTACGTGCTCGTGGTGCTCAGGTCCGCGTGCCCCAACATCTCCGAGACGTGGTGCACCGGCCAGCCGGCTTCGAGCAGCCGACTGCCGGCCTCGTGGCGCAAGTCGTGAAAGTGTAGATCGAAACCGCGGTAGAGCGCACGCACGTCCGCCGGCAGGCGCCCGCCCGCTCCCCGCTGCGGCCTCACCCCGTGCGCGCGCAGCACGGTGTTCTCCCAGGCCGTCGAGATGCCCCCGACCTGTCGCCCTACGGCATCCCCGAACGGGAAGCGGTCGCCGGCGAAGGGTTCCCCTGCGGGGTCATTCCGGTTCATCTCCAGGACGGCCCGCAGGCGCGTCGAGATGGGCAATTCCCGGGCCTCCCGGTCCTTCGCATTCTCCGCGCGGACGCAGAGCACGCCGCGCTCGAGACTCACGTCGGCCCACTGCAGCGACAGCAGCTCGCCGAGCCGGCACCCGGTTTCGAGCGCCGCGATGATCAACCGCTGCAGCTGCGGGTTCGCGGCTTTGAGCAGCGCCGCCTCTTCGCCGGGCGCCAGCCGTCGACTGCGGCGCCCTGGCCGCTCCCGCTTCAGGTCGGAATCCGCCCCGAACCACGAGCGCGTCAGATACCCCTTTTTCACACCCCAGCGCGACAGGCTCTTGAGCACCTGCAGGTAGTGGTTCCAGGTGTTCGCCGCGCGCCGGATCGTCCGCAGGTGCACGCGCAACGCCTCGAAGTCGTCCTCTGTGATCATCCCGATCGCCTTCAGGCCGAACCGCTCGGCGCCTTCCGGCGTCCAGGCCCCGATGCGCGCCAGCACGTATGTGTCGTCCTTCCAGGACGTCTTGCCGCTCACGCTGGCCGCGCCCTTGACCCACTTCTCGCCGAAGGCGTCGAACGACAGCGCGTCCGGCGTCGTGACGACGGGCGCCGGTCGCCGGAACGTGCCCGCTCGGATCTCACGACGGATGCGCTCGGCCTCCGTGTCCGCGTCCGTCTTCGACTCCAGGTGCTTGCCGGCTTCCTTGTCCAGGCTCAGGCGGTACGACGGCCCGCCCTTCGGCTTGAAGTTCAGATACCACGAGTGCGGACACTTCGCCCAGGTGCGCCGGGCGCAGTCGCACAGCTTGCGAAGCCCCTTGTTGGCGTGTCGCTTCATCGTCCCGCCTTTCACGCCCGTTCCGGTTTCACTCCGGCCGGCACCAACACGATAAACTCGTCTTCCTGTCGGTCGTTGCAGTACGCCACTACCGCGCTTTCGTCCACCGTCACGTGATAGACGGCCGGGTCCGTCAGTAGACCATGCTGCGCGAAACGGTTAGCGAACCATTCCGCCCGCCAGCCGCATCCCGATCGCGAGCCCGAGGTAGTACGCGGCGTCGATCTGCCCCGAGTACAGGTTACAGGCCGCGTCCGAGGCAGAGTCGAGATCGTCCCGGGCGCCAGGGGGGGACGCCTTTTCGATCGCTTCGTCGAGTTTCTCCAGTTTCTTTTCCGCTTCCGCGTAGCGGTCCGGTTCGTGCTGGCGGGCCAGGTCGATCACGAGGCTGTTGAAGCGGTCCATGTCATCGCTGGACAGCAGGGCCCCGTTGATCACGAGGAACGTTCCTGCCCGGGCATCCGCCAGTGCGAACAGGTTGACGTGATCGGCTTCGAGCCCGTCGTCGCCCGCCATAGCGCGCAGTTCTCCAATCAGCGGGGACTCGGCGTGTTTCACTCGTGGCATGGTGGCCTCCAAAGAGGCCGGGCGGGACTGCTACAATGTGGCAGCCGTGGGCCCGGTCAGGACGGGTTGACGGTTAGGGCCGCTTGCGCGCGCCAACGCGCTTGCGGTCCGCTTTCTGTGCGGCGCCCTGAGCTTTCAGCCACGGCCCGAGTGCCGATCGGATCTGCCAGGACAGCGAGGCCCCCGTCTTCTCGCGAAGCCCCTCCATCGCGTCGACCAGGTCGGACTCAATTCGCACCGTGATGATTCGCTCTTTCGGCGCCACGGTCACATCGTATG
>PMZR01000137.1 GCA_003170135.1 Acidobacteriota bacterium
ACTGTGCACGCCGCACGTCGCACTATTTCTACGGCCTCGTCGGCGGCTTGCCCTCGATCGGCGGCAGGCCCAATCGTTTCGCCTCGACGTTGAAGGCCGGCACGTCGCGCGCCATCACCTGCTGCAGCTTGTCGGTCTGCGCCTTGAGTTCCGCCGACAGATCCTTGAACACCGGCAGCGCGTTGCCGATCGGCTTGCCGTCGCCGTGATTCACCATCGACAGCAGCGCCGCCAGACGATTGTTCAACTTGATCGGGAAGTTGAGCGGGTCCTGCCCGCTCTGGTTGCGCACCTGGTAGATCTCTTCCTCCACCGCGCCGAGGCTCTTCGTCAGCGTGTCACCGGCCGCCTTGAGCCCGGCGTCCGATGCGGCCTTCGACAGCCGATCGACAACCTGGCTCTTCACGTTCCGGATCTGGATGACGGCGTTGTTGGCCTCGCTCACCTTGTCGCGAACCTGGATCGCGAGGTCGAACTGCTCCTTGAGATCCGCGTCCGTGACACCGACCAGGAGCGGGTGTTTCCGGACGCTGAGCGGCTGCGTCAGCGTCTTGCCATCCACGACCATTCTGACCTGGTAGGCACCGGGAACCGCCGCCGGACCGGTCACGCTGCCGCCCCAGAGGATCATGCCCGGGAACGAGGTGGCGTTCGGGTATCGCAGATCCCATGACACGCTGTTGAGCCCGGCCGTCATGGGCGCGCCCGCGCCCGCGGCGCCAGCCCCCGCACGACCGCCCCCGGCCGCTCCCCCGCCCGTGGCCGATGGTCCCGCCCCGCGGCCGCCGCCGATTGCGCCGGCAAACGATCGGATCACGTGCCCCGCGGCGTCGAGCACCTCGATCCTCAGGCTCTTGGCCGGCTCCCGCAGCAGGTAGGTGATCGTCGCGCCGCCGGCCGATCGGATCGCAGCCTCCGGCTTGAACAGGTACGCCGAGGCGGATCGAACCTCGGGCGTGTACTGCCGCAGCGGCTCCACGTGGTCGAGAATGTAGAAGCCCCGGCCGTGGGTCGAGATCGCGATGTCGTTGGCCTCGACGGCGATGTCCGAGACCTGCGTGTCCGGCAGGTTCAGCGACAGCGACCGCCACGTGTCGCCGTCGTCATACGAGATGTAGAAGCCGTCCTGCGTCCCCGCGTAGAGCAACCCCTTGCGCGTCGGATCCTCGCGCACCGCGTGGACGTACTCGGCCGGCCCGATGCCGCTCACGATCTTCGTCCAGGTCTTTCCGAAATCGTGCGTCCGGAAGACGTACGGCGCCATGTCGCCGAGCAGCGGGCGCTTGACCGCCACGTAGGCCGTGCCCGCGTCGAACGCCGACGCATCGATGATGCTCACCCGCCCGAACTCCGGCATCTCCTTCGGCGTGACGTTCGTCCAGGTCTTGCCCCCGTCGCGCGTCACCTGCACCAGGCCGTCGTCCGAGCCCGCCCAGATCACGTTCACGTCGGTCTTGCCCGGGCCGATCGCGAAGACCGTGGCGTAGACTTCGGGGCTGTTCATGTCGTGCGTGATGGGGCCGCCGGAGTCGCCCATGGTCTTCGGGTCGTGGCGCGTGAGATCGCCGCTGATCTTCGCCCACGTCTGCCCCCCGTTTGTCGTCTTCCAGAGGTGCTGCGTGCCGCTGTACAGGACGTTCGGGTTGACCGGCGAGAACACGATCGGGTAGGTCCACTGCACGCGTTCCACCAGCGCACTTGAAGGCTCGCCGGAGAACATGCGCGGGTAGACGCCGACTTCGCGGTTCTCACCGGTCCGGCGGTTGATTCTCGTCATGAACGACCCGTTGTTGCCGCCGGCGAAGAACACGTCCGGATCCTTCGGATCGGGCGCGATGTACCCGGGTTCGGCTCCGCCGGCGCCATAGGTCGCGGGCGCCGCGCCGCCGCGGCCGCCGCCGCCACCCCGGCCCCCTCGTCCGCCGAGGCCCGTGTCGCTCGGCACGCAGATCGTGCTGCTGTCCTGCTGCGCCCCGCACACGTGATACGGCACGTGCTTCGTCGTCGCGACGTGGTAGAACTGCCCTGTCGGGAAGTCCCGCGCGCTCCACTGCCCGCCGCCGGTGTAGGTGACGGCGCCGCCGCTGTCGCTCGCGTGCATGATGTGGTTCGTATCGTCGGGATCGATCCACAGGTCGTGCGAGTCGCCGCCGGCGAAGCTCGTCATGGTCTTGCCGCCGTCGGTCGACTTGAAGGTGCCGACGTTCTGGACGTAGACGATGTCGCGGTTCTTCGGGTCGGCGGTCACGTGCGTGTAATAGAACGCGCGCTGGCGGAGGTTGCGCCCCTCGTTGACCGACTTCCACGTCGCGCCGGCGTCGTCGGACACGAAGAGGCCGCCGTTCTCGTTCTCGACGATGGCGTACACCCGGTTGGAGTCGGCGCCGGAGATGGACACGCCGATCTTGCCGTCAACGCCCTTGGGCAGGCCCGGGTTGCGCGTGATCTCGGTCCAGGTCTCGCCACCGTCGATCGACTTGTAGAGGCCGCTGCCCGGCCCGCCGCTCGACATCGTGTATTCCAGCCGGTACGCCTCCCACAGCGCCGCGAACATCACGTTCGGATTGTGCCGATCGATCGACAGGTCCACCGCGCCCGTCTTGTTGTCCCGGAAGAGCGTGCGCCGCCATGTCTTGCCGCCGTCCGTGCTCTTGTAGACGCCGCGCTCGTCGCTCGGCAGGCTGAGGCGGCCAAACGCGGCGACGAACACCACGTCCGGGTTCGACGGATGGATCCGGATCTTCGAAATGACGCGGGCATCGGGAAACGCGACGTGCGCCCACGTCTTGCCCGCGTCGATCGACTTGTAGAGGCCGTCGCCTTCCATCACGTCGCCGCGGATGCACGACTCGCCCATGCCGATGAACACGATGTCCGGGACCGTCTCGGACACGGCCACGGCGCCCACCGACGAGCTGTGCACCTGGCCGTCGGTGACCGCGGTCCAATTCTCACCGCCATCGGTCGTCTTCCACAGGCCGCCGCCCGTCGCACCGAAATAGCCTTCCTTGGGGCGGCCCCTGACGCCGGAGATGGCGATCGAACGCCCGCCGCGCTGCGGACCGATGCTCCGCCAGTGGAACGCGTTGAGGATCGTGGCGTCGATCGCGCCAGATGACGCCGCCGCGCCCGCTTGCCGGGCTGCCTGCACCTGGAGGCCCCAGGCGCCCGCAAGCGCAACCGCCAGAACCGCCACGAGGGTGAACGCGCGAAGAGTCGACGAACGGAACATGAGCGTTTCTCCCGCCCCGTCGGGCAAGCGGCCGGAGTTGCCTTGTCGAGTGAATCGGGTGGATCAGAATATTGGCCACCCGCGGCGATCTGATGCGGTACGGAATCGGCGCGGATGATAGCAAGGGCCGCGTCGCGGGGTCAAACGGGTCCGTGCCGGTTCCGGCGTTTCGCTCGGCCTCGCGGACACGTTTCGTGCGACACTACGCGCCAACGCGCGGCGACCAAGCCCGACCGCCTCCGGGCCTTCGCCGCACACCGGGGGAACTCATGAACCGTCGGTCACTCACACTCGTCGCCAGCCTGCTCGCCCTCGCCTGGTTCACGACCGCCGGGCCGTCCGGCCAGGCACCAGCGACTCGCGCCCCCGAACCGCCGTTCGACGACCTCCACTTCCGTTCGATCGGGCCGGCGACCATGGGTGGCCGCATCGACGCCGTGGCGGTGGTCGAGGACCGGCCGGCCATCTTCTACGTGGGGGCCGCAACCGGCGGACTCTGGAAGACCGAGAACAATGGCACCACCTGGGAGGCGCTCTTCTCGGACCAGGACGTGGTGTCGATCGGCGACGTCGCCATCACCGCGCGCGATCCGAACCTCGTCTGGCTGGGCACCGGCGAGGACAACAACCGCCAGAGCTCTTCCTGGGGCGGAGGCGTCTTCAAATCAACCGACGGCGGCCATGCGTGGAAACAGATGGGCCTCGCGGAGACGCGGCACATCGGACGCATCCTCATCGATCCCGTGGACCACGACATCGTCTACGTGGCGGCCGCGGGCCACCTGTGGGGACCGAACCGGGAACGCGGCGTCTTCAAGACCAGCGATGGCGGCCTCACGTGGGCCAAGGTGCTCTTCACCGACGAGAACACCGGCGCCAGCGACCTCGTCATGGACCCGACCAACAACAAGGTGCTGTACGCCGCCATGTATCAGCGCCAGCGCACCGCCTGGGGATTCAACGGCGGCGGGCCGGGCAGCGGCATCTACAAGACCGCCGACGGTGGCCGAACGTGGAGCCGGCTGATTGACGGCATCCCCGCGGGACCGCTCGGACGCATCGCGCTCGATGTCTACCGGAAGGATCCGAGCGTCGTCTACGCGCTCGTTCAACACGAGCGGGCCGGAGGTCTCTACCGGTCCGATGATGCCGGCAGCCACTGGCGCAAAGTGAGCGACACGGACCCGCGGCCGAGCTACTTCAGCAAGGTGCGAATCGATCCGACCGACGACCATCGAGTCTACGTGCTCGGCGTGCGCCTGCTCGTCTCCGACGACGGCGGAAAGACGTTTGCCGAAACGCGCGTGCTGCCGGCGGACGCGGGCGAACGCCCGCGCGACGACGTGGACATGCACACGCTGTGGATCGATCCGTCCAACCCGGCCCACCTCGTCGCCGGCAGCGACGTCGGCGTGGCCGTCTCCGACGACCGCGCCGCCCGGTGGAATCTCCTCGACAACCTCGTCGTCGGCCAGTTCTATCACGTCGGCTATGACATGGAGACGCCCTACCACGTGTTGGGCGGCCTGCAGGACAACGATGTGTGGGTGGGACCGAGCGCGACACGCACGCAATTCGGCATCGGCAACTGGGACTGGCGCACCCTCGACATCGGCGACGGCTTCGTGGCAGTGACCGACCCGCGCGATCCGAAAGTGATCTACGGCGAGACGCAGGACGGCAGCCTGACGCGCGTGGACCGTGACAGCGGCGAACGCAAGACCATCAAGCCGCAGGCGGCAAAGGGCGAGCCACCGCTCCGGTGGGCGTGGGACACGCCGTTCGTCATCTCCCCGCACGACGCCAACACCGTGCTGATTGCCGCGCAGAAGGTCTTCCTCTCGCCGGATCGCGGGCAATCGTGGCACGCCATCAGCGGCGATCTGACGAGCGGCGTGGACCGCGAGACGCTGCCGATCATGGGCGTCGCCGGGAACGCGATCACGCTGTCGAAGCACGACGGCGTGTCGGCCTACCCGACCATCTCGGCGCTCGTCGAGTCGCCCCGCAAGGCGGGTGTCTACTACGCCGGCACCGACGACGGTCTCGTCCAGGTGTCCAGGGATGCCGGCAAGACGTGGACGAACGTGACCGGCCGCATCGCGGGCGTGCCCAGGGGATCCGCGGTCAGCCGGCTCGTGGCGTCCGCATTCGACGACGCGACCGTGTACGCCGCGTTCAACAACCACAGGCAGGACGACTACGACCCGTACCTCTACGTCAGCGCGGACTACGGCGGCACGTGGAAGATGCTGGCGGCGACGTTGCAAAGGGGCCAGGCGATCAATTGCGTGACGGAGGATACGAAGAACGGCGATGTCCTTTACGTCGGCACGGAGTTCGGCCTGTTCGTTTCGATCGATCGCGGGCAACGCTTTGTGCGCGTCCGCGCCAACCTGCCGACGGTGCCGGTCGACGAGATCACCATCCAGCCGCGCGACAACGACCTGTTGCTGGCGACCCACGGACGCGGCATCTGGATCCTCGACGATCTGACGTCAGTGCAGCAGGCCGCCGAGGCGATGCGCGCGGACGCGTTCCTGTTCGGCACCCGGCCGGCCGTCGCGTTCAACCCATCCAACGAGCGGGCGAACTATCATGGCGATCGTCGCTTCTGGGGCGAGAACCCGGCGTTCGGCGCGGGGATCAGTTTCTTTCTCCGGCAGCCGGCCTCGGACCTGCGGTTCGTCGTCCGGGACAACGGCGGCACGATCGTGCGCGAGCTGGCGGGCGAGGCCGTGAACAGGCTCGCGAAGCCCGGCATCCATCGCCTCCAATGGGACCTGAGGCACCAGCCGTCGCCTCAACGGCCCGGGCTCGCCGGCGGCGGCGGGGCCGGTCGTGGCGGTGCCCCAGCGTCCGCACCCGGGACGCCGGGCGCCGCCCCGGCTGCACCGGCGGGGCCTGGCGGCAGCCGCGGCCCGTTCGTCCTCCCCGGGCAGTACACGGTGTCGATGGTTGTGAGCGGACGCGAGGTGAGCAGCCGGCCGCTGACGGTGAACGCGGATCCGCTGGTCCAGATCACCGACGCGGATCGGCGCACGCACCACGACATCGCGCTCGCGCTGCACGAGATGTCGGGCGAGGCGGACATGGCCGCCGAGACGCTCGTGCTCGTCAGTGAGCAACTGACGGCGGTCGACGACCTGCTGAAACAGACGACCAACGGGGCAGAGCTGTCGAAGACGCTGGTCCAGCCGCTGCGCGCGAAAGTGGCGCTGCTCGGTCGCCAGGTGGGTGCGCCCACCGGCCCGGGCGCGGGTGGCCGAGGCGGCGGAGGCCGCGGCGATACGCAGCCGTTACGGACCAGGCTCTCGGGCGCCAGAAGCCAGGTCATGGCCTCGACGTCGCTGCCGACCGAGTACCAGCGTCAGGCGGTCGCCGACGCGCGAGCGGATCTGGCCGCTGCCGTCACAGGCATCAATGACATCATCACGGACGATCTGCCCGGCCTGCTCAAGCGATTGTCCGATGCCGGCGTGACGCTGGCACCGATGAAGCTGCTGCGCATTGGCGCGGTGGCCCCTGGCGCCGATCGCCAGCGCTGAGGATGCGCGTGTCAGCTCTGGCACGAGGATCCCGCGGGACTCGCGGGTCCAGAAGACTGGTGTGGCCGCTGCCAGGGCGCAGCGGCTGCGCTACTTCGCGACGATGGTGGCGCCCTCGACCATGAGGCCGTACGAGTAGCCGGCGCCGAAGTCCTTGTTCAGGACAACCTTGCCCGTCGCGGTGATGATGTCTCCGACCTTCACCATGTCCTGGCTCGTGATCGTGAGGTCGTTCGAGCCGTCCTTCGCGGTACCGGTGCCGTCCTGGATGTGGATCCAGTTGCGATCGAGGATGCCGCCGTTGAATTTCACGACCCGGCCGCGCACCGTCACGTTCTTGCCCGCCAGCCCGGCGCGTTTGGTCCAGAGATCCGCGATCGTCATGCCGCCCGCGGCCGGGGCCACTTTCGTCGCTTCTCCCTGAGCCGGCGGCGCGCCGCCCATCGCAGGATGGCCGGACATCATCCCCGGTGCCGCCTGTTCGTGCCCCGGCATCATGGCCGCGGTGGATTGCCCTTCGCGGTCGATGTGCGACGTGAAGTAGATGAGCGGGAAGTCGCGCTTGAGGGCCATGCTGTGGAAGTCCTGCATCGGCATTTCGAGCGGCACCGTGACGCGGTCTCCCACCGCCACCTTGAACTGGCCGGTGGCCGCCCAGACCTCGGCGGTGTTGGTCTTGACGCGGACGTAGGTGTAGTTGGCCGCGTCCATCGTCTCGACAACCGTGCCCGTGACGGTTTGCGGGCCCGATTGCGACGGCGCGGCCGCCGTTGATGCCGGCGGCGCGGCGGGCGGTTTATTGGCGGTCGCGGCGGGCGCGGGCGGCTGCGAGCACGCCCCGAGTACGCTCAGCGCCGCGAGAGACCAGATGGCCAGTGACTTCATGTGGCTCAAAACCCCCGCTTCACGCTACCACAGACCTCGAACAACCGGCCAGCCGAATGGCGCTCTCACGTCCGGGCGGCGCGTCCCCCAACCGAGTGGGACGAATTTGATTTGCGGCAACCGCTGAGATGCGCGCCAGAAATGCTAGAATCTCGCTCCGCTACCCGATGAATCCTGCTTCGACACCGTTGCCGGCTTCCGATTGCGCGACGGCGGGCGACCGCGCCGCTTCGACCGGCCGCTGCTCGTCCCGGCGCGGGTATATCGACTGGCTGCGCGGCTTCGCGATTCTCATCATGATCGAGACGCACGTCCTGGACGCGTGGACGCGCAACGCCGATCGCAACAGCGTGATATTCGGGTACGCGAAAGTCCTGGGCGGCTTTGCCGCGCCGCTGTTCCTGTTCCTCGCCGGCATGGCGGTTGTCTTCGCCACGCGAGCGCAGCTCAACAGGACCGGCGATCCCGCGCTCGCCTCACGCGCGGTCCAGCGCCGCGGCCGGCAGATCTTCGGCCTGGCGTTCCTGTTCCGCTTCCAGGCATGGATCCTCAACCCGTTGGCGTCGCCCGGGCAGATGTTGAAGGTGGACATCCTCAACATCATGGGGCCGGCCATCGTGATGACTGCGATGCTCTGTGGGATCGCGCGCGAGCGCCGCGCGCGGCTCGTCGTCTTCGGAGTGGCGGCCGCATTGATGACGTGTGCCACGCCGCTCGTGCGCGCCACGCCCCTGCTGGCCGTCCTGCCGGATGCGGTCGAAGCCTACCTGCGGCCCGTGCCCGGGTACAACAGTTTCAATCTGTTCCCCTGGGCCGGCTTCGTATTCGCCGGCAGCCTGGTGGGCGTCGTGCTCGACCGTCCTCGCGACCGCGCGGCCGCGATCGCGCTGCACGCGTGGTTCGCGATCGGCGGCCTCGCGTGTGCCGTCGCGTCGTACTACGCCTGGTACCTGCCATCGCCGTACGCGGCCACGGACTTCTGGACCAGCTCGCCCACTTTTTTCTTCATGCGGACGGCCATCCTCGTCGCGGCGGTCGGCGTGACGTATTTCCCGCAATCGGCGCCGCCGCTCACCGCGCTCGGCCGGACGCGGCCGATGCAGCGCTTCGGGCGCTCCTCGCTCTTCGTCTACTGGATCCACGTCGAGCTCGCCTACGGTGTGCTCAGCCGGCGTGTGTATCACCGCCTGCCAATCGACGACGCCGCCGTCGCCTTTGTCCTGTTCAGCGCGTTGATGTTCGGCGTGGTGGTGGTGAAGGACCGGCTGAAGGACAAGTGGAAGAGGCGCGGGCAGCGGCAGGTGCAGACCGGCGATCTTGTCATCGCCTCCTGATTCCGCGAGCGCCGGGCCTCGAAGGCCCGGCGCCACGCGCAGAGTTACTTCGGATCCAGCTTCCTCCCCGCGTTCAGGCTGTCGAAGTTCAGGATCGTGTTGAACACCAGGAAGTAGCTGCCGATCGTCTCACCGCGGTAGATCGGATTGTTCGCAAACAGCACCACATGGCCCTGCTCCACCGGCACGTCCACCACCACCGGCCGCTGCGCGATGTCCGCTCCCCCGTCGAGCAACCCCGAGACCAGCAGCGTCGCCTGCGCGTCGTAGCGAAGCGCGACGCGCGGGCGGAACTGCGGCGGGATGATGTTCGGCGGATTGGTCTTCAACTGCTCGTCGGTCGGCACCGCGTACTGCCAGGGCTGCGTCGTCGCCCGCTCCGGCAGCGGTTTCAGGTTCGTCCCCTCGAGCGCGGGCCGGCCCTGCACGACGTCCGGATCGTCGGCCGTGCCGCGACCGGTCGCCCGGCTGGCGCCACCGCCGCCGCCCCGACCGCCACCCGCCGCGGCCGGAGGCGCGCCGCCACCGCCACGTCCACCGCCACCTACAGTCGCGCTGACGGCGAACGCATCGCCGCTGTTGCTGTACATCGCCAGGTTGTCCGGCACCCCGTACACGATCGGGCTGGCGTCGTCCACGATCCGCGTGCGCAGCAGCGACCCGACCACGCGCGTCGTCGCCGCGGGCCGGCTGAGGCTGACGCCGTAGGTGAAGTTGTTCGTGATGGCAAAGTCCGCGGTGCTGTTCGACCCGATGAACACGCCGCCCTTCGCGATGAACTCGCGCAGGTGCATCAGCCCTTCGAGGCCCATGCCGATGCGCGTGTCGTCGGTCTGCGCCCAGGCGCCGACGTTCGGCATCTCGGCTGACTGCTTCCACGGGATCGGGTTCTTCCAGAGCGGGGTCCCTTCGACCGCGCCCTGCCCGCCGCCCGGGCCGAACACGATGACGTCGTACTTGTCGCGCAGGTTCGCCGTGTTCCGGATGGCGGCCGGGTCGATGTAGTCGTACGGCACGCCGTAGATATCGAACGCCTGGCGCCACCAGCCCTCGGTCTGCGTGTTGCTCCACTGGTGGAGGATCGCCACGCGCGCGGCCCGCGCCGCGTGCGTCTTGACGGCCGGCGCGGCAGCCAGCCCGTACGCCTTCAGGCCGAGCTCGGTCGTGACTCGATCCAGATCCGCCTGCGCGACGCCCCTGATGATGAACGACCCGCGGTTGAACTTCGTGCCGTTCGACTCGAACGGCTCCTCGGCCAGCTGGATGTCCGCGTCCTTCATCTTGTAGCGCAACGTGACGAGCGAATTGTCGGCGTTGTGATTGATGGCGAACACCGCGGCCTCGGCCGCCCTCGTCGCGCCCGGCGTGCCGTCGCCATCCTGCGTGTGCGGCGCCGTCACGGCGACGCCGATGCCGCTCGGCGGCCGGATGTCCTTCACGCCTTCCATCGCCGCGTCGAGCACCTTCACGTCGGTGATCCGCACGGCCTGCACGGCGAATCCTTCGGGGAACGTCCAGCCGGTGTCGTCATAGGGACGCGCCTGCGCGTCGTTCGGCGCCCAGTACTGGTAATCGAGCAACGCGTCCGCGATGCGCGAGTACGGCTGATCCATGCGGACGATGTAGCTGCCGGCCGGGAACTCGCGCGGCTGGGGCGGTGGCGGTGGTGCCGGCTGCGCCGGCACGGCCTGGCTGGCATTGCCGGGAGCCGCTCCCTCGCCTGACGGCGCAGAAGGCGCGCCGCCGCGCCCGCCGCGGCCTCCCCGTCCGCCGGCGGCCGCCGGACGAGCGGGCACCATCACGGTGAACGCCGCCGTCGCGCGCGAGATCTCCACGCCCTGCTTCTGCAGCACGCGCAGCAACTCCGCCTGCGATCCAAGCCGTGGATCGCTTGCCGACAGCACGTAGGCCGCCGGTCCCTCGACCTTCGGCTTGAGGACGGAGCGCTTGCTCTTGTCGTAGAAGTTGCGCAGGAAGAGGATCCGGTTGTTTGCGAAGAAGTTCAGCGAGACGATGATGCCCGTCTGCTCGTAGTTGTTGTTGTTCCTGAGCGACCACCGCACGCGTCCGATCGGCGGGTTCTGCCGGAACCAGGTCCGCGAGGTCTCGTTCGGCGAGAGCGTCCGCTCTTCCGTGTCGGCGTTCCCGCCGTTGCCGAACGTCTCGTACAGCCGGCTGATCCCGTTGTGCATCGCCGCGAAGAACATCAGGTAGCCGGGCGACCACGTGTCGAACGCGCCCCACGCGTAGACGCCGGGCATGCCCATGCGGGTCATCTCGTTGACGTTGTTCCACCCGATCAAGTGCCACTCGTTGGTCAGGATCGGGTCCAGCCACGCGTTGTAGGGACCGTTGCCCACCGTGTTGTCGTAGAGGAAGGACCCCGATTCGTGCAGGTCGTGCAGCACCTGCGCCTTCCACCCGACGAACGTGTTCAGGACGTTCTGCGACAGCTTGAGCGTGAGGCCCATCGCGTCGCGGTTGTTGTCGTGGGCGACGTAGTGGCCCGAATAGACGGCGCTCGGCGGCGTGTCGTTCGGGTGCTTCTTCTTCCACTCGTAGACGTCCACGACACGATCGCGACCATCGGGTTCGACGACCGGCGTGATGAGCGTGATCACGTGCTCGCGGATGTTGCGGATGTACGGGCTGTCATCGACCGCCAGCCGGTAGGCCAGCTCCATCAGCGCCGTCGGCGCGCCGGCTTCGTTCGAGTGAATCGCGCCCGTGATGTAGTAGATGGGCGCCGCGCGTCTGGCGATCTCGTCGGCGACCGCGTCGTCCAGCTTGATGGTGCGCGGATCGGCAAGCTTGGCGAGGTCGGCCTTGTTCTGGTCGAGCTTCGCCATCAGCGCCTCGGACGCGACGGCGACGGCCAGCATCTCGCGCCCTTCCTCCGTCGTCCCGATCGTGTAGACCTTGACGCGCGGCGAGGATTTCGCGAGGAGGCGCATGTAGTCGTGCACCTCCTTCGAGTACGGCAGCTTGCCGGGCGCCCCCGCGATGTCGCCCAGGATGGCCTTGGGCGTCGGGACGGTCTTCGACGCCGGCATGTAGTCGATGACGGGCGACAGGAAGAAGGTCTCGGTCGTGTACTCCTTGATCTTCTTCGTGTATTCCTCGTCGATCGGCTGGTTCGGATCCCGGCCCGGCTTCGCCGTGGCGAGCGCGGCGTCGGTCAGCTTCGCGGGTTTGGCTGAAGCTTTCGTCTGACTAACCTGCTGGGCCGACAACAGCATCGGTGCGACGGCGATCAACAGGCCAAGAAACAGTCGTGTCGTGGACGCGTGACGATTCATATGGCGGACCTCATGGTGCGGGGATTGTAGTCGAGACGACGGTCCCAGGCCATTCTTTTACCGGCGGCCCCCCGAGGCATCGCCCGGTCCCGGCCGGTGTACAATGTGACCCGCCTCTGACCTGTCACCACGCCCCCTCGCGCAAGGACCACCATGCGAACGGTTTCCGCGCTGCTCTTTCTCGCCATCCTGGCGCGTGGCCCCGCCGCGTCGTCGCAGGCGCAGGCTCCGCGCCCGCCGGAGACCTACTCGTTCACCGAGACGAATTCGATGATGGTCGAGGGGATGACGATCAAGATCGCCCGCGACGGGTCCAGGGAGTCGATGGAACAGATCGTCGCGCCCGGCGCGAACGGCTCCGGCATGCACGTGCGCGCGCTCTACGACTTTGCCGCGCACAAGGTCTACACGATCGACGTGGCCGGCGTGCACCCGTGCACGGTCGTCACCTACACCTCGCCCAACGTCCCGCCCATCTACGACCCGATTCCCGGCGCGGCGGAAATCACCGCCGGGTTGGCCAAGGACAAGCCGCCGGTGCTGCGGACCGAAACGCTGAACGGCATCCCGACAAAGGTCATCGAGATGCCAGACGCCGACGGCAACGGCAAGACGCGGCTCTGGCTGGAAGAGAAGCTCAATTTCCAGGTCAAATGGGTCACCGTCGCGAAAGACGGCCACGAACAGACGCAGATGGAGATCCGGGCGCTCTCCTACGCGAAGCCGCCCGCCGATCTGCTGGTGCCGCCGCAGAACTGCGAGGCCCTCGCGGGTGAGACCAACGCGAACGGCGGCCACGTGGAGATGGGATCTCCGGTGGCGACAGCGGCGGGGACGCGCGCGCAAGCTTTGCCCCGAAGGGCGCCGCAGGCCGCCGGCGCACCGCCAGCGGCGGCCGCCGGACAGCGCATGCCAGGCAGCGCACAGGTGACCGAGGTGCGCGCCCTCGGGGTCGGGCCCGACTCGCACTACGCGGGGCCGTCGCCGGCGGCGTTCGAGTTCAAGTTCTCGATCACGGCCAGCGGCCCGGCCGACATCAAGTACATCCTCGTCAACCAGGCCGATCGCGTCTCGGCGAGTGGAACGCTCACCTTCGACGCCGCCGGAACGAAGGAACTGACCGTCCCAGTGAAGGTTGGTGTTCCCAATGGCACCCACTGGGACGGCTCGGGCAAGCTGCAGATCTATGCGCCCAACAAGATTGAATCCGAGCCGGTCAAAGTCTCCGCGGATTGCCGGAAGCAGTGAGTCGGCGCGGTTGAGCTTGCGTTGTCTGTGATCGGCCACACGGCCGCTAGTCAACATCTGACCAGACGATAGTCCCTTCCCTTCCAGACGTCCTACCGGCGTCGCGCCGTCTGTTCACAGTTCCGCCAACGATGCGGTGGTCGGACGACCATGGCACCGGTGTGGCGACCGGCTTGCACATGCTCAGCCGACCCGGTATTCACGCTCCGCCTTCGACCGGCGGACTGGCAACAGTGGTTGGTCCCTTCAGGAGAGCATTCGATGCGAAGGATGATTGCGGCGCTGTGCATGGCGGCGCTGTCCGCGGCTGGCACGGCCTATGTCTTCGCGCAAGGTGAGGACCGGCAACACCTTGTGCTCGGTCGGGACGTGGACCGGTCGGTGCCCATGAGGTAGACTGCCGCCTGCTGCCAGGAAGGAATCTGCACATGGCTTGGCCGATCCTCATCGCGCTTGCGTTTGTCGGCCTGGTGGTCACGCTCATTCTCACCCAGCGCCGGGCCGAACATGCGCGCACCGATGCGCTGCAACAAGCGAGTCTCGCGCTTGGGTTAGCCTTCGAGGCCAAGGGCGACCTGGATCAGATCCGGGCGCTTGGCGATCTCTCGCTCTACAACGAGGGCCGTTCGAGGCATGTGACCACTGTCATGAGCGGCCGCACGGGCGACGACGAAGCGAAGATCTTCGACTACCGGTACACGACCGGCGGCGGAAAAGAGTCGCACACGTGGACGCAGACCGTGGCGCTCTATCCGGGCGGCGGGCGCGGTCTTCCCGCGTTCGTGCTGTCGCCCGAGAACGTGTTCCACAAGTTTGCCGCGTTGCTCGGGTACCAGGATATCGACTTCGATTCGAGCCCGGTCTTTTCTTCCCGCTATCTCCTGCACGGGCCGGACGAGACGGCCATCCGCGCAGCCTTCACGGTGGAAGTACGCGCGCTCCTCGAACAGCAGCTGGGGTGGACCGTCGAAGTGCAGGCGGGAAGCGTGGGAATCTATCGCGCAGGAAAACGAGCCAAGGCCGAGGAGATCGCCACCTTCATCGAGGAGTCGCGCGCGGTGTTGCGGGCCCTCACCAACCGCTAGCCAGGTCGGCCCGCGCTTGATGCTTCTTCTTCAAGTGGAGCAGGACTTCAGTCCTGCTTCGCCCCGGCGGGCGCCTCGAAGCGCCGATAGTTCACGTAGGTCGCGACGGTTGTCGTGTCCCCGATCGCTGACTGCCAGCGTTCCCGCATCTCCGCCGGAAGCCACATGCCGACGGACTCAACCGGCCTGTAGAGAACCGTCGCCTCGAGCTTCAACCACCGTCGTTCGTTGGAGTAGGTCAACTTGAGCAGCGTCTTCACCACCCGCGCCGTATCAGGTTCCAGCCAGATGGAGCCGACGGCGAACGAATTGGCGCGATCCGGCGCAATGAATGTCGGCGTCGCCGTTTCACGATAGTCGATACGGGCTGCGCGCACGCCTTCGATCAATTCTTCCGGGCCGCGCGTGAACTCGAACCGATCCTGGTTCGCCGGATCCAGGAAGCGCAGGGGCAGCACCGGGCCGTTCAGCGCGCGGTTCGCGTCGCCGATGTCGAGGTTGGCGCACCGATCGTCGATATCGGCCGCCAGGACGACGGCGCCGGACCAGTTGGCGAGAAAGACCTCCTGCAGGCGGTTCTTCGGCTCGCGCACCGCGGCGCCGTCGACTTCGAAGACGTCCCTGAAGGTCATCCACGCCGTCGGCATCCGAACGAGGACGAAGTCGGAGCGAAGCGTGCGATTGCTGGCCGCGCTCGGCCGTCCGACCGAGGCCACCTCCGGCCGTCGGGAGAAGTGCTGTTTGAACTGCTCCTCCGCGGTGATGGCGGAGAACAACGGCAGGTAGCCTGTCAGGTACGCCCCGGCGCGTTCAAGCAGCACCGCGAGCTGCGGATCCACCGTCTGCCGGCCAAGCTGCAACGGCGTGTGGGCAGTGACCGACACGACGAGACCAGCCGCAATCAGGGACGACAGAACCAGTCGCTTCATGCGCACCTCCCGCGGCACGGGCGAACAAACTCTACAATACGCCGTTGGAGACCGTCTGGCGATACTTTCGGGCGGCTGGACTCCCTGCCTGACTGATTAGACCTGGATGCCTCTCTTATCGTTTCGCCGTGAAGATGGCCTTTGGCATCTTCACGTGAACGCCGAGCGTTTGATCGACCAGTTCGGTGATCGCCACGTCGCCCGTCAAGCTGACGAGTTGATAGGCTTCGTGTTTCGATAAGCCCTTCGTCGCGGCGAGGAAATCGATCATCTCCTGGATGGCGGTTTTGGTCGCCACCGTCAGGTCCGTGTCGGTCGCCATGCTGATGAAGTGTGTCGGCGTTTCGGCGCGAGGCCAGGCGAGCGTCATCCCCTTGCGCACCGTCAGCCGCACTCTCCCCCGCAGCGATGTCTCGATCGCGGTCTGATCCACTTCCCCGTCGCCCTGAACCGCGTGGCCGTCTCCTATCTCGAACAGAGCGCCCGGAACGAACACCGGAATGTAGAGCGTGGTCCCAGCCACCAGTTCCTTATTGTCGATGTTCCCGGCGTGACGGCCCGGGGGCGTGCTGCTGACGCGGCCCAGGTCGGGCGCCGGGGCGACGCCCATGCTGCCGAAGAATGGACGAAGCGGCAAGACGATGCCCGGCGCGAACGCCGCGGTCATCGACTTCTTGTCGAGAGGGATGATCCGGATGCCCACGTTGCGATCGCAGTTCTCGCGGACGAAGCCACTGCACCCGTTGTAGCCGTAGTCGATCCCCAGATCGATCGCCAGGATGTCCACCTGGAGCGCATCGCCGGCTTCGGCGCCTTCGACGTAGATCGGTCCGGTCAGGATATGGCCGCCGGGCCCTCGCCGGTCGCCCGTCACCTCGGTCACGACCGATCGCAACGAGGCCTCCACCCTGGCGGGTGGCACACCGGCACGCTCGAGCGCGGTTGGTGTGCTGGTGAGCAGCGTGTCGACATCGACCACGTCACCCGACGCGATGCGCAGCGCCGGCTTCGCCTCGGACCAGTAGTAGCCATACGCCACGGTAGCGGGGGTCGCCTCCAGGCGGTGCACTTGGCCGCCACGGGGCTGCTGGGCGGCCGGGATGGAGGTAAGGACAAGAAGAATCGGGACGGCTGCGAGCGGGATGCGCCACATGGCGCCCATTATACGGCCGGAGCAGCGACGAGATCAGGCCAGCAATGCGTCCAGCTGTCGCCGCCAGGTGTCGGGCGTGGTGTGAATCGCGCGGCCGATGAACGCGCGCCGCAGCGAGGCGAGATCCGGCAGCCGGCGGCTGGCGATCGCGTAGCGGCGGAACTTCGGCTGCATCTGCAGCGAATCGTCTGGCAGGTAGACGGGCTCGCGGCGAAAGTTGACGAGGGCCAGCCCGCGGGCAAGGCGCTCGGCCACCGCGTCGGGTGATACCGTCGCGTGGCTGCCTGCCGTCAGCGCCGATTCGCGGAAGAGGTATGTCGCGCGGCCCGCACGCGACGTCGCCTCCCAGGCGAGCACCGGTTCTTTCGCTGCCGGCGGTGCAATGCGGAAGAAGAACCAGTGCAGCACCGGTTGTTCTCCGGCCTCGCCCTGCTCTTCGACGTCCTCCCTCGCTGGTTCGCCACCCACCGCCGCCGGATCGCTGCTGTCGGGCGCACCATCAGCTGCCGGCTCAGTGCCGGGCGTGGACTGCGCGGCCGCGGCTTCGCCCGCGGCCGCCTCATCGGCGGCCTCGCCCGATTCGCCGGTATCTTCGGCGCGGATCATCTTGAAGCCGGCGAAGGTCCCCGCCTCGCCGGCGAGTTTCGCCAGGTGGTTGAAGTACGGCCGCAGCTTCGCGTCGACGACGGTCGACACGATCGCCTGTGGCGTCTTCGGATCGATCGCCTTCAGCGTCGCCAGCGAGGCGGCGTGTCCTTCCTTCATCGCTGCGGCAAGGTTCGCGAACCGATCCGGCGCGACGAACGGGAACAGGCCGTGCAGCACGTGTGCGCTGGCCTCGCCGACCGCCTGCATCGCCGCCTCCACCCGCTCCCGGAACTCGTCGGTGCGCTTCGCGAGCTTCGTGACCGTGATCTGCTCGTCGCGGGACTGCAGGACGGTGGCGTAGGTCGCGGCGTCGAACCGCACGCTGTCGACGTCGGCCAGACGCCACTGCAGGCCGGTCGCGCTGGTCGGCAGGAACGCGACGTTGCTCTTGTAGAGCCGAATCTCCGACGGGCCGCAGAAACTCCGCGCCGCCGACTGGTATCCGGCCGTGCCGGTGAAGCGTGACACCTCCTCGAGATCGTCCAGCAGCAGGCACTGGACGAGCCGCGCCCGATACGCCTCCAGCAGGTCGTGCACGAGGTTGTCGAACGCTTTGCCGAACTCGTGCAGGCGCAGCTGCTGCCCGGTAAAGAACGTGAGGTCCAGCAGGTAGTCGCCCGGCGCAAAGACGTCGATGTCGCCGAGGTCGCAGGCGAGGGCGGGCCCGCCGCCCGAGACGATCTGCAGCGCGTCCTTGTCGAACGACAGGCCGCACGGGCCCGAACGCCCGCCGGAGATCTGGAACTGTCCCGAGAAAGAAGGCATTGCGGACAACTACATGTGAGGAGGCAGTAGACATCCGTCTACTGATCTACATCTTGTTCCCGCACTCGGGGCAGAACTTCGCCTTGGCCTCGAGCTTCGTCCCGCACCTGGGGCACTCGTTGCGGGGCCGCAGCGGCTTGCCGCACTCCGGGCAGAACTTCGCCCCCTCGGTGCGCGCGCCGCACGCGGGACAGAGCGCCACCGCCTGGTTGGTCAGGTCGATGTCCTTGGTCAGGTCCTGCGCCGCCACCTTCTCGCGGATCTGCTCCACGGTCGACTGCGCCTGCGCCGCCGCCAGTTCCGTCTCGACGTCCGGCGCGCACTCGTAGCACAGGCTCCGCTGGTTGTTCCAGCAGCTGGCGACACACACCCACTTGGCGCATTTCGGGCACAGGCGGAAGCTGGGCTTGGTCGCCTCGATCGCCTCGCGAAACGCCTTGTCGTGGGCCGGGCCGGCGATGGCGCGCTCGATCTCGTACGAGCCCGAGCTCGCGCGTCCGAGCACGCCGCCGAACAGATCGCTCGCCGCGCGCAAGGCGCTCGTCGCATAGCCGGCAACCGACGCCTGGAATTCCGACATGAACCCATTGCCGCAACGATCGCAGAAGAACTCGAACTGGTAGCCCTTGTCGGTGGAGTGATCCTGGTGGTTCCGGGTGAATTGAATCAGAGCCATCGCGCTCTCCTGGGTACAAGGCAGGTCGGGCGGGTAAGGCAGGTGGGCCGGGGGGTATCTTCCCTACCTGCCCTACCTGCCCTACCTGCCCTACCTGCCCTACCTGCCCTACCTGCCCTACCTGCCCTACCTGCCCATCACTACTTCTTGTCGGTCGTCACCGTCGGCTTGTTCGCGTAGATTGTCTTGATCCGATCCTTTTCCTTCTCGCGCTCCAGGTACGGGATCCCCTTCACCATCCACTGCGGCGCCGGCGCGTTCTTGAGGAAGTGATCGAAGAACTCCTGCATGCGCACGGTGTAATCCTTCATGTCCGCGCGGCGGCGCAACCCGTGCGGTTCGCCGTTGTAGGTGAACATGTAGGCTTCCTTGTTCAGCCGGCGCAGCGCCAGGTAGTACTCGATTCCCTGGTACCAGGGCACCGCGTCATCCGCGTCGTTGTGCAGGAGGAGGATCGGCGTGTGGACCGTGCCTGCGTGGAAGACCGCCGAGTTCTCGATGTAGAGCAGCGGGTCGTCGTAGAGCGGCACGCCGATGCGGCTCTGCGTCTTCTCGTACTGGAACTGCCGCGGCAGGCCCGTGCCCCAGCGGATGCCGCTGTAGGCGCTCGTCATGTTCGAGACCGGCGCGCCGGCCTCGACCGCGCGGAACCGGTCGGTCTGCGTGATCATGTACGCGATCTGGTACCCGCCCCAGCTGTGGCCCTGGATGCCGATCGCCTTCTCGTCCACGAACCCCTTGTCCACGATCGACTGAATGGCCGGCAGCACGCACTTGAGCGCGCTCTGCCCCGGGTGCCCGATGTTGTAGACGATGTCGGGCGTCAGGACCAGGTAGCCGTTGCTGACGTAGTAGGCGATGTTGATGGAGGTCCCGGGCGCCGGGTTCACGAAGTTGTTCACGTTGTTCGAGAGTATCTCGTAGATGTAGACCATCATCGGATACTTCTTCGACGGATCGAAGTTCTCGGGCTTGAACAACGTCGCGGTCAGCGGCACGCCGTCGCTGTTCTTGAAGCGCACCAGTTCCCCGGTGCCCCAGTTGATCTGCGCCTTCTGCGGGTTCGCGTTGCTCACCTTCTTCATGTCGGTGAAGTTCGGCCCCGACACCTGCAGGTCCGGGAACTCGTTGAAGGTGGACGCGGTCAGCAGGTAGACCTCGGCGTCCTTCGCCTTGGTCGGCGCGCTGAAGCGCTTTGACGCCATGATCAGTTTCTGCGGCAGCGCGCCGTCGATCTTGTCGCGGTAGAACCCGGTGTCGTGCGTCCACTCGCTCTCCGCGCTCAGCAGCAGCGGCTGCGCGGCATCGATGCCCCGCTCGGATTGATCCACGCGCAGGACACGGAAGACGCTCTTGTCTTTGCGGCCCACGCCGTCGGTCAGGTTCTTGGCGCCGGAGCCGTCCGCCGCCACCTGCCACACGTCGTAGCGGTCGTTCAGCAGGACGTACTTGTCGTCCTTGGTCCACCCGCCGTTGCCGTAGGCGCCGCCGCCGCCCGGCGTGTCGTTGCTTTCCTGCCAGAAGTTGACCCCGAGGTCCTTGGTCAGGTTGACGGTCCGGCCGTCCGGAACCGAGATGCTGTTCCAGTTCTTCCCGTCGAAATACAGCGCGAACTTCCCGTTGGGCGACCACGTGACGCCGCCCGACTGCTTCTTCACCAGCGGCTTGCGTGAGCCGTCGAGCGTGTTCACCAGGTAATAGTCGGAGAAGGTCGAGTCGTAGCCGACCATGATGCGATACGGCCGGTCGTCGGCGCCGAGGCCCCAGCGGCCGTCGGTCGTCGTCGTCACGTCCTGCATCGTCGGGTCCGCCAGCTGCACCAGCTTCTTTTCCGCGATGTGGAAGACGGCGCGGTAGGTGCGATTGCGTTCCTGGTCGGCGCGCACCTTCTGCATCGGCTGGACGAAATCATCCTTCCAGTGCCACAGGTCCGCGTTGATGGTTTCCTCGTCTGGCGTGGCCGGTGCGGCCGGTGCGGCCGGCGCCGCCTGCGCGCCCTCTTCGGCGCTGGCGTCGGGCTGATCCGAGGGAGGCGCGACGCCGAAGAACACCTTCGTGCCGTCCTGCGAGAACGTCAGGCCGGCGCGCTCGGCAATCACCATCCCCTTGCTCGCGGTGGCCGCCTGGTCGGAATTCACCAGTTCGACCGCCGTGCCCTGGCCGTTCCAGTAGAAGATTTTCTGCTTCGGCTGGCGCGCGGCCGCATCGTCGCGGTCGGTGAGGAACACCAACTGCGTCTGCTTTTCGTCCCAGGTCAGGCGCGTGTACTTGCCCTTGCCGGTCAGAATCGACACGGGCGCGTCGGCGCTGCCGACCGCCTGCCGATACACGCCGTTGGTCTCCGGCTTGTGCGACGACACCGTGCAGGTGAGGAACTTGCCGTCCTTGCTGAACGAGAAGTCGAGCACGTCCGCGATCGTCTTCTCGGTCTTGTCGGTGAGGTTGCGAACCACCAGATCGACCCCGTACTCGGTCCGCGCAGGCGTCCGGCGTGCTGCGGTTCCGGAACCACCCTGCCGGCCCGCGCCGCCGCGTCCGCCCTGGCGTCCGGTGCCCGCGGCTGTCGCGGTCTGCCCGCCGCCTGCCGGCAAAGTCGCGGCCGCGCCCTCGGGACGGTTCGCCGAATCGGATGATGGGGAGGCTGACGCCTCGGCCTTCGGCTCGAGCAGGTACGCGACAAACGCGCCGCCCTGTTCGGGCACCTGGAAGCGGCGGACCCGTTCGATGCGCTCCACCTTGCCGGTGGTCAGGTCCATCACGCCCATCGCGTTCTGCGGCATGTCCGCCGGACGGGTGTTCGCCTTTCGCGCCGCTTCGGTCTCGGCCTTGGTCGGAAAGACCTGGAAGGCGAGGAACCGGCTGTCGTTGGTGAAGGCCAGCCCGCTGGCGCCGGTCGCGGCCGCGGCAGCCGCCCCGCCGCGACCACCGCCGCGGCCCTGGTCCTGGAGGCAGTTGGCCACCAGATCGTCCGGAATCGGCTGTCCGCCGTCATCGATCGGATCACAGTTGCCCGTCTCGTCGTCGGAGGTGACCGCGGGCGCCGCATCCGGACGATGTCCCCGCGGGTAGCGCCAGTCGGTGGTGGACGCGAGCGCGCGGGCGACGACCTCGCCATCGGCGTCCTGCGGGTTGAGCGCGTATGCCAGGAATTTGCCGTCGCGCGACAGCTGCTGCAGCTGGATGGCGCGCCAGTGATCGTAATCGGTGTGTGCCAGCGGCCGCTTCGGAGCCTGCTGCGCGACAACCGAGAGGGAGAGTAACCAAACCGCAGTCAGGCACACGAGCAGCGTTCGTGTCCAGAGCGTTCGTGAGGCGTGTGGCCGCACCAATCGCGTCATGATACCGACTCCTCTTTGGGGGTATTCTGGCCGAAACTTCCGCACGGTAATGGGCCGCCATGATACGCCAGAGACCCGCCGGGCGCCAGTGGGCGGCATCGGGCCGCACAGGGCCGGCCCTGAATCGAACAAACCGATCAAATCGAAGGAAACGACCGACCGCTAATCCAATAAAATGTGGCGTCTCGCAAAATGACGGCGTTGCGCGTCGCAGTGGACAGATGGCCCTTGATGGCGGAATCACACCATGAAAAAGACCCTCATCGCAGGCCTCGGAATCGTCATCGTCCTTGCCATCGCGGGCGGGGCCTACCGCTTCGGATGGGTCGCCCGTCTTCACCTGCCGGGATCGCCGTCGGCGGTTCCTGGCGCAGCCGCTCCCGGAGCGCCTGGTGCCGGCGGCGCGTCCGCCGCTCAGGGAACCACGACCGGCAACGCTGCCACGCAGACGCCCGGCACGGTCGCCCAGGCGGCGCTGGCCGCTCCGACCTTCGACGGCAACGTCGCGTCGGCTGACTTCGGCGCCACCGTCGAAAAATCGCCGGACACGAACAGCCACAGCGATCACCATCAGGAGCTCATCGACGGCGATCGCGAAACGGTATGGGAAACGATCGGCAACGGGGATGAACCCAACGACGTCGTCCTGTCGTTCTTCGCGCGCGAGCCGATGGTGATCGACGGGATCGCGATCCGGTCCGGTGACGCGACCGATGAAAGGTTCCCCCGCGCGGTGGAGGTCCTCGTCTCGATGACGGGCGTGGACGGGCCCTTCACGAAGGTGGCGGCCGCGGATCTGCCGCTCTCCGACGAGGTGCCGGTCAAGTTCAACCCGGTCGAAGCGCGCTTCCTCGAGCTCCGATTCTCGAAAAACCATAGCGACGGCCTCGCCCTGCGCGTGGCCGACGTGAAGGTGCACGAAGGGCAGCGGCCAGGCTACGTGCCGCTCACCGCGCGGCATCCGGACCTGGTGCAGGCCGGCGGTCCGGGCGCCACCCCCGCAGGACTGCAGGCCACGACCGCCGCCGTCGTGATGCCGACGTGCCAGCCACTGCCCCCGGACGATGCGGTTCAGAAACCGGCTCACCCCGAGAGCAATCGGGTGCTGGTCATCTCGAAGGGGCCAGGCAGCTACACCGCCTACGCGGCGTCGCCCGGCGCATTGGACCAGCGGGCAGCCGCCGCCCCGGAGTTCGCAATCCTCAAGCGCGTGCAGACGACGCTGGTCGCCCCCGACGCAGCGCGCCCGCCACTGCTCTCGCCCGCGTTGCGGTACGACACGGTCGTGCTCGGCCAGGTGTGCGAGACGGCCGTCATCCCCGCCAGCTTCAGGCAGGCGCTGATGGCGTGGGTCGCAGCCGGCCACAAGCTGATCATCCAGGATTCGGACGACTGCACCCCGGGCCCGGACTACAGCTTTCTGCCGTACCGGTTCAAGACAGACAATCCTGGGGCCCAGGGCGCAACGGGCAAGGACCTCCGCTTCATCGAACAGAACTGGATGGCGCACGGCCGCCCGGGCCGGCCGGGATTCATCGACGTTCCGGCATGGCTCGAAGGCAGCGGCGCCTACCAGAACGAGCTTGGCGACTCCAACACGGTCGTCGAGTGGGACCCGCACTGGTGCGGCCACATCGCGGTGCGCAACGTGCGCGAGATCTTCGGCTTCGTCATCGCCTATGCCCACTACGGCCGCGGGCTCATCATCTACGACGGTCTGGACAACGATCAAGGGGGATCGTTCGGCTACGACATGCTCCTCTCGCGCGAACTCGGGCTGGGATTCGATCCCGACAACCTGCCGTGCACGGCGCGCCTGGGCGATTTCATCATCACGACGGAAACCGCGTTGGCCGAACGGCCGATGGTGCCCGGCCGCACCTACACCTACCCGCTGACGCTGCTGTCGAACCAGGGCTACAAGGGCACGGTGGCGCTCTCGCTCGCCTCGTCGCCGTGCATCGAGGGACTGCAGCACAAGACGGAGCCGGCCACCGTCGGCCTCACGGATCTCGCGCAGTCAACGCTCACCCTGTCGCTGCCGGCCGGCGCCCGGCAGATGCCGGTGGCCGTCGAAGTGAAGGGCACGGATACGACAGGCAAGACGAGCTCGCTCTGCCTGCAGCTCGTGCCACCCAGGACGGGCGAGATCAGCGTCGTCAGCGCGATGCATCAGCAGAAGGTGCAGAAGAACCTCGAGATCATCCTCGACGCGTCGGGATCGATGAAGACGCTGCTCGGCAAGAAGACCAGGTGGCAGACCGCGCTCGACACGCTCAACCAGGTGGTGGACCGGCTCCCCGACGACTTCAACGTGGGCCTGCGCATCTACGGCCATCGCGAGAGCTCGCGCTCCCAAAGGACGTGCACCGACAGCGAACTGGTGTCGCCCATCGAGAAGCTCGATCGCCAGGCGATCATGACCGCGGCGAACGCGGTGAAACCCAAGGGCGAGACGCCGCTCGTCTATTCGGTGCTGCAGTCGCCGGCGGACTTGAAGTCGGTGGGCGGCGGCACGGTGATCTTGATCACCGATGGCGAGGAGAGCTGCAAGGGCGACGCGCTGAAGGCGGCGGCCGAGCTGAAGGCGTCGGGCCTCGACGTCACGCTGAACGTCGTCGGGTTCGCCTTGAACAATCCGCAGGTGCAGAAGCAACTGGGCGGGTTCGCGCAGGCGACCGGCGGGCAGTTCTACGCGGCCGAGAACGGACCGGCCCTGGCGCAGGCGCTCTTCCTGGCGGCGATCGACAAGTTCCCGTTCACGGTCTACGATGCCAGCGGCAAACAGGTGCTGGCGGGCGAAGCCGGTGACGCCGCCGAGGAACTGCCACCCGGCGACTACAAGGTCGTCGTGAAGGCGGGCAACCAGGAGGTGGTCGCGCCGCACGTCAAGGTCGTGCTCGGACAGCCGACGACGGTGCGCATCACGGTGAAGAATGGCGCGCTCGTGCTGGAACAGGAGCGCGGGTGAAGGCGCGGCCGGACATAGCGGGCCCGCGCTGGCGAGAGCAATCATGAAGAAAGCGCTCATCCTGCTTGTCGTCATCATCGTCCTCGGCGTCCTGGCGGCCGCCGCGTACCGGTTCGGGTGGCTGGGCAGCGCGTCATCCTCCGGTGGCGCCGCTGCGGGAAATTCGTCCCTGACCGGGAGCCCCGAGGCACAGGCGATGCCCGGCAACGAGTCCGATGCCCAGCCCGCTCCTCCCATCGCGGCCGTGGCCGTCGCGCAGCCGGGACAGCCGGTCGCCAACAAGGCCATCGAACTGCGCGTCGGCAACCTGCGCACGGCCCAGTCGCTCGGCGATCGCACCGCCGATTCGGGCCGTCAGTTCGTCATCGTGGACACCGCGTGGAAGAACCTGCTGCAGCCCCAGAAGGTGAACCGCAAGGCGGCCGAGGACCGGACGTCCGGCTCCGGCGCCCTGGGCTTCGGCGGCGGCACGGGCGCGAAGCAGCGCGCCGAAGACGAGGCGAACACGACGATTGAGTCGGTCACGTTCCAGGTGAGCCCGGTGACCGATCACGTCTGGCTGCTCGTGGACGGACGGTTTGCGGAAGCCATCGACGCGGCCGCCACCGACACGATCGACGGACACCTACCGACCGATCAGATGGAGATTGCCAGGTTCCAGGAAGTCCGGTCCGGCAGTCTCGCGTTCCAGGCGCCAGCGAGTGCGCAAGCGCTGGCCCTGCTGTTCCTCGACACGAACAACGGTCACCTGCTGCTGCCGATCAAAGGTCCCGCGCCGCGACTCTCGAGCACCCTGGGCGGCCAGAGTCGCGGTAACGAGTTCGTCGATCTCGCGGTCACCGGCATGTCGTGGGCCGACGCCAAGGAGCCGGGCGCACGTACCCTGGTGGCGACCATCAAGGGAATCAGCCGGCAGAATGCGATGGTCGATATGCCGTTTGGCGAGTACGCGTTCCTGCAGACAGACGAGGGCTGCATCGCGCAGCCGGACGAGTCGCCTGATGCGACCGTCTCGCGCTCGCTGGCACCGGTCGGCCGGTTCATCCCGTTCGCCCCCAACGAGGGCCAGCTGGCCTTCACGGTTCCGGCCACAACGCGGGCTGCCACACTCATGTTCCGCGCTACCCAGGGCAGGCCAATCGATCTGCCGGTCCTCGGCAATACC
The DNA here is from genome assembly GCA_003170135.1 of Acidobacteriota bacterium. Lineage (GTDB taxonomy): Bacteria > Acidobacteriota > Vicinamibacteria > Vicinamibacterales > Fen-181 > Fen-181. The sequence continues at coordinate 26,277 of PMZR01000137.1, forward strand.
CCGCCCCAGCGCCCCGCCGCACGGCAGACGGTACAGGACGGAGCCGTGCTGCGAGTGTCGCTGGTCGGCACCGGGACCCCACCGGCCGGTCTGCCCGGACCGCCCGAAGGCCGGCAGTACCTCGTCGTCGATTATGTTGTCGAAAACCTGCAGACCGGTCAGGGAGTGGAACTGCAGGCCGACCCGCAGTTCTCGCTGGTAGACGGCGCCGGACAGACATACCCGGCCGACGCCGGAAGCAGCGCGCTTCCCTGCCGGCTGACGGGGGCTGGAGTGGTCCCGGCGGGCGGGTGGCGGCGCTTCTCGCTGCTGTATACGGTCCCCGCCGGCCAGTCGCTGAACGTGAAGTACCGTGGCTTCGAGGCGGAGGGGCTGTTGAAGGTCAGGTAAGATCGGAGGCCGACAGCGTTTTTCGGTGCACTTTGGGTCACTTCCCGCTTGACACCGTGCGATCGTGAGCATAGGCTGCACGCAACGCACCCGCCCCCGGTAATCCTTCGACAATTTGCGTGTCGCGCCCGTGTCGGGCGCGGCTGCACCCACTCCGCGGGGCGTGTGATGCCCAACTGGCTGACGTGCAGGTTGACCGGACGCCACGACTACAGCATGTGGTGCGAGGACGGAGCGATGTTTCTGCGATGCACCAACTGCGGTCGGCGGTCGCAAGGATGGCAGGTGGCTGGCAAGGCCACGCCGGCGCGCGACGGCGATGCCCGGCGGCCCAACCCTCGGCCAGCGCCGCAAAGCACCGCGCGGCTGTCCATCGTCAGGAGCGAGCAGCCCTGACTCGCCGCTTTGTCCCCACCCGGGAACCGTGTGAGGTCTTCCCGTCTTTGCCGCTGCCTCCTTCCAGATTACAGATCGGCAATCGAAGTGATCGGTTGTGTAAGTGACGCGCAGGGATCCGCAACGTTCTCCATACAGCCGGTCTGCGAGTGCATGGCGTGGCGCTTCACGGTTTGTGACGAAATCCCGTCAACTGGAGCGAAAACAGACCACGCAAAGTGGCTATAGGTCCGGCCCTCAACAGCCGACACAATCATCAGCAGACTGGCACCAACATTGCGGTGCGAGTCGTCGACGTTCCAAGCACCCCTCGCGAGCGAATCATGTTCATGTGGGACTGGATCAATTGCCACGTGGCCGGGCGACACGAATACGCCATCTGGTCCGATTCCAACCGCATGTTCCTCCGGTGCATGCGGTGCGGACGCCGGTCGAACGGGTGGAAGGTCGCCGCGGCGCATGACGACGCGGATCACGCGTCTGGAGCGGGCCACGCGCAGGCGCGCCACAGCCGCCTGATCGTCGGCGCGTTGTCGCTGCTCGGCGTCTCGCTGATCGGACGCTAGGCCCTCCCGCGCGCGAGCGCCACCGGAGGCTCGCCGTCCCGTGTCCGCGCTTGACACTCAACAAGAGCGGCGGGGACAATACGGCATGGCTGTCCTGCGTATTTCCAAGGAAGAGTTGAAAGCGCGCCTCGAAACAGCGGACGGGTCGATTCCGCTCCTGCTCGACGTCCGCCTCAAGTACCCCTACGAGCACAGCACCGTGAAGCTGCCTGGCGCCGTCCGCATGGGGCCAGAGGCTCTCGATCTGGCGAGCCTGCCCCGCAACCGGGACATCGTCGCCTACGACTCCGACCCGGACGAAGTCACCAGTTCGCACGTCGTCGCGCAGCTCATGAGAGCCGGTTACCGCGCCAGCATCCTGAAGGGCGGGATCGCCGAGTGGCTGGCGGCGAACTTCCCGGTCGAGACCAAGGAGTCGGCGCGGCCGACCCCACCTGCGTCCGGCGCCACCAGGTAATTTTGTCCATGCGCACGCTACTGGCCGCGGCGGTCGTAACCGTTGCGGCCTTTCTTCTGTATGATGCCACCCTCCTTCCGGGGCAGGATTTGGGGGACACCGCCTCGTTCGAGGCGACAATCGGTTCGCCGATCCTGACGCCCCGCCAGGCTTATCCCCTCTACTACGCAACCGGCAACCTGTTCGTCCAGGCGTTGCCCGGTGAACCGGCGCGCGCCATCAACATGGCGTCGGCCGTGTTCGGTGCCCTGGCCTGTGGCCTGCTGGCGGTGGTCGTGGTTGCCCTGACTGGCTCGACCATGGCGGGGCTGTTCGCGGGGCTGCTGTTCGCTGTCTCGTACACGTTCTGGTCGCAGGCCATCATCGCCGAGGTCTATGCCCTGCACGGGTGCATGATGGGCCTCTGCCTGCTGACCCTGGTCCTCTGGGCCAGACGGCCGACGCTGTGGCGGCTCGCGCTGTTCTACGCCCTCTACGCCGTGGGCTTCGGCAACCACCTGTCGATGATCCTGCTGCTGCCGGGATTCGCCCTTTTCCTCCTCCTGGTGGCGCCGGGCGGACCGCGCTCGATGGTCCGGCCCCGGGTGGCTGTCCTGGCGGTGGCGATGGCCGCTCTCGGCGCCTCGCAGTACCTCTGGAACCTGCGGGCGCTACTGGTGCCCGACCGGGAAGGGGGCCTGCTCGACCTGCTCTACACCTTCTGGTTCGACACCACCAAGGCGGACTGGCGAGCGACGATGGTGGCCGGAATCCCGGAAGGGGCGCTGCGCGATCGCATCGGGATGTACTGGTTCGACCTGCACCAGCAGTTCGGGACGGCAGGCGTGCTGCTGGCGGTTGTCGGCCTGACCTGGATCCTGTGGCCCGGCAAACTCACGGCCGGGCTGGCGCCCTCGGTCGCCGGCCCGGCGCCGTCTGCCTCGAGCCTCCCGCCCAACGCTTCGCGCATCCTGTCTCGCCCGCGCATCGGGCTCGCGCTGCTGTTGCTGTTCCTCGTCAACTGGCTCTTCGCCTTCACCTATAACGTCGGCGACACGCACGTCTTCTATCTGCCGTCGCATTTCATGGTGGCCTTGTTTGCGGGGCTCGGCGCGGGCGCGCTGCTGTCACTCGCCCGGGGCTCTTCCCCCGCCCTCCGCCTCCCGCCTTCCACCTTCCGCTTCCCGCTTCCCGCCTTCCGCCTGTTGCCCGTCGTCTTCGGTCTCGTGCTCCTCGCCTACCCAGCCTGGCGCGCATATGACACGTTCCCGGCACTCGACCGCAGTCATGACTGGCAGGTGAAGGAGTTCTTCGACCGGCTGACCAAGGGGTTGAACAGCAACGAGGCGGTCCTGGCGGCCGACCTGAACTGGCAGCTGCACAACGGTCTGGACTACTACGCCAAATACAACCGGCCGGACCTCGGCGTGGCGGACACGACCGGGGCCCTCCTCTACTTCCCGCTGCTGGTCCGGAGCAACCGGGAAATCGGCCGGGCAGTAGCGGTGACCGATGGCGCAGCGGGGATGTTGACCGCGGCATACGGTCCGTTGTTCGACATCGAGCGCGATGCCCGGGTGCCCGCGCCATCGTTTTCCGAACGGATCGGCCGTTTCGTGCGGGGAACGCCGTACGTCCTGACGCTGCTCGAGCCGTATTCCGACAACCCCGTCGAGTCTGCCGAGGTCGAGGCGGCGGTCGCCCGGCTGACCGGCGACACGGTCCGTCTGGAAGGCTCGTCCACCGCTCGGCCGGGGGCGCCCGTCTCGATTCGGTTCCCGGGCGGGGCGTACTACAACGTCATCGCGGGACGCGTGGGCGAAAGGCCGACGGTCGCGCGCGTCGACAGCCGGCCCTTTCGAATGAACGGCCGCGCGGGCTCGGTTGATGTTGATATCAGGATTGAATGCTGGCTGCCCGCCGACACCATCCGGCGCATGGGATTCGGCCGCGTCATCGTGGGCCATGCGCCCGCTCTCACCCTCGATCGCGGCGCGAGCTTCGTGGCCTTCGACGAGAACGGCGGCGTGAAGGCCGTCGAGTACGGCTGGGCGATCCTCGCGCCACAGCCGCGGTGGATTATTCCGGTTGAAGCTGGAGAACAGCGGACGGACGGCCTGAAGTGAGGGCGCTGCTCGAACAGTGCTATCGTGGAGCCGTGAAGCTTCTCAGTCGTTCAGTGCTCCTGCTCGCTCTGCCGATCGTTGCTGCTGCGCAGACGCCGGACCGTCCACCGGCGATGGAGATCGCCCGGAACATCCAGCGCAGCTACGAGAACGTCCACGACTTCTCCGCCGAGTTCGTGCATTCGTACACCGGCGGCGTGCTCGGCCAGCAGGTGACCGAGCGCGGCACTCTTCTCATCAAGAAGCCCTGGAAGATGCGGTGGACCTACACGAGCCCCGAGAAGAAGCTGTTCGTGTCAGACGGCGTGAAGCTCTATTCCTACATCCCGCAGGACAAGCAGGTCATCGTCTCGTCGATTCCGACCGACGAAGCGAGCACGCCAACGTTGTTTCTCGCCGGGAAAGGCAACATCACGCGCGACTTCGTCGTCAGCTGGGCCGACGTCCCGCAGGCGCCGCCCGACACCTACGCCCTGACGCTCGAGCCGACGCGCCGCGAGCCGGACTACGAATCGCTCGTCCTGGTGGTGGATCGAAAGACGTTCCAGCTGCGGATGCTGCTGACGACCGACCGGCAGGGCGGCAGGTCCACGTTCACGTTCAGCGGGCTGCGCGAGAACATCCACCCGCCGGACAAGGACTTCACGTTCCAGATTCCGCGCGGTGTCGAGGTCGTCTACAGCGACACGCCGGTCCGGTGACGGCCTCTGGCGAGGCCTGTTCTCGACAGGGGCGCACGGACGCGTGCGCCCCTGTTCCTGCCTGACTTCTCAGAACCCCGGACGGGCCATGGCGCCCATGCCCAGGCCCATCGTGAGCACAAGGGCGGCGGCAATTGCGCCGACCACGAAGTACACGACGATGAGCACGATCGCCGAGACGACGAGGTACACGATGACCTTGTCGGCCGGCGTCTTCATCACCGGGGTCATGCCCAGGTAAATCAGGTAGATGCTGTACAGCGACACGAGGGCGACGATCGGGCCGAGCGCCGGGATGAGGAGCAACACTCCGGCAACCCACCCAGGGGTCGACGCGTAGGCCACGAGCTTGGTTGCCTGGGCCGTGTCCGGATCGGACTGGAAATTCGGAGCCAGCTTCGCGATGACGAACGCGCCCACGAACACGCCGACCAGCGTCAGCACGTACTGCACAACGGCCATGACGATGGAGTTGACGAATGGGGCACGGTAGGTCCCGAACCCGTACGAGACGCCGATGACCGAGCGGCCGATTGCCCCGCAGATTGCGGGGATGGCTGCCAGCAGCACGATGTACTTGCTGTAGAGACCGGCGATATCCTTCGGCTCGGCCGCGATCACGGGCCATTCCTGCGTCGGCTTCGTCAGGATATTGACGACACGGGTCTGGAGATTGAAGGGAGGTGTGGACTGTGATTCCATCGCGTGTTCCCGTCCTTTCCTTCGCGCTGCCGGCCGGCGCGAGAAGCATGGTCCGGATGTGAACGCCGTGTCGGTCCGACCTCGGCGAGCATACTCAACCGTATCGCATCATCTCACCGGCCGCGCCGATCGGGCAAGCCGAAAGTCCTATTCCACCCTCTCCACCTGCGCGCCGAGCGACCGCAGGTTCGTCACGAGGTTCGCGTAGCCGCGCTCCACGGTCTCGAGGGGCCCCAGCACGCTCTGGCCGTCCGCCGCCAGAGCGGCCGCCGCGAGCGCCATCCCCGATCGAAGGTCGCGCGAGTCGAGCGAGCGCCCGCGCAGGCGTTTGGGGCCGCTGACAATGATGCGGTGGGGATCGCAGAGGAAGAGATCGGCAGACATCGCGCTCAACTGCTCGAGCGCGAACAGCCGCAGTTCGTACATCCAGTCGTGGACGAGCGTCCGGCCGTCGGCCTGCGTCGCGAGCACCGTCACCAGGCTGACGAGATCGCTCGGAAAGCCGGGCCAGAGGCCGGTCGTGATGCGCCGCGTGGCGAGCGGCGTCGAGGGGAGCACCGTGAAGCACCCCCCGACGATGCGGCACTCGATGGTCATGCGCTTCAGCACCGCGGCAACGACCTCGATGTGCTCGGGACGCGCGCCGGTGATGGCAACCTCGCCCCCGGTGATCGCGCCGACCACCGCCCAGCTGCCGGCCTCGATGTAGTCGCCGTCGAGCACGTGCTCGGCGCCGCACAGCGGCGAGACGCCGTCGATCCGGATGGTCGAGGTGCCCTCGCCCGAGACGCCCGCGCCCATCTTCCTCAGAAACTGGCACAGTTCGACGACGTGCGGCTCGCACGCGGCATGGCGGATCTCGCTCGGCCCCCGTGCGACCGCCGCCGCCAGCAGCGCCGTCTCGGTGCCGGTGACCGATGCCTCATCGAGGTAGAAGGAGGCGCCCTTCAGCCCGTCGGGGACCTCGAGCAGGTGGCCATGGCCCTCGACCGGCACGGCGCCGAGCGCGAGCAGCGCCGCCAGGTGCACCGAGATGGAACGTCGCGCCGGAAAATCGCCGCCCGGCGCCGACAATTGCGCGCGGCCGCGCCGCGCGAGCAGCGGGCCGAGCAGCAGCACCGATCCGCGGAGCTTGCCGACCAGCGCCGCATCGGGCTCGTCTTTGGCGACGCGCCGGCAGCGCACGCGCAGCGTGGTGGTCCCGATGCCGTCCACTTCGGCGCCCAGATCGAGGAGCAGTTGCGCCATCACCTCGACGTCGCGGATCTGCGGCACGTTGTGGATGACGCATTCCTGTTCGGTGAGCAGGCACGCGGCCAGCAGCGGCAGCGCCGAGTTCTTGTTGCCTTCGACCTCGATCGCGCCCGAGAGTCGCCGGCCGCCTTCAATCAGAAGAGAGGACATAAGTCAGTCCGGTGTCCGAAGTTCGAGGTCCGATGTCTTCAACCTGCGCGCTATTCCCCGCCTTCCGCCTTCCGCCTTCCACCTAGAACTCGCCCAGGCGCACGATCTCCTCGCAAAGCAGCACGCCGAACCGCTCGCGCACGGTATTGCGGCACAGGTCGGCGAGCGCGCCAATATCCGCGGCAGTCGCCTGCCCCTCGTTGACGATGAAATTGGCATGGACGGTGGAGACCCGCGCGCCGCCAAGCCGATGTCCTCTCAAGCCCGCGCGATCGATCAATGCGCCCGCTGATGCCGGTATCCCCTCGGGCACGTCGTCGTCTGGCCCCGGGTTCTGGAATACGCACCCGGCGGTCGGCGCATCGAGCGGCTGTGTCCGCTTCCGGTGGGCCAACGATTCGCGCGCGACGGCGCGCAGGACCGCGGCATCCGCGCCAGGCGCCAGGCGGAACGCGGCCCACAGCAACAACTCGCGGGTACGTTGCAGGCGGCTGCAATCGTAGCCGAACTCCATCTCACCGTGAGGCAATTCGCACAGCGCGCCGTCGGGACGCGTCACGAGGACCCGTTCGATGAGCTCGCCGATCAGGCGGCCACCATAGTGCGCGTTGCCGCAGACGGCCCCGCCAACCGTGCCAGGTGTACCGGCCCACGCCTCCAGACCGGCCAAGCCGTGTGTGATGGTCCATCGCACAAGGCCATTCAGCGTCACCGAACCGTCGGCCCGGACCGTGCCGTCGTCCGCCGCCCGGGCGACGCCCCCTCTGGGCCGCAGCACCAGGCCGCGAATGCCGCGATCGCCGACCAGCACGTTCGAGCCGCCGCCAAGCACAGTCACTGGCACCCCGGCTTCGTGTGCCACGCAAAGGGCGGCAACCGTTTCGTCCGCGCTCTTCGGCTCGGCCAGCCAGTCGGCGGGCCCGCCGACCTTGAAGGTCGTGACCCGGGCGAGGGGGACATTCCGGGCGACGCGATCGGCGCCCAGAAGTGCGACGAGTGCCGCCTCGAACGCCGCGTGCTCCATGGAACCTCGGACTTCGGGCCCCGGACTCCTGACTCCGGACTACTTATACGCTTAGCGCTTCGACGATCTTGGCCCGCATCCCCCCAAAACCGCCGTTCGACATGATGACCACCAGGTCGCCGCGACGTCGTTCCTGCGCAACGGTCGCGACGATGTCGTCGACCTTCGGAATATAGCGCGCGTGCGTGCCCCTCGCCTGGAGATCGCTGACCAGTTGCTCGGCCGACAGCCGCTGATCGTCCGGCAGAGTCGACCGATAGACGGCGGCAATCACCACCTCGTCGGCCGGCTCGAACGCGCGCGCGAAATCCGACTGGAAGATCCTGCGACACGACGAGGCCGAGCGCGGTTCGAAGATCGCCCAGATGCGCGCCTCCGGGTAGGCCGCGCGCAGGCCGGCCAGCGTCTCGTGCACGGCCGTCGGGTGGTGCGCGAAATCGTCGAAGATCGAGACGCCGTCAACGGTCTCCAACGTCTCGAGCCGGCGGCGGACCCCCTTGAAGCTCCGCAGCGCCGCGTCCAGCGTCGTCGGCTCGATCCGCGCTTCGGTGCCGACGGCGATCGTCGCGAGCGCGTTGCGCACGTTGTGCGTGCCGAGGAGCGGAATCGAGAAGGCGCCGAAGTACTGCCCGTCGCGCAGGACGGTGAAGCTCGTGCCGCTCGGAGAGAACGTGATGTGGTCGGCCTGCCAGTCGGCCTCCTCGCTCGAGCCGAACGTCTCGACGCAGCAGCGGGCGAGCGGCTTGAGCGCCAGCGCGTCCGCGCTGCCGGCGCCGAGCAGCAGGAGCCCGCGGCGCGGCACCAGGTTGACGAGCCGCCGGAACGCCAGCCGCACGGCGTCGAGGTCGGGATAGATGTCCGCGTGATCGAACTCGACGTTGTTGATGACGACGATGTCGGGCAGGTACTTGAGGAATTTCGCCGTCTTGTCGAAGAACGCGCTGTCGTACTCGTCGCCTTCGAGGACGAAGTCGCGGCCCCCGCCCATGCGATAACTCGATCCGTGAACGCCGAGGTTCTCGGCGATGCCGCCAACGAAGACCGTCGGATCCAGCCCGGCATGGGTCAGCGCCCACCCCGCCATCGAGGTCGTCGTTGTCTTGCCGTGCGTCCCCGCAATCACGATCGAACGCGCGCCCCACAGGAAGAACTCGCGCAGCGCCTCGGGCAGGGAGTAGTACCGGATCTTCCGGTCCAGGACCTCCTCGACCTCGGGATTGCCACGCGAGACGGCGTTGCCGACGACAACGAAGTCCAGGTCGGCGCTGATGTTCCCGGCGTGATACCCGGAAATCGTCGGAATGCCTTCCTGCTGCAGGAACGTGCTCATCGGCGGGTAGACGTCCTGGTCCGAGCCGCGCACGTTGAAGCCCTTCTGCTTCAGCATCGCGGCGAGCGTCGCCATCGCGGTCCCGCATACGCCGATCAGGTGAACGTTTCTCATGGGCTCCAGGCTCCGGGCTCCTACTCGACCGCCGCTTCCTCGACGATGACCGCCGGCGTCGAGCCCGCGACGATGCGCGCTCGCACACCGAGCGGCACGGTCATCGCGGGTCCGGTCGTGTGACCGGTGGGCAGGCCGAACAGTACCGGTCCGGGGAACGCTCTCAACACGTCGGCGACGGTCGCGCACGCGGTCGGTCCCCCGCCAGGCTCGTCGCACCCCGGCAACTCGCCGAACACGACCGCGGAAGCACGGCCCAGGATACCGGCGAGCGCCAGTTGCGTCAGCATGCGATCGAGCCGGTAGGGTCGCTCGCCGACCTCGTCGACGAGCAGCACGTAGCCCTCGGGCGGATCGAACGCGAACGGCGTTCCGAGCGAGGCGACGAGCTGCGTGAGCGTGCCGCCGAGCAGCACGCCGCTGGCCTCGCCGGCCTTCAGCGTCTCGAGGCCGTGTGCGGGCAGCAGGCCGAGCGGCTCGGCGCACGTCACCGCGCGCACGAGCGAATCGGCATCGTATCCGGTTTCGCCGCGCCCGAGACAGCCCGCGACGGACGGTCCGTGAAAACACGCCACCCCGCACTGGATGGTGAGGAACGACAGGATCGCCGTCACGTCGCTGTAACCGATGAACACCTTGCGCGTGCGGCGCGCGAGGTCGACCGACAGATGTGGCAGTACCTGGACGCTGCCGTATCCGCCCCTGGCCACCATCAGCGCCGCAACGCGGTCGTCGCGCCAGGCGCTCGCGATGGCGTCCGCGCGCGCCGCGGCTTCGCCCGCCACGTAGCCCCGCCGGTCGAACACGCGCGGGTCGAAGACCGGGCAAAAGCCAAGCCGCTCGAGTTCGGTGACGCCACACTCGAACTGATCACGCCGGAAGGGACTGGCCGGCGCGACGATCGCAACCTGGTCGCCACGGCCCAACGCCCGCGGTTTCAACATGAAGACATTCCCCGATCCCGATCCCTGATCCCTGCGCGTCAGAGATATTCCTTCATCTCCTCGGCAATCGCCTGGTGCTCGGCCGATCCGAGGACCGCGCGCAGGGCCGCCGCAGACGGCGGGCGCCATCCGACGATCGCGGGCGCGAATCGCTCTCGCACGCGTCGATGCCGGGCCAGCGTGTCATCGATCTGGCAAAACGACACGCGCTCCGATTCAACGGCGTGCACGAGCGCCTCGAGCGCCACCGCCTGCCGTTGCGGGTCGGCGCCGCACAACAGGATGACATCGCAGCCCGCCTCGACGGCGAGCACCGCCGCCTGATCGAGCGGGTGATGGTCGGCGACACCGCGCATCTCGAGATCGTCGCTGATGATGAGGCCGTCGAACTTCAGCTCCTCGCGCAGGACGTCATGGACGATGCGCCGCGACAAGCTGGCCGGCCGCGTGTCGTCGAGCGAGGGCACGAGCACGTGCGCGGTCATGATGGTCGCCACGTGCGCGGCGATCGCGGCGCGGAACGGGACGAATTCCACCGCGCGCAGCCGGTCCGGCGGATGCTCGACGACCGGCAGCGTGTGATGCGAATCGGTGCTGGTGTCGCCGTGCCCCGGAAAGTGCTTGCCGCAGGCGGCGATGCCGGCTCCCTGCAACGCGGCCACGATCGCGCACCCGTGTTCGGCCACCACCTCCGCCTTGTCCCCAAGCGCCCGATCGCCGATGACCGGATTCGCGGGGTTCGTGTGCACGTCGAGCACGGGAGCGAAGTCGAGCGAGATGCCGACCAGGCGCAGTTCCTCGGCCAGTGCGCGGGCAAATCGCGCGGTCAGGCCCACGTCACCGCTCCGGCCGAGCGTGGCCATCGGCGGCCACTCGGTGAACGGGGTCCGCAGCCGGGCCACGCGCCCGCCCTCCTGGTCGACGGCAATCCACGGCGGCTCCGGCCCGAGCTCCCGCAGGCCCCGCACGAGATCGGCCACCTGCGCCGGTGCTTCCACGTTACGGCCGAAGAGAATCACGCCGCCGAGGTCGAAATCGCGTGCAAGAGCGCGCAGCTCCGGCGGGACATCGAGGCCGGCAAAGCCGACCATGACGAGCTGGCCGATTTGGTGGTGAAGAGAACGTGGCATAGGCGGTGGTTGGTAGTCGTTAGTCGTTGGTTGTTGGTTGTTGGTCGCTGGTCCGCCTCGCCTGGGTGAGGTCGACGATTGACTGTTGACTGTGAACTATCGACTGTTGACTGTGAACAGTCGACGGTCAACGGTCGACTATTAACTGTCGACTGTCGACTGTCAACTGCCGACTGCGAACTCCAATTATAATGGCCCCGTGCACATCAACGCTTCGGCGCCGACCCGGATCGACCTGGCGGGCGGCACCATTGACATCTGGCCGCTCTACCTGTTCCACGAGGGGGCGCAGACGCTCAACGCCGCCATCAGCCTGCGGGCGCACGTCGAGGTCGAGACCCGCACCGACGGTCGCATCCTCGTCGAATCGATCGACACCGGACGCCGGCGCGAGGTCGCCCACTGGTCCGCGTTCCGCGACGACGAGGAAATGGGACTGCTCGGCCACCTGCTTTGTTTCTTCCGCGTCGAGAACGTCACGGTCACGACGCGCGCCGAGGCCCCGGCCGGCGCCGGCATCGCGGGCTCCTCGGCCCTGAACATCGCCGTGTGCGGCGCCATGCGCGCGTGGACCGGCGCGTCGCTATGCGACGAGGCGCTGCTGCAGATCGCCATGAACGTCGAGGCGCAGGCCATCGCGGTCCCGACCGGCGTCCAGGACTATCGCCCGGCCCTCTACGGCGGCGTGGCGGCGGTCGAACTTGGCGTCGACGGCGTGCACCGGGTGGCGCTCGAGGTCGACCCCGCCGACCTCGAACGGCGCATCGTGCTGGCCTACACCGGCGCCCCGCGCAACTCCGGCACGAACAACTGGGAGATGACCAAGCGGCACATCGACGGCGATCGCGCCGTGTTCGACTGTTTCGAGCGCATCCGGGACACCGCCATCGCGATGCGCGACGCCCTGTCGCGAGGCGACTGGCCCGAAGTCGGCCGGCAACTCGGCATCGAGTGGGAGAACCGGCAGCGCCTGGCCCCGGGCGTCACGACTCCGCAGATCGACGACTTGATCGCGCGGGCCAAATCCGCCGGCGCGATGTCGGGAAAGATCTGCGGCGCGGGTGGCGGCGGGTGCCTCATCTGCTTCGGCGACCCGCCGCGGATCCCGGCCATCCGGGACGCGCTGGCGGCGGGCGGCGCCCGCATCCTCGACTTCACCATCGAGCGCGAGGGATTGATCGTTGGACAACCAGGCGATCGCCCGGGTTCTCGCTGAGATCGGCGACCTGCTGGAGATCAAGGGCGAGAACCCGTTCAAGATTCGCGCGTATCGCACCGCGGCCGAGACGGTCGCCTCGGCCGCGGTGGCACTGGCCGCGCTGCCGGCCGCCGGCCTGCAGAAACTGCCCGGGATCGGCAAGGACCTCGCCGGCAAGATCCGCGAGATCGTCGAGACCGGCGACGCGCAGTACCATCGCGACCTGGTCGCCGAGTTCCCGCCCACCATCCTCGATCTGCTCCATCTGCAGGGCGTGGGCCCCAAGACGGTTCAACTGCTCTACCTGTCGCTCAACATCCGTACGATCGAAGACCTCGAGCAGGCGACCCGGGCGGGCCGGCTTCGCGAGCTGCGCGGCATGGGGGCCAGGAAGGAGGCGCTCATCCTGAAAGCGCTCGAGGAGCGCCGGCAGTACGCGGGCCGGCACCTGCTGGCCGACGCGCATGAGACCGCCCTGGCCATCGTCGGCTGGCTGCGCGAGCATGAGCCCGGCGCTGAGTACATCCCGGTTGGCAGCCTTCGCCGGGGCTGTGAGACATGCGGTGACGTGGACGTGCTCGCCGTCGGCGGCACCGCGGCGCTGATGGATGTCTTCACGAGCTTCGGCGGCGTGGAACGGCCGCTCGGGCGGGGCGACACGAAATCGAGCATGCGGCTGGGCGGCGGCTTCCAGGCCGACCTGCGGCTGGTCGCAAGCGAGAGCCGGGGCGCGGCGATGCAGTACTTCACCGGCTCGAAGCCGCACAACATCGCGTTGCGCGACCGCGCCATCCAGCGCGGCTACACGCTGAACGAGTACGGCCTGTACCGGGTGAGCGACAACGAGCGCGTGGCGGGCGAGCGCGAAGAAGACGTGTACGAAGCCCTGGGGCTCCAGTTCGTCCCGCCCGAACTGCGTGAGAACCGCGGCGAGATCGAGCGTGCCATCGAGCACGCCCTTCCCCGCCTCGTCGAACTCGCGGATCTCAGGGGCGACATCCACGCGCACACCGACGCAACCGATGGCCGCGACAGCCTCGAGCGGATGGCGGCGGGCGCCGCCGCGGCGGGCCTCTCCTACCTGGCGATTACCGACCACAGCAAGGCGCTCGCCATGGCCAACGGCCTGGACGAGGCCCGCGTCCTCGACCAGGCGCGCACGGTCCGCGAATGCTCGCGACACCTCGACCACCTGACGCTGCTGGCCGGGATCGAGTGCGACATCCGCATGGATGGCACGCTCGATCTGGCAACGGACTGCCTCGCGCAACTCGACCTCGTCGTCGCGTCGATCCACTCGGGGGTCAATCTCGACCAGGCACAGATGACAAAGCGAATCCTGCGCGCGATCGAATCGCCGGTCGTGGATATCATCGGCCATCTGACCGGCCGCCTGCTCCTGCAGCGTGAGGGATACCGCCTCGACCTGGAACGCATCTTCGACGCCGCGGCGGCCTGCGGCGTCGCGCTCGAGATCAATTCGCAAGTGGATCGCCTCGATCTGAACGACGTCCGGGCGAAGCTGGCGCATGACCGCGGGGTCAAGCTGGTCGTGTCCTCCGATTCGCATTCGCACGCGGGGTTTGGCGTGCTGCGATGGGGCACGCTCGTCGCACGGCGCGCGTGGCTGGAACCGGCAGACGTATTGAACACGCTGCCGGTCGAGCAGTTCGTGCGCAGCCTGCGCCGGAATCGCCGGTAGCACGGCGGGAGGGACACATGCCAGAGCCACCGGACAAGATCGCCGCCATCCGCCAGATCTATTTCGGCGCGAAGCCGGCGACGATCGAGCGGGACATCTCGCGGGCTGTCGCGATCCTCAAATCGATGGCCGGCGACGAGGAGCGGGAACGCGCATCCGTCTACATGGAAGGACTGGCGCAGATGCGCACGGAGTGGAACCGCCGTCAGTAGTCGTTGGTCGTTGGTCGGTGGTCGTTCGTCGGAAGACGTGGTGGCGGGAGCCCGGAAGCCCGACGCCTACGTCTTGCGCGCCTCGGTGTTGGCCAGCATTCGCCGCGCGGCGGCCCGCAGCGGCTCCTGCATGTTCCGGTCGCGCGTGATGATCTTCAGGTCCCGCTCCACGAGGCGTCCGACCAGCCCCAGCGACACCGAAATCGGCGTCTTCGGGTTCATGGCGAGAGCGGCCGCGACCGTGTATCGCTTCATCCAGGCCCGGGCGTTGCCGATCGTCCTGAGCACGTCCTCCGACACGTTCGCCAGTTTCGCGAAGGCCTCGACGTCCGCCTCGTTCACCTTGGGACTGCTCAACACGGCTGCCGCGACCAGCCGGTTCACGTCGCGGATCAGGATGAAGCGCTCTTCGCGCGTCCCGAGCATGGCGCGCTTGATGCGCTCGGCGACGCTCAGCTTGCTCAGCCGCTGAGCCGTCGCCTCGCTGTCCGCGTCCTGCGGCGCTTCCTCCGCCTCGCTGCTGGCAACGAGCGGTTCCTCCGCATTCTCCGCGGACGCCTGCGCCGGCTCCACGCCGCGCTGTCGGAAGAAGTCGCGCAGATCCTCGCCCACGTCGTGGCGGGCGAGGAACCCGGCCAGCGACTCGCGTGGAATGTGGCGGATCGTTTCCTCCGCGGCCATGGCGATGCCCTCATCCTCGTCGGACGTGAGCAGCGCGAGCAAGGCGAGTTGTTCGTGCGGCCGTGGGGCCAGCGCGCCCCGCGCCGCCATCATTCGCACATCGTCCGGTGCCTCACCGCGGCGGAACAGATCGAGCAGTGGCGTGCGATAGCTGGAATCCATGGCCATCGGGAATCAGGATGCTCGCGAGCCTTCGGGAGCCCTCACTGGCGGCCCGCGACAAACGTCTGGTAGTTCGCCGTGGTGATGACGATGGACACGACCTGGCCGGCGGCACCAAGCGAGCGACCCGGCGCGTTGTTGACCGTGTAGGACAGCGCTCCCGCGTCGCCGGCGGTGAGCTTGATCGATTGGGACGCGGCCAGGTCCATCTTGTCGCCCGGCTTCAGCGTCCTTCCCGCGACCCGCTTCCCGTCGGCCGAAGCGGACACCCAGCAGTCCGATCGCGCAAAGACGACCACGTGCAACGGAAGATTCGCGGCAGACGAGGCAGGCGCCGGTGAGGATGCCGCGGCCGGAGCGCCCGCAGGCGACGGTTGCGCCGATGGCGGCACCGGCGCGTCAACCACCCCCGGGACCGGCTTCGCCTGGCCCAGGGTACCCGCCTGCCCCTGGGCACCTGCCGGCGCCGTGGGCATCGGCAGCGACGAGGTCTCCGACAAAGTGCTGCCGGGCGCCTGCGCCTCGGCTCCAGGCACGGCCGCCCCGGGTGTGGGAAGCGGCGGCGGTGCGGGCGCGCGAGGGGCGGCGTCCGCCGCGGGGGCCGGCTTGGCCGTCTCGACGCCGCTGTTGTAATAGCGATCGACGCCAATCCAGACGATGATCAGCGCCACCGAGGCGACGAGACCCAGCCACCGCAGACCGGAAGGCGAGCCGCCGCCGTCGATTTCCTGGGTCGGCGAATGCGGCCGACCGGCCTCGGCCGCCTCCGCCGTGTCGGGGTCGTCGGAAAACTGCGCGATGAACTCGCGAACCGTCGCTTCCGGATCGAGTCCGACTTCCTTCGCATACGCCCGCACGAAGGCCCGGGAGAAAAGGCCGCCGGGAAGCCGGCCGATATCGTTCCGCTCGAGCGCTTCGAGCGCGAGAGCCGAGATCTTCGTCGCGGTGGCGATCGCGCGCAGCGACAGCCCGCGCGCCTCGCGGGCAGCCCGAAGTCGCGCCCCGAAATCGGCTCGTTCGGCGGTCATGCGTGCCTCAGCTTAGGAAATCGTTCCGGCGGTGTCAAACGCGTCCCGGGCGCGCGCCACGATCTCACGAAGGCGGGATCGGGCGTGCGCGGCGCTGAACAAACCGATCGCTGCGAAGCCGGAGGCGCCGGCACGAGCGACCGACGGCATCTTGTCCAGATCGACGCCGCCAATCGCCAGCACAGGGACGGACACCGCCCCGACAATCTCGGCGAGGCCGCGTGCCCCGAGCAGGCGCGTCTCGCCAAGCTTCGACGCCGACGCGAACACCGTCCCGGCGACCAGGTAATCCACCGGCCCGGCTGCCGCGGCCCGGGCCTCGTCGACCGTGTGGATCGAACGTCCGATCAGGAACCCGGCCGGCGCAATCTCACGCACGCGTGCTGCCCCGACCGACCGCGCGCCCAGGTGCACGCCATCGGCGCCCGCTGCCAGCGCGACGTCGACGCGGTCGTTGACGAGAATGCGGGTGGGGCTGCCGCGACTGGCGCCTACGGCCGCATCGACGACCTCGGCCAGCAGTCGCGCCGTGAGATCCGGTTCGCGGATCTGGACGGCGTCGATACCCGCGCCCACCGCATCACGAATCAGTGCGTCGAGGGCCGCTACTCGCTGGGCGAGCGTGGCCGACAAAGGGGCACCAGCAGCGCCTGGCGTCACGAGACAGATGACGCTGCCAGTGCGCGGGCCGCGTCCGATCACCGGCGTTCCCAGCGGAGCAAGGTGCGCAGGTCCGCCAGGCCGGCAACGAGGTTCAGGACCCCGATGCCCGAGATGGCACCGCGGGCGAAGTGGTTCTTGATGATCGCGCGAACGAGCGGCAGGGTGTCCGCGAAGTAGTTCCGTTCCCAGAACACCGACCACGGCACGAGGACGAGAATGAGGCCGACCTCGAGGAAGTAGGCGATGTAGAGCAGGCGGGTCAACGTCGTCACGTCCGCGTCCCGTCCGATCACCGTGAGAGCCGCTGGATGCGTGCGCGCACGTCGCGATAGTCGCCGGCGTCGGCCTGGATCTCGAGGTACACGGCCAGCGCGCGCACCGACTCGGCGGCGTCTTCAAGCGCCTGCCCGAGTTCATAGAGAAGTGCCCGGCCCGCCTCGGCGCTCGACGCCGGCGTTTCGGCGGCGCGCTCGAACCAATCGATCGCCTCGTGGGTCTTGCCCTCGTGGCGGTGGATGCGGCCGAGCAGGATGGCCGACTGGAAACGGTAGCGCGGCGAGCGCGCCGAGATCTCCAGTGCCTTGATGCACTCCTCGATCATGCCCATGTCGTGGTAGGTGAGCGCGAGCTTGTATTGCTTGGCGGCGGTGGTCGTCGCCTGCTCGCGTTGCACTTCCTGCCTGAACTCCTCGAACACCTCGCCAAGCTCGCGGCCCGGCGCGGCAGGCCCGGCAGGTGGCGCCGGCGCCGGGGCGGCGCGCGGCTCGGGCTTCACCGGCGACTGCATCGCCTTCATGTCGCCGAGCACGCTGCTCAGGTCGATCTCTTCGAACTCGCGACCGGCCGGCGGCCGGTTCTCGGTCTTGTTCCCGGCGAGGATCGCGCCCGCGTCGATGGAGCCCGAACTCAGATCGTAGGCTGCCGCGTGCGCCACTGCCCGGCTCTTCTCGGCCGCCGTCGCCTCCGTCTTGCGGCTGCTTCGCGGCTCGACTGCCGCCTGCGCCGCGGGCGCGCGCTCGGGCTCGGCCGCGGGCTGGCGATGCGCCTCGCGCGCTGGCGGGGCCTCGGCCGGCTGTTCGCGCGGCGCCGTCGCCAGCAACGGCGATGTCGAAGATGCCGCCCAGACCGCCGGGGCTTCGGCCACGACGGGTTCGGCCACGACCGCCTGTGCCGGCGCCGGTTCCGGCGCGTCGACCGCCCTCGCGAACGGCAGCACCTTGCCCTGCACGCTCTCGAGTTCGGCAGCCGGTGCCGGCGGCTCATCGAGATTGAGGTCCTCGGCGGCCATCGACGAATCGAAATTGAGGCGATCCGCGATGATCGCGTCCGGATCGGCTTCGCCGACCATGACGAGCGCGCGGCGGAAACGATCGACGTTCACGCTGTCGCCGGGCGCCCGTGAAACCAGGTCCTCGGCAATGACCCGCGCCTCGAACGCACGGCCCGCCGCCAGGTAACATTCGGCGAGTTCCGCCTGCGCCGCCATGAGCGGCGCCTCGAGGTCGCCGTCCACGCACACGTCGACGAGCTTGATCAGCGCAGGGATGTGCGACGGCGCGACGCGGCTGAACGCCTGCAGACCTTCCGCCGCCCCGGGCCAGTCGCGCGCCGTGATGGCTGCGTCGGTGGCCACCTCGACGCAGTCGAAGGCGACGTCGCGATCGGTCTCGGCAAGGTTGCAGCCAAGGGCCACCAGGTCCTCACGCCGGAGCGGATCGCGCGTGACGACCGAGCGCAGGAGCTCGCGCCCGGCGTCCCTCCGGCCTGTCCGCAGGTTCACCTCGGCGGCCAGGATCAGCAGATCCGGTTCGTCGCCGACCGTCTCGGGCGTGAGGCAGGCGGCAGCCCGCTCCACCTGTCCCGACTCCATGAAGCTTCTGCCCAACCTCGCCCGGGTGGCAATATCGGCCGGGTCGCGCTGGAGGGCCTCGGCCAGGGCTTCGAGGGCTTCCTCCTCCTGTCCGCGCGCGGACAGGTCCTCGGCCAGGGCCTTGAAATGCGCACCGGTCGTCGCGTAGCGGCGCGCCTCGTCCATCTCACCCCGTTCGAGGTAGGCCGCCACGAGAGAGTCGCGGGCCGGCGCGTCGGCGGAATCGAGGTGCACCGCTTCGGCCAGGGCGTCGATCGCCTCGCTGGCCCGGTCGCGCTCGAAGAGTTCCTTGGCGAGCGCCTTGTAGCGCTCGGCCGCCCCGGACGTGTCGCCCATCTCGGCGGAGGCGCGTGCCGCGCTCATGCGGGCCGCCAGATCGCTCGGATCGAGCGTCGCGATGCGGATCAGGATCTCGTTCGCACCGGCGCGGTCGTCGCGCCGGCGGCGCTGGTCGGCGACCGCCGCCAGGCAGTGCTTCGCCTCCGCCAGCAGACCCTGCTTGGCATTGATCTCGGCCGATTGCAGCAACGCGTGCTCGTCGTCGGGCCTGATCTTGACGGCTTTCCGGTAGAGGGCAAGCGCCTTGGCGAGAAACCCTTCGGCGGCGAAGTGGTCGGCGATCTGTAAGTACTGGGTGGCCGCCAGTTCGACCTTCCCCGCCCGGACGTACAGGTCGCCGAGCGCGTTGCGGGTGTTCCAGTCCTGGGACTGCTCCTCGAGCAGGCGCACGTACTCCTCGATGGCGCCGTCGAGGCGACCCTGGCGCAGGAGCTTTTCGGCACGTCTCAGGCTGTCTTCGCGGTCGATGGCCACTCTTGACTCGAAAAATAGGGCGATTTCGCCCTGGCAGACGCCAGCAAGGCCTGGATTACGTTTCTTGCACGCTGCCCCCGGCGTCCGGGGCAAACTCGTCGAGCGTCAGTGTATCAAAGAGCGAGGGCGGACGAAACGAGCGACGGTGCGCGGGCGAATAACCGTAGCGGCTGACGGCGGCCAGGTGGTCGGCGGTGCCGTACCCCTTGTGGCGGTCGTACCCGTAGCGCGGATCCTCGCGGTGCAGGTCCAGCATGTGCCGATCGCGGGTCACCTTGCCCAGGATCGACGCGGCGGCGATTGCCGCGCACCGGGCATCGCCGTGCAACACCCCGCACTGGGGCATCCACAGGTCCGGAATGCGGAACGCGTCGACCAGCACCAGGTCGGGCAGGGGATTGAGCGCCATCACGGCCCGGCGCATCGCGGCAAGGGAGGCCCGATGAATGTTCACGCGATCGATCTCGTCGGCCTCGGCAACGCCGACCGCCCACGCCTGCGCGCGTCCGACGATGGTCGCATACAGGCGTTCGCGTTCGGGCGCGCCGATCTGCTTCGAGTCGGACAGGGCGGGGATGTGGCGGTTCGGATCGAGCACCACCGCGGCTGCCATCACCGGGCCGGCCAGACAACCGCGGCCGACCTCGTCCACCCCGGCAATGCGGTGGAAGCCGAGCCGCCGCAACGCGTTTTCGAGCGTGCGCAGGGCACGTGTCCGGGTCATGGCGCTGCAGCTCATCGGCTCCAGGCTTCTGGCTCCAGGCTCCAGCACGCGGCTGAAGGCCCGGAGTCTGAAGTCCGAAGCCCGATGGGCGCCTACGTTCGCTTGGTTTCCTTCATGCGCGCAGCCTTCCCGCGCAGGTTGCGCAGGTAGTACAGCTTCGCGCGCCGCACACGGGCCGATCGCACCACCTCGATGCGGTCGATGATCGGCGAATGCAGCGGGAAGATGCGCTCGACGCCCTGGCCGAACGACACCTTCCGGACGGTGAACGAGGCGCGGGTGCCGCCCCGGTGCATCCCGATGATGATGCCCTCGAACACCTGGATGCGTTCCTTGTCGCCCTCGCGGACCTTCACGTGCACGCGCACCGTATCGCCGGCTTTCATCGGCGGCCGCTCGACCATCTGCGCCCGTTCGACCGCCTCAATGACGCCCATACTCGACTCCCTTCCTTCGTTCGTCGTTCAACTCACGCAACAGCGCGCGTTCCTCGTCGTCCAGATCGGCCCGTTCGAGCAGCTCGGGACGCCGTTCCAGTGTTCGCCGCAGCGCCTCGCGTTTGCGCCACCGGCGGATCTCCTCGTGGTGCCCCGATACCAGGACGTCCGGGACCCGCATCCCCGCGAACTCCGCCGGGCGCGTGTAATGCGGGAAGTCCAGCAGCCCGTGCGAAAACGAATCCGCCTCCACCGACTGCTCGTCACCCACGGCGCCCGGCAGCAGCCGCGCCACCGCGTCGAGCACGACCATCGCCGGCAGCTCGCCGCCGGTCAGCACGTAGTCGCCGATCGACAGCTCGTCGGTCACGACGTGCTCGCACACGCGCTCGTCCACGCCTTCGTATCGGCCGCAGATGAGCACGACATGCGACAGTCCGCCAAGACGCGCGGCCTCGGCCTGCGAGAAGGGCCGGCCCTGCGGCGAGGTCAGGATCACCGTGGACGGCTGCCCCCGCTCGCGCCGGATGCGCTCGACGGCGTCCACCACCGGCTTCACCTTCAGGACCATTCCCGGCCCGCCGCCAAACG
>PMZR01000079.1 GCA_003170135.1 Acidobacteriota bacterium
CTGGCCGCGATGATGGATCTGGTCGTGGAGGGCCATCCAGAGTATCTGAATCTTCGTCACGTCGCCAATCGTCTTGGGAGCCGTGAAGAACTTGACGGTCTCGAAGAACTGGTCTTCTTCCATGCGGCTCACGATGTTGGCGACCCGCTTGTGCCCGTCCTCCAGGGCGCCCAGGATCTGGTCGAACGACTCGGGGGCCGGCGGCGGCCCGGATGGCTTGGTCGACCAGTCGAAACCGGTCGTGAGCGCCTTCTCGGCCATTCCCTGTTCCATGACGAACATCCACGCAAGCTCGCGGGCTGTCTTGCACAGCGCGTGCGGACGCAGGTCGAGCTTGTCGGTCGGATACGCGCGCAGGACGCGCATCGTTGTCGCGTGCTCTCGCTCGAAGTTGTCGAGGAACTGCTGCCTGGTCGTCGTCGGGGCTCGCTTCTCGGTGGTCGCGGGGGCAGTGGCCATGCTGATCCTCCGTTAGTCGGGAATGTTGCGGACCTGTCCAATTACGATACCTCCGGCGGCATGGGACGTCGAGGTCACCAGCGCGGGCGCGGCGAGCCAGCTCGTCCGGAGTCATCCGTTCGCACGGCTCCGCCTTCGCGGTCGCCGATTGACTCGGCTCGGGCGGGGCCGGCTGACGGGCAAAGTGGATGCGCGGCCAGCGCGCGCCGGCTGCAGGAGTGAGGGTCAGTTGGCAAACGAACCTTTTCGGGATCGGTTCGGCGCCGTCGCGACCGATTACGCCGCCTTCCGGCCCACGTATCCGGCCGCGCTGTTCGATCTGCTGGCGGGACTCGCGCCAGGGCGTCGCGCCGCGTGGGACTGCGCAACGGGCAACGGACAGGCCGCGCGCGGCCTGGCCGCAGCGTTCGATCGCGTGGTTGCCTCCGACGCGAGCTTCGCGCAGCTTTCTGCTGCCAGCGCGCACCCGCGCGTGAGGTACGTGCAGGCGCGGGCTGGGGCTATACGCTGTGTCGGATCGCGCCCGAGATCGATGTGGTCGTCGATCGGTTCTACGCGCACACCGTCGGTCCGTTCTGGTCGCCCGAACGCGCGGTGTTGGATGCGGGCTATCGGACGGTGCCGTTTCCATTCACGGAACTCGACGTCCCCGCGCCCGAGATGGCCGCGCGGCTTACGCTGCCCGCGCTCCTCGCCTACATCGGCACCTGGTCCGCGACCCAGGCGTACCGCGCCGCGCGGGGCACCGACCCGCTTCTGCTTGTTCGGGAATCGCTCGCGCCACTTTGGGGTCCGGACGACACTGCGTGGCTGGTTCACTGGCCGCTGCACCTGCGCGTCGGGCGGATCTGACCGCGGCGTCACGGGCGTCTCCTCCAAAGCCGATCATAATCCGGGCGCCAGACGCGGTTCGCGATCGCCGCTCGGTGGCGTATCCTTGCGACGACTCCGGACTCCGGACTTCGGACTTCGGACTTCTGTCCTTCACCACGGAGTAACCCCATGCGCACCACGACCAGGTCCCGGTGGCTCGTTCTTTTCGCCATCGTTGTCATCGCAGCCGTCGGTACGGCAGGCGCCGAGCGTGCTCGCCCCGCCGTCGGCGCCGTCGCGCAGCCTGCTTTGTCGATCACGAATCCGCACACCGCGCTTGGCTTCAACCTGGGCGACGACTACCAGCTCGCGAACTACACGCAGCTGTCCGCCTACTGGCGGACGCTTGCGCAGGAGTCCGACCGGATCTCCGTCGTCGAGTACGGCCGGAGTTCCGAGGGCCGGCCGATGCTGATGGCCATCGTCACGTCGGCCGCCAACCACCGCAATCTCGCCCGTTACAAGGACATCTCGCGCCGTCTCGCGCTTTCGGAGAACCTCACCGACGAGCAGGCCCATCAGCTCGCGGCCGAGGGCAAGGCCGTCGTCTGGATCGACGCGGGCCTGCACGCCACCGAGATTGCCAACACGCAGGCGCTCACCGAGATGCTCTACCAGATGGCGAGCCGCAACGATCCGGAGACGCTGCGGATCCTGAACGACGTGATCTTCCTCGCGGCCTTTTCGAATCCGGACGGACTGGAGCTGGTGGCCGACTGGTACATGCGCGAGAAGGAGCCCGCGAAGCGGTCGATGGGGAACCTGCCGGTGCTGTACCAGAAGTACATCGGGCACGACAACAACCGCGAGTCGCTGCTGATGAACATGCCCGAATCCGAGTCGATGGGGCGCGTGCTGTACCGCGAGTGGTTCCCGCAGATCATGTACAACCAGCACCAGAGCGGCCCGGCGGGCGCGGTGCTGTTCGTCGGGCAGATGCGCGATCCGTCCAACCCGTTCCTCGATCCGCTGATGGCGCCGAGCATGGAGCTCGTGAGCGCGGCCATCCACACGCGGTTCGTCGCCGAGGGGAAACCCGGCGCGACGAACCGGACGTTTGCGAACTACCAGAACTGGTGGAACGGCGGCGTGCGCAGCACGGCGTGTTTCCACAACCAGATCGGGATCCTGTCGGAGATCTCCGGCAGCCCGACGCCCATCGAGATCGGCTTCGTGCCGAAGAACCTCGTGGCCGGCAACGACAACCCGTTCCCGGTGCAGCCGCAGACCTGGCACTTCCGGCAGACGATCGATTACCTGCTGACGGCCGATCGCGCGATCCTCGACATCGCGTCCGAGCACCGCGAGAACTTCCTGTTCAACATCTACCGGATGGGGAAGAACGGAATCGAGAAGGGCAGTCGCGACACCTGGACGATGACGGCGAAGAAGATCGCGGCGGTGGAAGCCGCGATGGCGCGGGACAAGGTGGGTGGTGGCCGCGGCGGCGCGCCGCTGAAGTACTACGAGTCGCTGCGCGAGCCGGCGCTGCGCGATCCGCGGGGCTACATCATCCCGTCGGACCAGCCGGATTTCCTGACGGCGACGAAGTTCGTCAACGCGCTCATCAAGAACGGCGTGACCATCCATCGAGCGACCGCGGCGTTCCAGGTGGCGGGCAAGACCTATCCCGCGGGCTCCTACGTGGTGAAGACCGGTCAGGCATTCCGGCCGCACGTGCTCGACAACTTCGAGCCCCAGGACTACCCGGACGACTTCGCATATCCCGGCGGTCCGCCGGTCCGCCCGTACGACGTCACCGGTTACACGCTGGCGTACCAGATGGGCGTGCAGTTCGACCGGGTCCTCGACGCGTTCGACGGCCCGTTCGAGAAGGTGGACGGGATGGCGAAGGCGGCGCCCGGCAAGGTGAGCGGCGCGGCGCGTGCGGCCGGTTATCTCCTTGGACATCAGGCCAACGACGCGTTCATCGCCGTCAACCGGCTGCTCGCGCAGGGGGAGACGGTGTACTGGCTGAAGGCGCCGCTGCAGGCGGGCGGCGTCACATGGCCGGCCGGCACGGCGTACATTCCGGCAAAGGCATCAACCGCGGTCGCAGTCGCGAAGCTGGCGGCGGAACAGGGATTGAACTTCGTCGGCGTTTCCACCTCACCGGCAGGCGACGCTCTGCGGTTGAAACCGCTGCGCATCGGCGTGGTGGATGTCTACGGCGGCTCGATGCCGTCGGGCTGGGTGCAGTGGATCTTCACGCAGTTCGCGTTTCCGTTCGAGGTGGTGTATCCGCCGTCGCTCGACGCCGGCGATCTGGCCGCGAAGTTCGACGTGCTCGTGTTCGAGGACGGGATCGTGCCCGACGCCGGCCGGGGCGAAGGCCGAGGGGCGAAACTGGATCCGGCGAGCGTGCCGCCGGATTACCGCGGCCGCATCGGCGCGATCACGGACGCGCAAACGCTACCGCAGCTGCGCAAGTTCCTCGAGGCCGGGGGCTCAATCGTGGCGATCGGCACCTCGACGTCACTGGCAACGCGGCTCGGCCTGCCTGTCGCGAACGCGCTCGTCGAACCGGGGACCACCAGGCCGCTGCCGCCCGACAAGTTCTACGCGCCCGGCTGCGTGCTGCAGGTGCGCGTGGACACGACGCAGCCGCTCGCCTACGGTCTGCCCGAGCAGCTGGACCTCTTCTATTCGAACAACCCGCTGTTCCATCTGCAGCCCGGCTCCGGAGTGCGGTCGATTGCATGGTTCGAGGCGGACAACCCGCTCAGAAGCGGCTGGGCCTGGGGCGCGCCGTACCTGAAACAGGCGGTCGCGGTGGCCGAGACGGAAGTGGGGAAGGGACATCTCGTGCTGCTCGGCCCGCTGGTCGCGTTCCGCGCGCATCCGCACGGCACGTTCAAGCTGCTGTTCAACGGGCTGTATGTCGGCAGTGCGCAGGCGGTCAGGCTGCCGGCGCCGAAGAAGTGAGACGCCGCCTTCGGGCCGACGTTTGAGCTCGCCGTGGATTCGGCGGAACTCGGGGGGGTTACCTTCACCGCACCGTCACCTCGCCGCGAAGCCGGATGTCTCTGGACGAAGCGCCAATCATCACCCGGAAGGCCCCGGGTTCGACGACCCAGCGCATGTCGCGGTCGAGCATCCGCAACTGCTCCGGCCCGACCTCGAAGGCGAGCGGCCTCTCCTCGCCGGCGTCGAGGTGAACGCGCTGGAAGCCTTTCAACTCCATCACCGGGCGCGCCACCGAGGCGAGCTCGTCACGCACGTACAGCTGCACGATCTCATCGCCGGCACGCGTGCCGGTGTTCTTCACCGTGCACCGGACGGTGGTCGTCCCGGATGACGGCATCTCGGCCGGCTCGATGCGCAGGCCTGAATACGCGAACGTCGCGTAGCTGAGGCCGAAACCAAACGGGAACAGCGGCTGGCCGGTGAGATCGAGATAATCGTCGCCGCGGCCGGTCGGCTTGTGGTTGTAGTACAGCGGCAGCTGGCCTTCGGCGACGGGGAACGTGATGGGCAGCCGCCCGGTCGGGTTGACGTCGCCGAAGAGCACGTCCGCCACCGCGTCGCCGCCCTCCTCGCCCGGGTACCACGCGTCGATCACCGCGCCGGCGCGATCGAGCCAGGACGACATCGTGATGGCGCTGCCTCCCACCAGCACGACGACCGTCGGCGTTCCTGTCGCCGCAATCGCCTGGATCAGCGCCTCCTGGTGACCGGGCAGACCGAGAAAGGCGCGGTCCTGGAATTCGCGCTCTTCGACGCCGGCCGCGACGACAACCACCTCGCTTCGTTCGGCGAGGGCGACCGCGCTGGCGACCTGCGCCCGCCAGTCGTCGGTCACGCCGGTGTCCCAGACCAGCTTCAGGCGCGCGTTGCCGGTGCTCTCGAAGTACTCGAGGCGAATGTCATGGGATGTGCCCGGCTCGAGCCCGACGTCCGCGATGCCGCGCCCCGGCGAATTCAACGTCCATCGGAAATCGATCCGCGCGTCCGTTCGCACCAGCCGCGGCTGTCCTTCGAGGCGGTTGTTGTCGAAGTACTCGCCTGCGAGTCCCTGTATGGTGCGACCGTTCGAGACCGAGCGGAAGCGCTCGGCGGGGACGAGGACGAGGTCGCGTGACACGCGGCCGGGGCCGGGCGCGTACTGGACGTCGGCGGACGGTCCCAGCTTTGCTCGGATGGCATCGAGGATCGACACCTTTGCGAACCCGGGACCGCTGTACCCTCCCAGCCGCGCTTCAATCGCATCGGTGCGACGAGGCGGCCCGAGTCCTTGATGGGCAGGTCGCGCAGCATCATCGCATTGATGACGCTGAAAATTGCCGTGTTCGCGCCAATGCCAAGCGCCAGCGACAGAACGACGATGGCGGCGAGCGCCGGGGCGCGGCGAATCTACCGGAGGCTGTAGCGAAGGTCATTCATCATGAAGGCCGGCATCTCCCTAGGCTATTAGACGCCAGACGAGGCGGACGCGTTGGAGCATTTCTTTCCCGCACACCTCCCGTGTATGCTCTGGGCGACACGAAGCAATGGGAGGACGCGTGATACATCCTGTCTGGCCTGTCGCGCGCCTCGCGGCACTGACCGACGTCATCTACGTTCACGTCGATATGGACGTCCTCGATCCGAGCGAGGTGGCAGGGCATCCGTTGACCGCGCCCGAGGGGCCGACGAGCCGCGAGTTGGCGGCTGCACTCGAAGTGATGTTCCAGCACCCGAAGGTCGGCGCGCTGGGGATCGCCTCGCTGCCCTACGGCGCGAATGACAAGGACCTGGTGTCGTTGCACGCGGCCTACCGTCTGATCGACGGCGCCGTGGCCGGCGTGAAGAAGCGACCGCGCTGAGCACTCGCGCGAAGACGTGTTGGCCCGGCTACTTCAGCTCGACGTACACGATTTCGAGTGTTGATCGCTCCGTGTTTCGCGCCGAGTACGCCGTCGGGCTCCCGTACCAGGCCGGCTTTCCCGATTCGAGTTCGACGATGCGGGTGTTGCCACCGGCCGTTTCGATGCGAACGGCTCCGGGACCGGACGGAATGACGAGCGTCCGGCCCGGTACCGAGTGCGGCGGCATCGCCTCGCCCGCGTGAAGTATCACACGGGTCACGCGTACGCGTTCGTTTTCGAGGACGATGGCCTCCGGCGTACCAGCCGACAGGGCCGGCAGTGGCGAGGGAGGCACGGAGCGGGGCCGAAGGAGCTCGACCGTGACGTTGTGAAACGGGGTCGCGCCGACGTTGACGACGCGATGCGTCACCGGGCCAGGCGTGAACCGAACGTCGCCACGCTTGACGGCCAGATCCGCCGGTGCCTGCCCCTGAATCTCGGATTTCAACGTCGCATCGCCGAGCACGACGTACACGTAGTCCAGCGCGTGCACGTGGAAGAGCGTTGCCTGGCCGACTGGCACGACGACGTCGTACGCGCGGACATCGTCGTTCTCGAGCACCAGGTGGTGCATCGGCTCTTCACGCACCGGCACCGCAGGCCGTGGAGCGCGCTGAGGATGGGATCCGCCGGCGACCAGGCCGGGCAACAGAACGGCGAGTGCCAGAACAGAGGCGAAAAGCTTCATGGGAGCATTATCGCGCGTTGGCGCCACGTGCCGAATCAAGGTCACACTCCCGAGCTCGGGGCCCGCCGCGGCGTTCCTATCCGCTGCGTCAGGAACCCGACGATGGCGCCGACGACAAAGCCCGGCATCATGATCTCGAGGTACTCGTGCGACCCATTGACGGTGTTCATCGAGGCCACGAGAAAGACGAAGAACAACCCGAGCGCGGCGCCGACGACGATTCCCCATGTCGTCGACTGCACCTTGCGGGCGAACCAGCCGCAGAGCAGGCATCCTGGTCGGCGTGGTGTTCGGACTGCCTCGGGGCCATTGACGGCGCATCCGCATGGTTCTACCCGGAGGCGCGGTCCATGATGGCGAGTATCAAGGTCGGATCGGGCGTTCGATGTGGGTCAGGAGTGACGGGATGTCAGGATAGCGGCCGGCGGGACTGGCACTCATCGCCCTCGCCGTGATCGCGGCAAGGGCCGGCGGCGCAGATGCAGGAAGCACGAACTGCAGTACCGCGTCCAGCCCGTACACGTCGGAACGCTCGTCCAGCCGAACCTCAGGCGCTCGAAACGCGGGCGTCCCCGCCACCGCGTCGACGCCCCAATCCATGACGTAGACTTCGCCGAACTCACCGACCATCACGTTCTGCGGCTTGAGATCGCGGTGAATCGCGCCTCGGCTGTGGGTAAAGGCAGGCGTGCGCCGCCCACCAGCTTCATCGCGTAGAAGGCGCGGCCGTCGGGAAGGGAGCCGGTCTCATAGATTGGCACGATGGCAGGATGTTCGAGCCCCGCGATGAGCTGGGCTTCGCCCGCCAGCGCGGAGTCGAGGACTTTGAGCGCGACGCGGCGGTCGAGCTGGCGGTCGCGGGCCGCATAGACGACCCCAAGTCCGCCCCGTCCGATCTCGGACTCGAGTTCGTACCGGGTGCCGGTCAGGTCGGGCAGCCCCGCAACGTAGCGCAGATGATCGAGGACGGCGTCGCTCAAATCCATAGGCGCCGCATCTTTGTGCGCAGTTTCTGCTCGCCCGAGGTGGACGCGCGCAGCCGTGCGGTCACGAAGCCGCGCAGCATGCGACGCGCCCAGGCGAGATGAGCAGCGAGAGCGGCGTCGAGGGGAACTGTCCGTGTGGCCCGCCGATCGCGGTGTCCGGATCCAAACGTGATCTCCTCTTCGGGCCATTCACCACGGACTTGGTCGGGCAGCCGCGCCGCGCTTACCGGACTCGCCATCACCGCGGAGCACGGGCGCGGCCGCAGCCAGCGGACGAGCCTTGGAGGTCGTCGGCGGGCCAATCAGGAAAACGACACGCGACACGACGCTTTCCCCGGCGGCCGACCGGCGCCCACTCAGCCACGCCAAGCCGTTGGAGGTTGCCGGCGGTCGATGCCGGAAAGCGACGTGGCGGCGCGGCGTTTTCCCCGGCGACCGACGGCTCGTCGAGGGCCGCGGCCGCGCCCGTGCTTCGCGACTCACACTGACAGCCTCCGTTCGGCAGAAAACCGCGTTAGCGCCCCGAGCAGCCGGGCAGCCTGAACGCGCCGATCCTGGTCGAGTAGCTCGTCGCGTCCTTCTTCAGGTAGTCGCCGACATACCAGATCGTGCAGTCGTCGCTCGGATCCACCGCCGTCTGCGCGTAGTCTTCCCACCGGAGCGTGTTGGTCTGCGAGGCCTCGCCTTCGGCCAGCACCGTCTCGCGCAGCGTGAGCATGTTCGGCGGATCGCCGGCCAGCCGCGCCGCGAAGCGCTGCCCGGCGAAGTTCGGCGTGCCGCCGAACGAATAGCCGATCCCGATGTTGCCGAAGCGATCGATCGCCGCGCTGCCCAACCAGCGGAAGAACCCGTCGGGCGCGTACGTGCCTTGCTGGAACAGGCTGACCTGTCGATTGCCGGCGATCCGGAACTCGTACCACCGGACGCCGCCGCCGCCTGCCGTCGTGTTGACGGAGTGCACCGCGACGATCGATTCGCGGTTGCCGATCTTGCGGTAGACGAGCCGCGCCATGAGCTTGTCGCCCTGCGCGTCGAGGCGCCGGTCCGTCCCGGGCTGCGGCACGCAATTGGTGAGCTGCCCGTCGCAGAGGTAATGGTAGGGCGCGACGGCGATCTTCTCCGGCCCCGTGGCCTTGGTGTTCGCGGGGTTCTTCCAGTCGACGTGGAACTGCCAGACATCGATCGTGTCGGCCTCGAAGATCTTGTTCAGCTGCGTGCCGCCGGCCGCCATCATGATGTTCGGCGCGCCCGATGGAGGCAACGCCTTGCCGTCGACGTCGGCGTTGTTCAGGAAGTTCACGTTCTCGATGATAACGCACTGCTCGGTCGCCGGCTCGCCTTTCAGCATCTTGGCGCGGTCGGCGACGCATGCGTGCTTCTGCGTGGCGACGGTCTCCGAGATCCGGTTGTCGCCGGTGCTGGTCGGGATGTAGTAGCCGTCGGGCCAGATCGCCGGGCGTGGGTAGTCCGGGAACAGCGGCCGCAGGAATTCATAGCGGTAGTACGGCCCGAACGGATCGGGGCCGACGCTGACCGCGTAGCACATGCCGTATGGTCCCTGCGGCCCCGCCTGTCCGCGGCCGCGCGCGCTCAACGGTTGTCCCGCTTGGCCGCCGCGTCCGCGCTGCGCCTCCTGAGCGGGCTCTACCGGCGGACTGGGCGGCGGTGGCGGCGGTTGAAACAGCCTGGTGGCGGCGCCGGGTTGGCCGGGACGTCCCGCCGGGCTTGCATACGCCGGTTCGCCCGTCTTCCAGGCGCCAGGCTGATCGGGCCGCACGTCCCCACGCCTGAAGATCGGCATGACGATGAGCCACCGGTCGGCCAGTTGATCGTAGCGGACGACGGCGTCGCCGTTGTTCATCGCCTCGCACGCGCCGCCGAATCCCTTGAAGACGTTGTTGGTCGCAACCGAGCCGTACAGCGCCTTTCCGGTGGTGTCGAACTGCTTTCCCTTCTTCGTGAAGATCGCCGTCCGCGAGTTCACGGTCTGGATGATGTGATTGGGGCCGACCGCGAGGCTGTTGTCCGACGGATTGCGGACCGTGGACGTGCCCTGCGGCCCGTCGAACCCGATGCCGAGGCCGTCGAAGCTGTCGGTGAGCGTGGCGCCGGGCTTGCTGCCAGGCGTCGTCTGTTCCGCCGCACCCGCGCCGGCAGGCGTCGTGATCACCGGCAGCACGATAGGCGCCGGCGTCGGCTGCTGACGCGCTCCCGCCTCCGGCTCCACGTCTTCCGCATCGGGCTCTGGTGCGAGCCCGCCGTGCGGCGCATCGAACTGCCCACGGTCGATGACGCTGGGGCCGTCCGTGGCATCGCTCAGCAGCGACGCAAGCGGCGGCGACACGTCGAAGGCCGCCGCGGGATGCACCGTGGCGCGCAGGCCCGACGCTGCTCCCGGCTCGGGGCGACCCGACGGGTGGGATGTGCACAGGACGGATGCCACGACAATGGCACACGCAACGCTTCCCAGAATGCGGAGTGACTTGGTCATCTGGATGCCTCGTGGAAAGGGACGTGGCGCAATTCTAGTCGCCACGGGCCGAAAGCCCAAGGCCGAAAGCCGAAGGCCTGGACGCTGGGGTGGGATGGGAGGCCGGAGCCTGGAGCCCGGAGCCGACGGCTCAGGCTTCCGCGTCCTGCGACAGGCCGTGCTCGTCGCAGTACGTTCGGATGATGTGCAAAACCCCGGGCCCAAGATCATCCGCCTTGCGGGCGCCGATGCCATAAATCCGGCGCAGCGNNGGCCGCCGTTGACGGCCGCCAGCGCGCCAGTTCGCGCAGCGTGTTGTCGTGGAACACGACGTAGGGCGGCACGCCGCGCTCGTGTGCGATATCCATGCGGTGCTGCCTGAGGGCGTCGAAGAGGCCGCGATCCACGCCCTGCCACGAACGGGCGTCAGCCGAGGGCTTGAGCCCGCGCTTTCTGCCGGCGACCGGCTGCGGCTGGCGGTACAGGGCAACCGTCGCGGTGCCTTTCAGCGCGGCGACACCGCTCGCGGACAGCCGCAGGACCGGGAACCCGTCGCTCGTGCGCACGAGCAATCCCTGCTCGGTGAGCTGGTCAACGTAGCCGCGCAGTTCCTGATCCGGCACGTCCTTGAGCAGCCCGAACGTCGTCAGCTCGTCATGGCGGCGCGCGGCAACCTGCTCGGTCTTTCGGCCGCGCAGCACCGAGACGACGTGGCCGACGCCGAACCGCTGGTGGAGGCGGGCGACCGCCGATAGGATTTTCTGCGCGAGCGTCAGCGGATCCGCCACGCGTTCCAGTTCGTGCAGGCACCAGTCGCACGCGTCGCAACTCTCGGTCCGGTACGGCTGGCCGAAGTACTCCACGAGCGAGCGGTGCCGGCAGCGCGTGCCGCCCGCGTAGCGCTCCATCTCGCGCAGCAGCGCCAGGGCGCTCTCGGACAGCTCGCCGTTCTTCTCGAGGATCTGCCGCCACTTCAGGAAGTCGGCGCCCGAGTAGATGAGCGCGCATTCGGCCTCGAGGCCGTCGCGACCCGCGCGGCCCGACTCCTGCTGGTAGTGCTCGGGCGAACGCGGCGCGCCGGCATGAATCACGAAGCGGATGTTTGATCGGTCGATGCCCATCCCGAAGGCGA
>PMZR01000035.1 GCA_003170135.1 Acidobacteriota bacterium
GCGGCCGCTCCGGCTGCCGCCGCCGCGTCGTCCGCGCGGGCCACGGTCAACGTGGTTCCCGCCGTCAGGCTGCTGATGTTGCCTTGGAACGACGTCAGCGAATTTCCTGAAGGCATTGGCGCTAACCGCGCTTGCTCGACCGCTAGGCGCTGCGCCGGGAAAACCGCGCAACGTTCGTCGTTTTGCGTGATCGACGGCCGGCTGCTCCGCATGGCTCGCCAGGTGGCGCGCCCGCTCCCCGCAGCGGGATCGCGAGTCTCGGGCGCGCCGCACTTCGCACTCCGCACCTCGCACTTTGCACCTCGCCCCCGTCCCCCCTCCCCGTGCTAGACTCCGCCGCGGGCCGGCTCTTTCCGCGCCCGCCCCGCATCTGGAGGATTTCTCATGAACCGTCGGCATTATGCGATCGCAACCTTGTTGTGCGTGCTCGGCCTCGCCGCCTGGGCACTGGTGGCCGTCAAGGCGCAGAAGGAACCGCTCCGGTACCCGCAGCCCCGCAAGGGCGACGTCGTGGACGAGTACCACGGCACCAAGGTGGCCGATCCGTACCGCTGGATGGAGCCAAAGCCCGAGGACGCGCCGGATCTCGCGGGCTGGATCAAGACCGAGAACGCGTTGACGTCGCAGTACTTCAACGCGCTACCGGTTCGCGAGGAGTTGCGGAAGCGGATCCACGAGTTGTGGGACTACCCGAAGGTGTCGATGCCGTCCTACGAGGGTGGACGCTGGTTCTACAGCCGCAACTCCGGCGTGCAGAAACAGTCGGTCGTCTACGCGCGCGAGTCGCTGACGGGCCCCGAGATGGTCGTCATCGACCCGAACGCCGAGTGGCCGAGCGACACGCTCAAGACGATGCTGGCGGGGCTCGTTCCCTCGCCGGACGGAAAGCACTTCGCGTACGGCACGTCAGAAGGCGGCTCGGACTGGTCGGTGTGGCACGTGCGCACGCTGCCGGACGGCAAGCCGCTGGACGACACGATCCGCTGGGTGAAGTTCAGCGGCATCGCGTGGACGAAGGACGGCAAGGGGTTCTTCTACGGCCGGTATCCGGAGCCGAAAGGTGACGTCCTGCGCGAGGCAGTCCACGACAAGCGAATCTACTATCACGTGATCGGCACGGCGCAATCGGCGGACAAGCTGATCTACGAACGACCCGAAGAGCCGACGCTCTTCATCGACGCGGCCCTGGATGAAACCTGCCGGTACGTCTTCCTGGTGACGAACAAGGGCACCAGCAACAAGAACGAACTGTTCGTGAAGGATCTCGGCGATCCGCTGGCGCCGAAGATCGACGCGCCGATCGTTGCGCTCTATCCCGGCCATACCGCCGGCTATGACCCGCTCGGGGTGGTCAACCTCACGCTGTACCTCTCGACCGACCGCGATGCGCCCAACAAGAAGATCGTGGCGGTACCGATCGCGAAGCCGGACGTGAAGAACTGGAAGACGATCGTGCCGGAAGGGAAGACAGCCATCCAGGGCGTGTCGCTTATTGCCGGGAAGATCATGGTGAACGCCCTCGAGGACGTGGCCACGGTCGTGAGCCTGTACGAATTGGATGGCCGCTCTGCGGGGACCTTGAAGACGCCAGGCCTGGGGACCGTCTCCGGCCCGTCCGGCCGCTTCGATCGTGCCGAGGTGTTCTACAGCTTCACGTCGCCGCTCTATCCGACGACCGTCTTCAGCTTCGACGTCGCGTCGGGGCAGAGCACGCCGTTCGAGCGGGCGAAGCTGACCTTCGACCCGACCCAGTACGAGACGGAGCGTGTCTTCTATCCGTCGAAGGACGGCACGCGGGTGCCGATGTTCATCACCTACAGGAAGGGACTGAAGAAGGACGGATCGAACCCGACGATGCTGTACGGCTACGGCGGGTTCGACATCGCGACACTGCCAACGTTCCGGCCCGACGTGCCTGCATGGCTCGAGCACGGGGGCGTGTGGGCAACGGCCAACATGCGCGGCGGCAGCGAGTACGGCGAGGCGTGGCACGAGGCCGGCATGAAGGAGAAGAAGCAGAACGTCTTCGACGACTTCATCGCGGCGGGCGCTTACCTGGTGAAGGAAGGCTACGCCTCACCGGGGACGCTCGGCATCATGGGCGGGTCGAACGGCGGCCTGCTGGTGGGTGCGGTGATGGAGCAGCGGCCGGACCTCTTCGCCGTGGCGTTGCCCGCCGTCGGCGTCATGGACATGCTGCGCTACGACAAGTTCAGCGGCGGCAAGGCGTGGGCCACCGAGTACGGCTCGTCCGACGAGCCCGAGGCGTTCGCCTATCTCTACAAGTACTCGCCGCTGCACAACGTCAAGCCCGGCGCATGCTATCCCGCCACGCTCGTCACGACCGCGGATCACGACGACCGGGTGGTGCCGGGCCATTCGTTCAAGTTCACGGCCACGCTGCAGGCGGCGCAGGGCTGCGATCGACCGGTGCTGATTCGCATTGAAACGCAAGGGTCGCACGGCGTTCGGACAACCGACAGCCGCATTGCCGAACTTGCCGACGAGTGGGCGTTCGCCCTGGCGAACATGAAAGGCGGCGGGACGCGGCCGTAACGCAGCCGACGCCAAGTGCTCAGTGCTAGGTGCTGGGTGCTGGGTGCTTCGTGCAAGGTGGCGCTGGAACTCACGCAGCGCGCTTCATTTCTTGAATGATGCGCTCGGCGTCAGTTTCAGCGCCACCTTGCACTCCGCACTCCGCACTCCGCACTCCGCACGGAGCACCGTGTCAGTTCGTCCCTTTCCGGAAGCCCTCCACCGGCACCGCGTCCATCGCCCACATGCCCCGGCCGTGCGTCGCGATGACGATCACCTTGTCGCGCGGGTGGACGATGAGGTCCTGCACGTAGACCGTCGGCAGACTCCCGCCCAGCACGTCCCATGACGCCCCGCCGTCCAGGCTGACCAGCACGCCGGCGTCCGTGCCGACGTACAGGAGCTTCGCGTTGGTCGGATCCTCGCGGATGACGTTCACCGGGCCGAGCGGGATGTTGCCGACGAGGCTCTTCCATGTGGCGCCGTAATCGCTCGACTTCCAGATGTAGGGCGCGAAGTCGTCGTCGCGCTTGCCGTTCTGCGTCAGGTAGACGGTTGCCTCGTCGTACTGGGACGCGACGATGCGCGATACCCATTTACGCGGCACCAGCCCCTTGGTGATCTCCGTCCACGTCTTGCCGCCATCCCTCGTGACGTGCGCGCGGCCATCATCGGTGCCGGCGTAAATCAGCCCGAACTTCTTCGGCGACTCGGACAGTGCGTAGAGCGTGTGGTAGGGGATGTCGCCGAACGTGGCGGGGTCGTTGTAGGTCAAATCCGGGCTGATCCGCTCCCAGGCGGTGCCGCGGTACATCGACCGGAAGAGAAACTGCATGCCGTGGTAGACGATGTCCTGGTTGTGCGCCGAGAGAATGGTCGGGGCCATCCACTGCCCGCGCAGCGGCAACTCGCCCTTCTCCGGCTTCGGCGCCACGGTCGTCACGCCGTCGCCGCCGCGTCCCTGCGGCTTCGACATGTCGGCCCGGTCCAGGTTGCCGTAGAAACTGGACGCATAGACAGTGACGTTGTCCACGGTGTTGACCGCGTGCGTGGAGCCTTCGCCGCCCACCGAGCCGGTGAATTCGACCGCGGGAATCCGATCGCGCGGGTTGGCGCCGACCGGTGCCTGGCCGCGTCCGCCGCGGCCCTGCGCCGAGGCGCCGCTGATGTCGACGGTGCCCCGATAGCTGCCGTGATCCTGCATCGAGCCGTATACGTGAAACGGCGTGGCCATGTCGTAGGACACGTTGAAGAACTGGCTTAGCGGCAGCTGACCGGGCGCGTTGGTGAACGTCTTCCACGTCCTGCCCTTGTCGTAGGTGACGACCAGGCCGCCGTCATTGCCGTTCACCATGAAATTGGAGTTGGCCGGATCGATCCAGAGCGCGTGCAGATCGGTGTGCATGCCGCGCACCGGCTGGAACGTCTTCCCGCCATCGGTGGACCGGTTGAGGCCGAGGCCCATGAAGTAGACGGTGTTCTCGTCGTTCGGATCGACGCGGACCTGGCCGAACACCCACCCGTAGGTGCCCGACGCCGCCTCCATCCGCGTGCGTGTCGGCTGCGGCGTGCCCGCCGGCCGGTCTCCCGCGGTCCGCGCAGGCGCTGGCTCGTCCGGTTCGCTCACCTTCCGCCACGTCTTGCCCTTGTCGTCCGACCGATAGATCTCGGCGCCCTTGATCGGGCCCCCCGCCGGGCGGCCGTACGCGTCGGTCTCGCCCGCGTTTGCCGGGTGCGCGATCTCATAGTTGTCGAGGTACGCATACACCACGTTCGGCTTCGAGCGCGCGACATCGAGCCCGATCCGGCCGCGCGACTTCGCTTCGGGAAGGCCCTGGTTGATTGGCGTCCACGTCTTGCCCGCGTCGGTGGTCTTGTAAATGCCGCTGCCGGTGTAGTCGGCGAAGGTGCGCGGATCGCTCCACTTCTGGCGGACCCGCTGCCACGTGGACGCGTAGAGCGTGTTCGGGTCGACAGGATCCATCACGAGGTCGATGGCACCGGTCTTCGCGTTGACGTACAGGACCTTCTGCCACGTCTTGCCGCCGTCGATCGTCTTGAAGACGCCGCGTTCCTCGTTGTCGGTCCACTCGTGCCCCGAGGCCGCCACGTAGACGATGTCGGGGATCTTCGGGTGGATGACGATGCGCGGGATCGTGTAGGTGCCGGCCAGGCCCATGGGCTGCCAGGTCTTTCCGGCGTCAACCGACTTGTAGACGCCGATGCCGGCGTTCGAGCTGCGGAAGATGTTCGCCTCGCCCGTGCC
This sequence comes from Acidobacteriota bacterium, assembly GCA_003170135.1. Lineage (GTDB taxonomy): Bacteria > Acidobacteriota > Vicinamibacteria > Vicinamibacterales > Fen-181 > Fen-181. The sequence goes on from PMZR01000035.1 coordinate 4,802, forward strand.
GATCCAGACGATGTTCTGGTTCGACGGCGCCAGCGTGACGTCACCGATCGAGGCGGTGGGACCCTGGTCCCAGATTGGCTCCCAGCTGGTGCCGTCGTTCTCGGTCTTCCACAGGCCGCCCGTCGCCGATGCCGCGTAGATCGTGTAGTACTTGCCGCGCGGCGTGGCCACCGCGACGTCGATGACGCGGCCGCTGACGTTGGTCGGCCCCACGAACTGCCACTTCATGTCCTTGAATGGAGACCGCGCCTTCATGGCCTGGTGCTCGTCGAACCACTTCAGGCGCTGGCGAGGATCGGTCTGACCGGGTTGCTCGCCCTGCGCGATCATCACCGCCGCGAAGCCGGCGATGACGAGCAGGCACAGCAGCGCACGCAATCCGCCGCGCGGGAACCGACGATTGGTCATGATGCAACCTCCAGGGGGGGCAATGAACTGACGCTGTCGTCCGGGGTCCGGAGTCCGAGGTCCGAAGTCGACATCGGACATCGGACATCGGACATCGGACGTCGCCCGTTAGAACCCCGTCTGCTCCGTCCGCGCGATGATCTCGTCCTGCAACGCCGGCGTCAGGTCGCAGAAATAGTCGCTGTAGCCGGCGACGCGGACGATGAGATCGCGATATTTCTCCGGCGTCGCCCTGGCCGCCCGCAGCGTGTCGGCGGTCACCACGTTGAACTGGATATGGTGGCCGTCCAGCTTGAAGTAGGAGCGGACGAGCGCGGCCAGCTTGCGAAGGCCATCCTGACCTTCGAGCAGTTGCGGCGTGAACTTCTGGTTCAGCAGCGTCCCGCTGCTGCGCGCGTGATCCATCCGCGCGGCCGACTTGACCACCGCGGTCGGCCCGTGGCGATCGGCGCCGTGCGCGGGCGAAATCCCGTCGGACACGGGCGTGTACCCCTTGCGGCCGTCCGGGGTCGCGCCGGTCACCGATCCGAAGTACACGTGGCACGTCGTCGAGAGGTAGTTGACGTGGTAGGTCGCGCCCTTGGGCGTCGGCCGGCCGTCGATGACGTCGAACAGCAGATCGCACAGCGCCTGGACCAGACCGTCGGCGCGCTCGTCGTCGTTGCCGTACTTGGGCGTCTTGTTCAGCAGCAGCTGGCGCAGCGGTTCGTGGCCCTCGAAGTCCGCGGCGAGGGCGTCCAGCAGCTGGGCCATCGATACGCGTCGTCCGGGCGGCAGGGGCGCAACATGTTGCGCCCCGATCCCGTCCTGAGGCCGGGTCGTCGCGAACACGTGCGCGCGGATGGCGGAGAGGCTGTCCGCGACGGTCGCCGGCCCGACCGGCATGATGTAGGTGGAGTTGTAGCGCGGCCCGCCGGCGTTGTAGTCCTTGCCGTTGCTGATGCAGTCGGCAACGAGCACCGAGAGGAACGGCGCGGGCATCAGCGTCGCGTACAGGCGCTCGATGATGTTGCTGCCACGCACCTTCACGTCCACGAAGTGGCGCACCTGCCGGCTGTAGGCCTGGAACAGATCGTCGAACGTCTTGAAGGTCCGCGAATCGCCGGTCGCGAGCCCGATCCGCTTTCCCGTGCGCGGATCGACGCCGTTGTTCAGCGTGATCTCGAGCACCTTGGGCAGGTTGAAATAGCCGGTCAGGATGTAGGCTTCCTTGCCGAACGCGCCCGTTTCGACGCAGCCGCTCGTCCCGCCGGCCCGCGCGTCCTCGAGCGTCTTGCCGTGGCGAACCAGTTCCTGCACTACCATGTCGGCGTTGAAGATCGACGGCTGGCCCCAGCCCTTGCGGATGATCTCGCACCCGCGCTCGAGGAACCGATCGGGGCTCCGCTTGCTCAACTGCAGGTTGGACGACGGCTGCAGCAGCCGCATGTCGTCGATCACGTCGAGCACGAGGTAGGTCAGGTCGTTGACGCCGTCGCTGCCGTCGGGCCGCAGGCCGCCCGTGTTGATGTTGCAGAAGTCGGTGTAGGTGCCGCTCTCGGCCGCGGTCACGCCGACCTTGGGCGGCGCCGGCTGGTTGTTGAACTTCACCCAGAAGCACTCGAGCAGTTCCTGCGCCTGCTCGCGGGTCAGCATGCCGGCGTCGATTTCGTGGCGGTAGAACGGATAGAGGTGCTGATCCAGATGACCCGGGCAGAAGGAGTCCCACGTGTTCAGCTCGGTGATGACGCCCAGGTGGACGAACCAGTAGGCCTGCAGCGCCTCGTGGAAGGTGCGCGGCGCGTGCTCGGGCACCCACGCGCACACCTGCGCAATCTGTTCGAGCTCGGCGCGGCGCGCGGCGTCCGGCTCGTTGGCGGCCCGCTCGCGTGCCAGCGCGGCGTGGCGCCGCGCGAAGGTGATGATGGCGTCGCAGCAGATGCGCATCGCCGTCAGCTCTTCTCGCTTGTCGAGCGCCTCGGGATCGGTCAGGTAGTCGAGCGCGGCGAGCGCGGCGTCGATATCGGCCTTGAAGTCCGCGAAGCCCTTCCGGTAGATCTTGTCGTCGAGCACCGTGTGGCCAGGCGCGCGCTGCTCCATGAACTCGGTGTAGACGCCGGCCTCGTAGGCCGCCTTCCAGTCGTCGGGCAACAGCGCGAACATGCGGTGCCGCATCGAGCGTTCACGCCAGTAGGGGATGATCGCACTGGCCTGCGCCGCGCGCGCTTCCTCCGGCACGTCGAACCAGATCTTCTCGCGGCTGTTCAGGACGTCGAAGTCCTCCAGGCTGTGGCAGCACAGCTCGGGATAGGTCGGCGTCGCCTTCGGCGTCGGTCCGCGCTCGCCGACAATGAGCTCGCCCTCGCCGATGTAGATTGCCTTGCGCTCCATCAGGTGGCGGAACGACAGCGCACGGGTGACCGGCACCGACACGGCCGGCGCGCAGCGGTAGAACTCCGTCAGCAGTTCCGCCCGCTCGGTCGACAGCGACGGCCTCGTCTCCAGGCTCTCGCGGCGCAGTCTGGCAACACGTTCGTTCATGGGAAGATCTCCAACGTCCGAGAATCCGACGCGTAGGGCGGGTCTTCAGACCCGCCGTGGGGGCGAGGCTTGAGCCTCGCCCTATGTCCCGCCCACCCCCACCGTCAGGCGGTGTTCGGTCAATACCTTCACCACGTGCGCCACGCGCTCGGGCGATGGCGGCTCCGTCGATGCCAGCGCGTAGGGCCGTCCGAGCCGCTCGTACTTTGCCATACCGGCCCGATGGTAGGGCAGCACGTCGATGCGGCCGATGCCGAGCGACGAGACCAGACGACCGATGTCGTGCACGTTCGCGTCATCGTCGGTCAGCCCGGGGACGAGCGGGAAACGGACGATGATCCGACACGGATCGTCCGGGGTCCGCCCTTCGACACAGGTGTCCACCCGCTCAGGGCGTGGTGAGCCTGTCGAACCACGAAGTCCGGAGTCCGGAGTCCGGAGTTCAGAGTCCGAAGTCCGATGTCCGAAGTCCGATGTCCGCAGTCCCACGTCCACGGGCTCGGGCCGCGCCGCACGTGCCGCCAGGCGCGCGAGGTTCTCCAGGATGACGCGGTTGGACACGCCCGTGATCGCGCGGTGGCGCTCCTCGTCTATCGCTTTCACGTCGAAGAGGAACAGGTCGGGCCGGATGCGCTCGAGCGCATCCGGATCGCCGAAGCCGGAGGTGTCGACCGCGACGTGAATCCGCCGCCATCGGCATTGCTCGACGATGGCTTCGGTGAACGCGGGCTGCATGAGCGGCTCGCCGCCTGAGACGGTCACGCCGCCGCCGGACTCGTCATAGAAGATGCGGTCCCGTTCGATCGCGGCCACGACCGATTCGATGGGCATTTCGTCGCCGGCCATCGTCCGGGCACCGGTCGGGCAGAGGTCCACACAGGTGCGGCAGAGGCGACAGAGGTCCAGCCGCGTCGGGGCGCCGGGCGCGGCGATCGCCTGCTGCGGACAGCCGGCCACGCACGCGCCGCAGGCGATGCAGCGATCTTGCAGCGGCATGAACTCGGGCCGCGGCGACTGGCTCTCGGGACTATGGCACCACGCGCACCGCAGCGGGCAGCCCTTCAGGAACACGGTGGTCCGGATGCCCGGCCCGTCGTGGATCGCAAAGCGCTCGATGCGGAAGACGATGCCATTCACCACGTTCCCCGTTCTCCCAGGATCGCGACGAGTTCGCCGTGCCGGTCGGCCGTCACGCGCCAGTCCGCGCCGGCCGCCCGCTCGGCGGCATCGCCGTCGCCGGCGCGGATGGCGGCAGTCATCGCCTCGTGTCCCGCGACGAACTCGTCGATCGCGTAGATCGTGGCCGCGCTGTATACGCGCAGGTACCGTGCGACCTGCGGCGCCAGCGTGTCCACCTCGGCGCGCAGTCGCGGGCCGCCGGCCATGTCCACGCACGCACGATGAAAGCGGGCGTGCAGGTCTTGTGCGGCGGCCAGGTCCGGCGGGCGTTCGGCGATCGCGGCCCGGAGGCCGAGGTTGGCGTTTGCGAGCGTGGCGGCCAGCGCGATGCGGCGGCGCCCGTCGAGTGCCGCCGCCTGCCGGGCGACCATGGCCTCGAGCGCGCCGGCCATCAGGAAGATCTCGCGCAGGTCGCCCGCGGTGAGCGGCGAGACGACGGCCCGCCATCCGTTGGTCGTCGGCGCCGGACCCGGCGTGCGTCGCACGAGTCCTTCCTGTTCCAGGCGCAGCAGGGCGGCTCGGACCGGCGTGCGGCTGACGCCGAGGCGTGCCGCCAGCATGCTCTCGATGAGCGGCGCACCGGGCGCGAGCTGGCCCTGGACGATGAGCGCGCGCAACCGCGAACAGGCGACGCCGCTGGCCGGCCCACGGGCGGCGATCGCCTGGCGCGGCGTCGTCCGGGGAGGGCGCGTGGTCATGGCGCAAGAAGTATACCGCCACTCGAGCAAGTCCGGTATACAAAGTGGGAGGTCCGGCCCACCCCCGGCGCACCCCCGGCGTGCCCCGGCCACACCGGCGCCCCGGGGATGAGATATCGTAGGAAAACTGGTGAGCCGTTCTGCATTCCTGTCTCGGAGGATTCCATGTTCGATCGCGCCACCTATGTTCAGCGTCGCGCCCGTCTGATGGACGATCTCGAGTCGGGCCTCGTCCTCTTCCTGGGCAACCCGGAGATGCCCGCCAACTACGCCGACAACACGCTCCCGTTCCGCCAGGACAGCTCGTTCCTCTATTTCTGGGGCCTCGATTCGCCGGACCTGGCCGCGACGCTCGACATCGACGAACGCCGGGAGACCATCTACGGCCACGACTTCACGATCGACGAGATCGTCTGGCGCGGGCCGCAGCCGAAGCTGGCCGATCGCGCCGCGGAGGTGGGGGTCCCCGAGTGCCTGCCGCGCGAGGCGCTGGCCGAGCGGGTGGGCAAGGCGCTGCTGGCGCGGCGTCCCATCCACGTCCTGCCGCAGTACGCCGTGCGCAACGCGGTGCTGCTCGAATGGCTGCTCGGCATCCGCGCCACGGCCATCAACCAGTACAGTTCGATCGCGTTGATCGAGGCGATCGTGCGGCAGCGCGCGCGCAAGAGCGACGAGGAGCTGCGCGAGATCGAGCGGGCGCTCGACATCACCGCCGACATGCACCTGCTGGCGATGCACCGCGCGCGTCCGGGCGTCTACGAGCGCGAGGTCGCCGGCGCGATGCACGGGCTGGTCGCCGGCAGCGGCGTGCAGCTGGCCTTCCCGATCATCTTCTCGATCCACGGCGAGACGCTGCACAACCACGAGCACGGGAACCTGATGCAGGCGGGCCAGATGGCCGTGAACGATTCGGGCGCGGAGTCGGAGGGCCATTACGCCGCCGACATCACGCGGACGATCCCCATCGGCGGCTGCTTCCAGGGCGTGCAGCGCGATCTGTACCAGACGGTGGTCCGCGCGCAGAAGAAAGCCATCGAGGCCATCCGTCCGGGTGTGCCCTTCAAGAAGATCCACCTGCTGGCGTGCCGGAGCCTGGCCGGCGACCTGAAGGACCTCGGGCTGATGCGTGGCGACCTGGATTCCGCCGTGCAGGCCGGCGCGCACGCGCTGTTCTTCCAGTGCGGCCTCGGCCACATGATGGGCCTCGACGTGCACGACATGGAGGGCCTGGGCGAGCAGTACGTCGGCTACGACGAGACCGTGCAGCGCAGCCCGCAGTTCGGCCTGAAATCGCTGCGCATGGCCCGCGCGCTCGAGGCGGGATTCGTCATGACCGTGGAGCCGGGACTCTACTTCATTCCGACGCTGATCGACCTCTGGCGTGCGGAGAAGCAGTGCGCCGAGTTCATCAACTACGACGTGGTGGAGCGCTTCCGCAACGCCGGCGGCATCCGCGTCGAAGATGATGTCGTGGTGACCGAGACGGGATGCCGGATCCTGGGCAAGCCGATTCCGCTGGCGATCGAGGAGGTCGAAGGGGAAGCGGCGAAGTAGTCGTTGGCCCGCCGTCGCTGCGCGCTTGACGTCACGCAGCTATGGCGAGGCCTCGCCGTCGCTCGCGCGCATTCAGGCGAGCGAAGGCGGGTCGTTGGTCGGGGTCGTTGGTCGGCGTGGCACAGGGCTTCAGCCCTGTGAGACACGGGGCGCGATGCGCTCGTAGCGCGCGAGGCCGTTGCGGTAGTTGAACGCCGCGCGGCGCTCCGCGCGGTCGCCGTCGCCGGCCTCGATCGCCGAGACGATCGCTTCGTGCTCGGCCAGCGAGTCCTCGAGGCTGTGCGCGGACATCACCGCCTGGGTGTACAGGCGCACGTAGCGCTCCCGTTGCGCGTGCAGCGCCGTCAGCTTGGCGAGCAGGCGCGGGCCGGCGGCGGCCTGCTCGTACAGACGATGAAATTGCAGGTCGAGATCCTGCGCCAGTGGAATGTCCGGCGGGCGCGCGCGCCGCGAGAGCGCTCCCAGGCGCTCGTCCGTCGCCCGCGCCTTCGTGACCAGGCGCCCGCGCGGACCCGGCTCGAGCCCCGCGGCCAGGCGCGCCGCCGCCCCGTCGAGCGCGCCCACCAGCAGGAACAGTTCCCGCATGTCATCGATCGTCAGCGCGGCGACCACGCCACGCCCCCGCGTGCGGTTCCCGGTCATCGTCACCAGGCCGTCCTGGTGGAGGCGTTCGAGCGCGGCCCGGACCGGGGTCCGGCTCACGCGCAGTCTCGCGCAGATGTCCACCTCGACCAGCGGCGTGCCCGGCGCAAGCTTCAGCGTGACGATGCCTTCGCGCAACTGTTCGTAGACCGAACGGGCGAGCGGCCAGGCGCCATTCTTCTGCACGCGCCGTACGATGGCGGCGATGCCACCGGTTGTCAAGTCGGCGGCGGCCACCTCCTACTGTTTACTGTCTACTGTCGACTGATCGATTATCCTTGTTGTCAGGCCCATGTCCGTCCTGCGCGCCGTCCTGCTCGCCGGGTCCCAGAACGCGTGGCTGCGCGATCGGGCCATGCACTATCGGTTCGTGCGGCGATCCGTGTCGCGCTTCATGCCGGGCGAAACGCTCGACGCCGCGCTCGACGCCGCCCGGGGTCTGCAGCAGCGCGGTGCCAGCACGGTGCTCACGCACCTGGGCGAGAACATCTCCGAGCCGGCCGAGGCGGAGGCGGTGACCGCGCACTACCTGGACGTCCTCGACCGGATCGAAGCCGGCCATCTCGACGGGCAGATCTCGATCAAGCCAACCCAACTCGGCCTGGATCTCGACGTCGGGACGTGCTTCCGCCACCTGATGAGGCTCGTCGACCGCGCGTCGGCCGTGGGCAACTTCGTGTGGATCGACATGGAGAGCACGAAGTATGTCGACCTCACGCTGGAGCTGTTCCGCCGCGCGCGCCGTGCCTCCCCGCGCGTTGGCGTCTGCCTGCAGGCCTACCTGCGCCGCTCCGCGGTGGACCTCGAGTCGCTGCTGCCGCTCGGACCAGCCGTCCGTCTCGTCAAGGGCGCGTACCGGGAACCGCCCTCGCTGGCCTTTCCCGACAAGAAGGACGTCGATGAGAATTTTTTCGAGCTGGCCTCGCGCCTGCTCGACGACGACGCGCAGCGCGCCGGGGCGACGGTGGCGATCGGCACGCACGACGGACGGCTGATCGATCGGCTGCGCCGGCGCATCGAGGCCGCGGGGGTCGATCCCTCGCGCGCGGCGGACCTTCGGCGGCCGGGCGGCTACGAGTTCGAGATGCTGTTCGGCATCCAGCCGCGGCTGCAGGCGCGCCTCGTCGAGCAGCGCCAGCCGCTGCGCGTCCTCATCAGCTACGGCGAGTTCTGGTTCCCGTGGTACATGCGGCGTCTGGCCGAACGCCCGGCCAACGTCTGGTTCGTGGCGCGGAGCATGTTCGCGCGGTAACGACCGCCCCGGTTCCGTGCTATTCTCCCGCGTCGCCCCCTCCTGCTGACAAGACCTTCCGCGGAGATCGCCGATGAAGCGCCACCGTCTGTTGTTTGTCGCCTGCAGCGCGCTGATCGTTCTCGCCCTCGCGTCACCGGTGCTGGCGGCGCCGCAAGGGCCGCCCGCCGGCGCGCCGCCTGCCGGCCAGCGTGGGGGAGGACCGGGGGGACCACCCTCCGGCGGGGCGCAGGCGCCCGCCACGCCGCCGCGGTCGTCCGCCGCCGGCCCCGTGCCCGCCACGCTCCTCACCGTGCCCGAGCAGACGAACTACGTCGAGACGAGCCTGTACGAAGACGTGATGGCCTTCATGCGGGCCGCGGCCGCCAAGGCGCCGCAGACGATCCACCTGACGACGTTCGGCTACAGCTTCGAGGGACGGGCGCTGCCGCTCGCCGTCGTCGGCGCGAAGGACGCCACGCCCGAGGCGGTCCGCGCCAGCGGCAAGGTGCGCGTCTACATCCAGGCGAACATCCACGCCGGCGAGGTCGAAGGGAAGGAAGCGTGCCTGGAACTGCTGCGCGAAATCGCCAGCGGCCAGCACGCCGAGTGGCTGAAGTCCACGGTCCTGCTCATCGCGCCCATCTTCAATCCCGACGGGAACGACCGAATCAATCTGACGAATCGCGGGCGGCAGAACGGGCCGATCGGCGGGATGGGGCAGCGGCCGAACGCGCAGAACCTCGATCTCAACCGCGACTTCATGAAGATGGAATCACCCGAAGCGCGGTCGATGGCGATGCTGATGACGCGCTACGAGCCGGACGTCGAGGTGAGCCTGCACACGACCGACGGCTCGCTGCACGCGTACCAGCTCACCTACAACTCGCCGCTCCATCCGGCCACCGCGCCAGGCGTGATGGACGCGGAGCGCAACGGGTTGCTGCCGGCCGTCACGAAGGCGATCAAGGCGAAGCACGGCTGGGACTTCTATTATTACGGCAACCTGCCGGGCCGCAGCTCCACCGAGCGCGTCTACGCCGCCGACACCGATCTCTACACCGCGCGCTTCGAGGAAAACTACGTCGGCCTGCGCAACACGCTCGGCATTCTCAGCGAGACGTTCTCCTACCTGACGTTCAAGGACCGCATCGCGGTGGCGCGCGGGTTCGTGGAGGAGATCGTCAACTACGCCGCGGCCAATGGCGAGCGCATCCGGAAGGCGGTCGCCGACGCGAACAGGGACTTCATCGTCGGCAAGGAGCTGGGCGTGATGGGCAAGACCGTGCGCTCGGCGCAGCCGGTGCCGATCCTGATGGGGGAGTGCGAGGACGAACGAAACCCCTACACCGGCGCGATCATGCTGCGCAGGAAAGACGTCAGCAAGCCGGAGATGATGTTCGAGGCGATCACCTTCGAGGCGTCGGAGACCAGCCGCGCGCCGCGCGCCTACATCATCCCGCCCACCCTGACGCCGCGCAACCTGCAGCGCGTGCTCGACCGGTTACAGGCGCACGGCATCAGGACCGAGAAGCTCGCCAAGGCGATTACCGTGAAGGGCGAGCAGTTCAAGCTCGTCTCGAGCACGACGGCCGCCGCTCCCTTCCAGAATCACAACATGCGCACGATCGTCGGCGACTGGGAGGCCGCGGACCTGGCGGTGCCCGAAGGCAGCATCGTCGTGCCGGTCGATCAACCGCTCGGCCGCCTCGTCTTCCTGTTGCTCGAGCCGCGGTCGAACGACAGCCTCGCCTACTGGAACCTGTTCGACGATGGCGCGGATCTGAAGGCGTATCCGGTGATGCGGACGATGGAGAAGGTGGGGGCGGGGACGGACAAGTAGAAATGTGCGTAGTGCGTGGTGCGACGTGCGGGGTGCGGTGCTGAGTGCAAGGTGCGCTGCCTGGTGCACGCAATTTGGCACCTGGCTCCTCGCACGCACCAGCACCCCTGCACTTTGCACGGCACCTCGCACCACGCACGTCGCACTCCGCACATTCCAAGGTGTTCACATGAAACGTCTCGTCCCGTTGTCTCTCGCCGTCATCCTCTTTGCGGCCGTGTCCGCACTCGCCGCCACGCCGCCAGCCAAGGGCGTGCACGTGCGCATCTCGTTCCCCGCCGCGGCGCACGCCGAGCCGGTCACGGGGCGTGTCTACGTCGCGATCGCGCGCGAGAACGACGCGGCCACCTCGCGCCGGGGCGGCGGCGGTGTCGCCGGGCCCATCCAGCAGGCGGATTCGACGGGCGTACCGCTGTTCGGCGCGAACGTCGAGACCCTCAAGCCGGGCGCCATCGCCGACCTCGACGGCACGGCCTTCGGCCACCCGGTGGCGAGCCTCAACGACATCCCGAAAGGCGAGTACCTGGTGCAGGCGTTCGTGAACGTCTACACGAAGTTCGTGCGCGCCGACGGCCACACCGTGTGGCTGCACATGGACCAGGGGGAAGGTCAGAACTGGAGGCGATCGCCGGGCAACATGTTCTCCACGCCGAAGAAGGTGACGATCGATCCGGCGGCGCCCAAAGGCACCATCATCGATCTCGTCTGCGACCAGGTGATCCCGCCGATTCCCGCGCAGGCGGACACCGACTCCGTGAAACACATCAGGGTCAAGAGCGACATCCTGTCGGCGTGGTGGGGCCAGCCGATGTACGTCGCCGCGACCGTGCTGCTGCCCAAGGACTACGACAAGCACCCGGACGTGCGCTACCCGGTCAACTACTCCCAGGGCCACTTCTCGAGCCGCCCGCCCGGCGGGTTCGGCAGCGGCGGCGCGTTCGACAAGATGTGGCTGGCCGAGGACATGCCGCGCTTCCTCTACGTCACCTTCCAGCACCCGTCGCCTTACTATGACGACTCCTACGCGGTGAACTCCGAGAACAACGGGCCGTACGGCGACGCGATCACGCAGGAACTCGTCGCGGCGGTCGAAGCGAAGTTCCGGGTCATCCGCGAGCCGTGGGCGCGCAAGCTGTCGGGCGGATCGACGGGTGGCTGGGAGGCGCTGGCGCTGCAGATCTTCCATCCCGACCTGTTCGGCGGCGCGTGGGCGAGTTGTCCCGATTCGGTCGACTTCCGCTACCACCAGATCGTCAACATCTACGACGACGACAATGCGTACTTCAGGAACATGGCCTGGACGAGGGTGGAGCGGCCGAACACCCGCAGGCCCGACGGCAACATCTCGTCGATGATGAAGGACGAGAACTGGTTCGAGCTCGTGCAGGGCGATCGCTCGCGATCGGGCGGGCAGTGGGACATCTGGGAAGCGACCTACGGTCCGGTGGGACCAGACGGCTACCCGAAGCGCATCTGGGACAAGAAGACCGGCGCGATCGACAAGGCGGTGGCGGCCTACTGGAAGGAGCACTTCGACCTGCGCGCGATCGTCGAGAAGAACTGGACGACGCTTGGGCCGAAGCTCGTCGGCAAGCTGCACATCTTCGTCGGCGACGAGGACACCTACTACCTGAACGACGCGGTCGGCTTGATGGAGAAGTTCCTGGAATCGACCCGGACGCCGTACTACGACGGCAGCGTCACCTACCAGCGCGGCGCGCCGCACTGCTGGGGCCCGCGCGACAAGGAACTCTTCGACCTGATGACGCGCGACATCGAGCGCCACGCGCCGGCGGGCGCCGACATCACGGGGTGGAGATATAAGTAACAGAAGTAGACAGTAGACAGTAGGGAGTAGCGTAGACGGTAGACGGGAAACGGCCGACGGCAGGGGAAGGGCGGCCTTGAACGGCAGGCGCCGCCCGGTCCCTCTACTGCCTACGCTACCGCCTACTGCCTACTGCCTACTGACTACTGGCAGAGCGCTTCGCCTTGAGTTCCGCCAGCAGCAGGCCGATGCGGTCTTCCTTCTCCAGCGCCACCAGCCGGTCCTCGACATCGTCGGCCACCAGCTCGGACTTGGCCTGGCTGGTGGCTTCCGAGTGCGCGACCTTGCGCTTCATCCGATCGAACGCGGCGGCCTTCGATCCGTCGCCGATCGCCATGTGCGCGTCGGCGGCCTTGCCCGCCGCGCGTGAACGGCGGTGCTGCGCGATCAGGAAATCGGCCTTGGCGGTGGCCTCGGCGAGCTTCTGGTCCAGCTTGCTGAGCGCCGCCTTGAGCGTTTCGACCTGCAGCCGCTGATCGGTGACCTGCTGCCCGAAGCTCTGCCCGAGTTCCTTGTAGCTCACGGACCGCTCCAGCGCGGCGCGCGCCAGATCGTCCTGCTTCTTGTCCACGGCCAGCTCGGCGCGCCGCATCCAGTCGGCCGACTTGTCTTCGTTCTCCCGCTGCTTCTTCTCCAGCAGATGCTGGTCCGCGATGGAGACCGCCACCTGCGTTTTCACCTGCACGAGCTGATTCTGCATGTCGAGGATGACCTGCTTGATCATCTTCTCCGGGTCCTCGGCCTTGTCGATGAGGTCGTTGAGGTTTGCCCGCAGCAGCGTGCTGACTCGTTCCAGTAGTGCCATGACGAACTCCTTCATATCTCTCCCGGTCTGAAGGCCGGAAGCGACGGCCGACGCGACGACCGGGTCGCACCGGCCGGTCCGTTACGCCGGCGGCAACGTGTCCGGTTTCGGCGCCTTTTCGCCGATGCCCCGAACCTTCGACAGCATGTCGCCGATATTCATGCCGGTGAGCGTTTCGAACAGCGCCGGCACCTGCGCCGCCATTTTTGCCAGGTCGCCGGTGATCTTGTTCATGCCGGCGGCGTCGCCGTTGCCCGTCGAGACGATGGTGATCTTGTCGACGTTCGCCAGCGGGCTGGCCAGCGCCCGGACGACCTCGGGCAGGCCGGTCAGCAGCTTGTCGATGACCGCGGCCTGGTTGTACTGCTGGAAGGCCTCGGCCTTGACGTTCATCGCCCGCGCTTCCGCGTCGCCCTTCTTGAAGATGATCTCGGCTTCGGCCTCGCCCTGCTGCCGGATGGAGGCGGCGTGCCCTTCGGCCTCGACCGTGAGGCGCTGCTTTTCGGCCGCGGCAAGCGTCTCGATCCGCTGCCGCTCGACCTCGGCCGGCTTCAGCACGGTCGCGATCAGCTCCTTCTCACGGCGGATGATCTCGGCCTCCTGCACCTTGACCTGCTGTTCGCGCTCGACCTGCTGCACGCGGACCTGCTCGGCCACGACCTGCTGCTGCATGATGTTGGTCTGGATGTCGTAGGCCTTGTCGGCCTGCGCCTGCTGCTTCTTGGTCGTCTCCTGGTACTGCGCCTTCTTGACCTCCAGGTCGCGCGTCGATTCGGCCTGCTTGGCCATCGACAGCGTTTCGGCGAGCACGCGTTCCTGGTCGGCCTGGGCCCGGGCCACGGCGGCTTCCCGCGTGGCGAGCGCGCGCCGGATGGCGGTGTCGCGTTCGGCTTCGGCGGTGGCCACGTCGGCATCGCGCTTGATGCGCGCGACGTCGGGCTTGCCCATGTTGCTGATGTACTCGTTCTTGTCGCGCACTTCCTTGATGGTGAACGAGATGACCTCGAGGCCCATCTTGTTCATGTCGTCCGCGCACGTCGAGCGCATCCGGTCGGACACCATCTCGGGCTGCTTGACGATTTCTTCCACGGTGAGCTGTCCGATGATGCCGCGCAGGTGGCCCTCCATGACGAGCCGGATGAGGCCCTCGCGCTCGGCGTTGGTCTTGGTGAGGAACTGCTCCGCCGCGGTCAGGACCGATTCGGTGTCGGACTTGACCTTGATCTGCGCCACGGCCTCGACCGTGACCGCCACGCCCTGCTTGGTGTAGAGGTCCTGCTGCGGGGCGACGTCGAACGACATCAGCTCGAGCGACAGGTCGCGGCAGTTCTCGAGCATGGGCAGGATGACGGTGCCGTGCCCCTTGATGACGCGGGTGCCGCGAATCCCGTAGACGATGAGCGCCTGATGCGGGCCGGCCTTGCGATACAACCGCGCCCACATCCCCATGAGGAGCATGATGGCCACGACCATCAGCCCCGCAACGATCCAGACCTCAGTGGCTACTCCGCCCATACCGCCTCCTTGCAGAACCGACACCTGCGGGGGCTCGTGAACATCACCGAGCCGTGTGACCGCCTGGCCCCGCCGCCGCCTCCTCGTCGCCGGCCAGTTGCTCCCACGGCTGCACGTACGCGATGCCGCGCTCGTACCGCGTCACGACCACCTCGGTGCCCTTCGCGATGGCCGCGCCGCCATCGCTGCGCGCACCGCACACCCGGCGCGTCCCCGCCTGCGAGTAGAGGATCTCGCCGGTGCCGCCCTCGCGGATCGGACTGCAGATGCGGCCCAGCACGCCCACCATCTCGTAGTCGGCCGGATCCATCGCCTCGTCTTTCGAGAGCAGCACCTTGGTCATGAACACGAAGATGATGGCCGCGCCCACGACGCCGACCGCCGTGGCGAAGAGGACGCCCGCCAGGAACCACAGGCTCGAATAGCGCGAGATCAGAAAGCCCATGCCGCCGAACCAGGTCAAGAACGCGGTCAGCGTCATGAAGTTGAAGGGCGAGATCTGCGGGCCGGCCGCCGCGCGGCCCGTGTGGAGCACGTGTCCGGCGTGCACGTGTCCGCCGATGTGGCCATGCCCGACCGCGTGCGGCAGGTGCGGGATGTGCCAGCGCAGGCCGCCCATCACGAACGACAGCACGCTCAGCGCGAGCCCGACGATGAAACACGTGAGGTAGAAATCGGCATAGCTCATAGCCACGGCCTCCCGTCCGCCTGCTGGCGGCGCGCTTCCTGCCGCCGCTCGTGCGCGCCGGGCCGGAGCACCTGCAGCAGGCGTTCGGCCAGCTTCGGCGTCTCGAGGATCGCGGAGAGCAGGATCAGGCACCCGCGTGAATCCTCGTGACGCGCGACGTCGAGCAGCGCCTGCGAGACCTCCGTGTCCCGGCGGAAACGCTCAGCGCCCTGGATCAACCAGAGATCGAGCCGGTCCTCGAGCACGCCCACGTCGGAGAGCAACTCGGTGGCGAAACCCTCGGGGTCGTCCACCAGGTAGCCGGGGTGCACCTTGAAGAAGTGCGCCAGCAACATCCGCGAGGAGTTCGTGAGGTGCGGCCGCGTGCCGCGCTCCAGTTGCGACAGGTAGGACTGGCTGATGCTCTTGCCCAGCTCTTTCCTGATCGCGTGCACGATTTCCTGCTGCGTCATGTCGCGCCCGAGGCCCCGGAGGGTGCCTTCGACTTCGCGCAGATAACGGAGTTTTTCGCCCAGCTTCATATCGCAATCCGTAATTAATATATTGCAAATTGAACTTGCGAGTCAAGCGCTCGATGTGCCGTGTTTGCAATGAGTTGGCTGGAGTCTGTCGGATGAGCTGCGCGGACCGACCCGGGGATGAACCGCAGCAGTGCGATGTGCGACGTGCGGGGTGGAGTAGTGCGAGGTGCGGGGTGCGACGTGCGAGGTGCGGTGCTGAGTGCTTGGTGCTGCGTCTCGCACCGGCACGTCGCACCTCGCACTTCGCACTACGCACCTCGCACTTCGCACCTCGCACGTCGCACG
>PMZR01000034.1 GCA_003170135.1 Acidobacteriota bacterium
CTCTGTGTGGTCAGCGGTCTAACTTGGTAGTAGCCTGCAGGCCACGCGTGCCCGCACGTCGCGTATTCGCAGGTAACCGACGACGAATGGACACGTCAGATCGGGCGTAAGTCGCGTGTCGGCGGCATGATACCACCGGCGGCGGCAACCGGTGCGCTCGGAGATACTTGCCAACCCTGCAGGTAACCGGGACCGGCGGAGAACGCGCATTCCACGGGATACCTGCCACGGGTTGCGGGTATCGGCGACGAGCGCGAGCATCACCACGGCGCGCAACCGACCGAAAGCCACCAAGTTCGGGGCAGACAGCAGACCCGGGCGCACCGCGGTTACCTGCGAAGTTCCGCAGGTAACCGCGGACCAGGCCACCGGGCTAAAGGCGATCCGCCGGGCTCTTCACCCCCAGCCCGCCGCGCTTGATCACGTGCAGGTACGTCATCGTCGTGCTGACGTCCCGGTGGCCGAGCAGTTCCTGCACCGTCCGGATGTCGTACCCGTCCTCCAGCAGGTGCGTCGCGAACGAGTGCCGGAACGTGTGGCACGTCACGCGCTTGGACACACCGGCCAGCCGGGCGGCGGACGCGACGGCGCGCTGGATCGCCGAGTCGTGCAGGTGGTATCGCGCCGGGGGGCTCCAGCGAGGATCCGTGCAGATCCGGGCGGCAGGAAACACGAACTGCCAGCGCCAGTCCGTCGCGGCCTCCGGATACTTCCGGTCGAGCGCGAACGGGAGCACGACGCGGCCGAACCCGGAGTGAAGATCCGCCTCGTGCTGCCGCCTCACGGCACCCAGGTGCGCCAGCAGGCGCTCCTTCGCCATCGCAGGCAGCACGGTGGCCCGGTCCTTTTGACCCTTGCCGCGCCGGACGATGATCTGATCGCGCGCGAAGTCCAGATCCTTCACGCGAAGTTCCAGGCACTCGTTCAGCCGCAACCCGGCGCCGTAGAGCAGCGCGGCGACGAGCCACGCCGCCCCGCGCAACCGGTCGAGCACCAGCCGGACCTCGGCGCGATCGAGCACGACGGGCAACCGCTGCGGCTGGCGGGCCCGGACGACGGTGGGAAGGTCGCCGAGCTCGATACCCAGGATGACCCGGTACAAGAACGTCAGCGCGCTCAGCGCCTGGTTCTGGGTGGACGCGCTCACGCGGCCGGTGGTCGCGAGCGACGAGAGAAACGCCGCGATGTGCGCCGGCCCGAGCGCCGACGGATGGCGCTTGCCGTGGAAGAGGATGTATCGCCGAATCCAGGTGACGTAGGCCTCCTCGGTCCGCGGGCTGTAGTGGCGCACGCGAACGGCCAGGCGCACGCGATCGAGGAGTCGCGGTGCGGCAACCGCCGTGGACGTCGCGGGTCGGACGATGCGATCTGATCCGGGCATGCGTGAGACGGCGGCACGGGAAGGGCCTGGCAACAAATGCAGGCGTCCGGCCGCCGGCGTGTTGCGAATTGCGCGACCACGTAGCGCGGAAGCCCCGAAAACACGCCGCAAACGCGCCACAAACCTGGCCGCGGGCTTTCCGAGGTGCACGCACGATGCCGATGGCGGTGGGAGAATGCCGGGGCCGAGGACGCTCGGCCCCCAGGTTGGTTTGTGCGCGCAGCGGCAACGACCGCGGACGCGAGGGCAAGGGGCGGAGCAAGCCTCCGCCCCTACGGTCGATGGTCAGCCCACGGCAGGACTAAGACCCGGCCTACCGCTGCTCACCCGCCTTCTTGACCGGCGCGGACGGCGCGGACGGCGTCGTCGGCTTCGCCGGCACGCCGCGCTTGCCCCAGGTGGGCGACGGCGGCTCCTTCACCAGGCGGTTCACCGGCTTCGCCTTGAGCAGCCGCATCCCCTCCTCCACCGCGCGCTCGAGCTGCGGGTCGTGCCCGGCAATGACGTCCTTCGGCGTGTTCTCCACGTCGATGTCCGGCGCCACGCCCTCGTTCTCGACCGCCCACCGGCCGTCCTTCGAGAAGAACCCGCCGCGCGGCGCGATCATCGACCCGCCATCCACGAACGTCGGCGTGTCGGCCGTGTGCACCAGGCCGCCCCAGGTGCGCTTGCCCACCAGCGTCCCGACCTTGCGGAACTTGAACATGTAGGGCATCAGATCGCCGCCGGAGCCGGCCATCTCGTTGATGATCATCACCTTCGGCCCCCAGATGCCGGCCGCCGGGCTCGTGAACGGGACGCGGTCGCCCGCCACGTTGTTGAAGTAGCCGTCGAAGTCGCGCTGCAGCACGTCGACGATGTAGTCGGCCGCCGAGCCGCCGCTGTTGTAGCGCTCGTCCACGACCGCGCCCTTCTTGTCCTGCTGCGCGAAGTAGTAGCGGTTGAAGCTCTGGTAGCCGGGCTGGCTCGTGTTCGGGATGTACACGTAGGCCAGCTGCCCGTTCGACAGCTTCTCGACCTGCCGCCGGTTCGACTCCACCCACGCCCGCGTGCGCAGCGCCTGCTCGCTCGCCACCGGCACCACTGTTACCTGCCGCGCGCCCTCGAGCACGGGCTTGCTGTTCACCGTGAGCACGGTCTGGCGATTCGCTGTGCCGTCGAGCAGCCGGTAGATGTTGTCGGGCGCCTTCAGGTCGATGCCGCCGACCTTCAGGATGTAATCCCCCACCGACACGTCCACGCCCGGCGCGGCCAGCGGCGCGCGCAGGTCGGGGTTCCAGCTCTCGGTGTCGTAGATACGCGTGATCTTGTAGCGGCCGGCGTCGATCGCGAAGTCGGCGCCCAGCAGGCCGCCGCCGACCAGGGCGGGCACCTCCGGCATGTCGCCGCCGCGCACGTAGGAATGCCCGATCGAGATCTCCGATCCCATCATGTCGATGAGGTAATTGAGATCCGCCCGGTGCATCACGTAGGGCAGCAGCTGCCCGTACATCTGCTTGTCTTTCACCCAGTCGGTGCCGTGCATGTTCGGCACGTAGAGGTAGTCGCGCTGGTTGCGCCACCCCTCGTCGAAGATCTGCTTGAACTCCTCCTTTGGGTCGAGATACATCCGCAGCGCCGCCGTGAGGCGGCCCGCCCCCGCCAGCGGCGGAGTGCGATCGGCGTCCACGAGGAAGAGCGCCGGCCCGCTGGCCGCGCCGCCACGGCCGCCGCCCCCGCCCGCGCCGGCACCGCCGCCGGTCCCGCGATAGAGCAGCTTGTGGCCGTCGGCGCTCAGCGCGTACTCGGCGACGCCCGTCACGAACTGTGCCTCCCGGCGATCGCTCAGGCGATAGCGCCACAGCACGCTGCCGCCGCCGGCGCCGCCGCGTCCGCCGCCGCCACCCGCGGCGGCCGCTTCCATGTAGTAGACCGTGCCGGCCACGCCGGCCTCGAGATCCGAGTACTGGCGATTGGCCATGCCCGGGATCGAGATGATGCGCTGAGGCAGGCCGGCGAAATCGATCGTCACCGTCACCGGCGCGCGCGGAGCTCGGGGCGCCGGTGCGGGCTGATCCGCCTGCGCGCCACCGGCCTCGGCCGCCGCTCCCTCACCGCCACCCGGTGCGCCACCGCGTCCGCCACGTCCGCCACCGCCACCGCTCGGCGCGCTGCCCACGCCCTGGTCTTCGTCGCTCTCAGGCAGCAGCGGGCTCGGCTCACCCTTCTTCAGCACCGCGCAGTACAGGCCGAACGTCTGGGCGTGTTCGTAGGACGTCATGTCGAGCCACTGCGACCCCAGGCCGAAGTCCGTCGAGGCGAGGAACCACAGGTACTTGCCGCTCGCGTCCCAGGCCGGCCACATCGCGTCCGACAGTCCGTCGGTCACCTGCTTGTTCTCGCCGGTCTCGGCGTTGACGACGACGATCGCGTGATAGAGCGAATCGAGGTGGGTCGAGTAGGCAATCCACTTCGAATCCGGGCTCCACACGGGATTCATCGTCCGGCGAGGCACCATCCAGGGATCGCGGCCGAGGGTCTTCGCCTGGCCGGTCGCGACATCGAGCACAAAGAGGTGCAGGTTCGTGTCGGTGAAGAGGATCTTCTTCGAGTCGGGCGACCACGCCGGCGTGTAGTAGTGCGTCGGGTTCGCCAGCGCGATCTCGCGCGGCGGCTTCAGGCCGTCCTGCTCCTCGATGACGAGCTTGTATTCGCCCGACTTGTCGCTGAAGTACGAGATGAACTTGCCGTCGGGCGACCACGCCGGATCGCGCTCGGCCGAGGCGGCCGAGTTCGTCAGGTTGCGGACGTCGCCCTTCTCCGCGGGGATCGTGAAGATCTCGCCGCGCGACTCGACGAGCACGCGCTTGCCGGTCGGCGACAGGGAGATGTTGGTCATGCGGCTGGTCACGTCTTCCCAGCGCGCCATCATCCATGGGAAATCGCCGGCGGCGATGATGTTGACGGTGTGTTCGCGGCCGGTCCTCGGATCGAGCTCGTGGACGTAGCCCGCCTGCTCGAAGACCACGGCGCCGGCGCCCGAATCGAGCGTCTTCACGTCGTAGTCGGTGAACTTCGTCACCTGCGCCAGCTTCTTCGCCGTCGCGTCGTACGACCAGATGTTGGCGACGCCGTCGCGATCGGAGATGAAGTAGACCGTGCCGCCGATCCAGACCGGATCCATGTCCTTCGAGTCGGTCCACGGCGGCGTGACGAGATCGTAGGTCTTCAGATCGACGATCCAGATCGGGCGGTTCTGGCCGCCGCGATAGTTGCGCCGCTCCTCGTCCCACGAGTTGTTCATGCGGTAGGCGACGCGCGTGCCGTCGGGCGAGATCTTGCCCTGGTAGGCGCGCGGCAGGGCCATCGGCTCCTCGACGCCGCCCTCGACGGGCACCGTCCAGAAGCGCGGCGCGCCGCTCGGCGCCCACGAGGCGCGCGAGGAGGCGAAGACGATCGCCTTGCCGTCGGGGGTCCAGCCCTGGACCTCGTCGGCGCCGGGGTGCCACGTGAGCCGCTTCGGCTCGCCGCCCTCGGCCGGCATCACGTAGACGTCGGTGTTGCCGCTGTACTGGCCGCTGAACGCGATCCACTTGCCGTCGGGAGAGAAGTGCGGGCTGGTGGTCTGCCCCTGGAAACTGGTGAGGCGACGCGCGCGGCCGCCGCCGCGTTCGACCACCCAGATGTTGTTGGCGTAGGCGAACGCGATCTCGGTGGCGCTCACGCTGGGCGAGCGCAGCATGCGGGTCTGCTCGCCGGGTGCGGCGCTGGGAACGGACGCGAGCGCCGTCGCGAGAATGGTCGGAATGGCGATCCAGGCAAGCAATCGAACGACGGCTCGAGCTTGGCGCGTGGGCATGGCGTGGCCTTTCGGATGAGGTTGCCGGTGGCGCGGCCATCGTACAACAAACGGCAGGTGCGGGGCCAAAGGGCGGCCCGGGCGGGCCGCCCCTGCACATGGCCTTAGAACACAGGTACCGGCTGCGGCCTCTGGAGCGGCGGCCACAGCAGCCTCGAGACTTGATCGAGCAGGCCCGGCGCGGTCTTCTTCTCCGGCACCAGCGTCACCTGCACGTAGTTCCCGGGCGTCAAATAGGTTCGCGCCGCGTCCCGGATGGCTGACGGCGAGAGCGAACGGTATGCCGCCGGCATGTCGAAGATCTCCTTCAGGTCTTCCCGATAGAGATACTTCTGGGCGATCTGCGCCAGCAGGTAGCCGTTCTGCTTCATGTTCGTCTCGTAATCGCGCAGCAGCTGCTCGCGCACGTCGGTCACCTGCTTCTCGCTCGGCCCGTTCATCCGGAGGATGTCGATCTCGTTGAACACGGCCGTCACGAGCTCGTCCGTGCGATCCGGATTGCAGCCGAACCCGATCGTGAGGGAGTAGCGCGGCTCGGGGACCTTCGTGGAGCCGGGCGAGACGCTGACGCTGTAGGTGCCGCCGAGGCTCTCGCGCAGCCGGTCGCGCAGCCTGCCCTGGAGCACGTTGCCGAGCGCACTCATCGCCACGCGGTGGGCCGCGTCGTCTATGAAGAGCCCGGTGAAGACGATGGCCGCCTGGCTCTTCGGCTCGATCCCCGACGTCACCGTCTTCTTCACAACGCCCCTCGGCGGCGTGATCCCGACGTCCTTCCACGTCTGGTGGCCGTGGGTCGAGGGGAGGGCTCCGAGATACTGCTCGACCAGCGGCTTCATGGTCGCCAGATCGAAGCTGCCGACGAAAAAGAACGTGAAGGCGCTCGCATCGGCGAATCGCGCCTTGTAGAAGGCGAGCGACGTGTCGAGGTCCATTTCCTTGTCGACGATCTCCGGCGTCATCGGCCGCGTCCGGAAGTGACCCTGCGAGAGCGTCGTCTGCAGCGTCTCGGCGAACAGGTATGCCGGGTTGGCCCGCTGATTCGCGAGCATGCTCTTCATCTGGCCGGTCACGATCGCAAAGATGTTCGGGTCGGCGCGCGGCTGCGTGAAGTTGAGATAGATCAGCTGGAACAGCGTCTCCAGGTCCTTGGGCGACGCGCCGCCGCTCAACCCCTGGGTCGTGTCGGAGATTATCGGGCGCACGTCCGCGGCCTTGCCGGAGAGCACCTTGCGCAGCTCGGTCGGGTCGAAGCGGCCGATCCCTCCCGCCGGAATCACGAACCCCGCGCTCATGGCCGCGATGAACTCCTTGTCGCTCGCGAGCGACGTGCCGCCGAAGCCGGTTGCGCGGAACACGACCTCGTCCGCCTTGAAGGTGGTCGGCTTGAGCACGACCTTCACGCCGTTCGACAGGTCCCACTCGGTGATGCCATACGCGTCGTTCGTCGCGGTCTTCGCGATGGCGCCTCCCTTGGGCGGCGCGTCGAGCAGCGCCCCGCTCGGGCCGCTGTCCACGTAGGGTTCCACGTTCTTCGCCGCGGCGCTCTTCATGACGACGCCGAGCGTCGCTTCGTCCGGGATCGCGACGCCGGCTTTCTGCGGCGCGCTCACCAGGACCACGCGGCTGCGGTCTCCCGTCCACGCCCTGGCCACCCGGTTCACCTCGTCGAGCGTGATTTCGGGCAGGAACCGCTGTTGCAGTTCGTACTCGTACGCGATGCCGGGAGACGGTTCCGCCTGCGTGAAGTTGCGGATGTATTCGGCCGCCAGCGTCGCCGATTCGTGCTTGTCCCGCTCGGCGTAGAGACTCTCGTACTGCCGCAGCACCTCGCCTTTCTTCCGCTCCAACTCGGTTGCGGTGAACCCGAACCGGCCCACCCGTTCCGCCTCCATGAACACGGCCTCGAGGCCGCGCTCGATCCCGCCGTCCTTGACGACGGCGGTCAGCGTGGCGGCTTCCTTCGACTTCACGAAGCGGCCGCTGAGGGCGCCGGCCACCATGAAGGGCGGATCCGGTTTGCGCGAGAGGTCCGACAACCGGTGGTTGAACATCCCGAGGTAGAGCCCGTCGACGATCTGCTGCCGGTAGGCGCCGACGGTCGCCTGGTCGCGCAGCGGCAGTTTGTTGTACACCGCGACGCTCGTCATCGTCGCTTCCTTGTCGGTGGCAATGGCATACAAGGTGCCCGGGTGATCCGGCACGTCGTAGACCGGCCGCGGCCGCGGGTTCGCAGGGTTGGGAATCGGCGCGAAGTGGTCGCGGATCAGGCGCTCGATGGCGGGCGGGTCGAAGTCGCCCACGGCCACCACCGCCATCAGATCCGGCCGGTACCAGTCGCGGTAGAACTGCTTCAACCGGTCCGGCTTGAACGTCTCGACGATCTCCTTCTTCCCGATCGGCAGGCGCGCGGCGTAGCGC
This sequence comes from Acidobacteriota bacterium, assembly GCA_003170135.1. GTDB lineage: Bacteria > Acidobacteriota > Vicinamibacteria > Vicinamibacterales > Fen-181 > Fen-181. The sequence continues at coordinate 7,638 of PMZR01000034.1, forward strand.
GACCCTTTCATCAACACCGGGAACTGGACGTCCTGCATCCGGGTGTTCGCGCCGCGGCCCAGCCGCCATTCCTCGATGATGACGCCGCGTTCCTTGTCGATCGCGGCGGGATCGAACGAGAGGTTGTGCGCCCAGTCCTCGAGGATCAGGAACGCCTTGTCCACGACGTCGGCCTTGTCGGTCGGGAGCTGCAGCATGTAGACGGTTTCGTCGAAGCTCGTGAACGCGTTGACGCTCGGACCCATCCGCATGCCGATCGATTCCATGAACCGGACGAGTTCGTTCCGGGCGAAGTGCTTCGAACCGTTGAAGGCCATGTGCTCGACGAAATGCGCCAGGCCCTGCTGATCGTCGTCTTCGAGCACCGAGCCGGCATTTACCACCAGGCGCAGCTCCGCGCGGTTCTGCGGCACGTTGTTCCGGCGGATGTAGTAGCGGAGGCCGTTGGGGAGTGTCCCGGTCGCGATCTGCGAATCGAACGGGAGCGCCTGGCCGAGGGCCACCGTCCGCGCGCTTTGCGCGCTTTGCGCGACCTGCGGGCTGCGCGGCTGCGCACCTGCCAGCGAGAGCGCCGCCGAGATGGCCGACAGGACAATGAACGCGTACGCTTTCCTGTGAATGGTCATGGCGCTCCCTTGGCGGAACACACTCCCGACCCCAATCAGCGACCGACCGACATGGCCTCGAGCACGGCAACCAGGTGGCAGGCCGCCCCGGCCAGCACGAACAGGTGCCACCCCGCGTGCGCCCACCGCCGCCGCGACGCATAGAACGGCACGCCGGCGGTGTAGAGGACGCCGCCCGCCAGCAGCCACGCCATCTCGCCCGACGTCAGCGCGCGCACGATCGGCCGGAGGCCCACCAGCGCGAGCCACCCGAGCGCGATGTACAAGACCGTCGAGGCAATCGGAAAACGAAACCGCAACGTGCTCTTGAGCGCGACGCCGGCGATGGCCATCGACCACGCGAGGCCGAAGAGCGTCCAGCCCCAGCCGCCACGCATCACGCCAATCGTGAAGGGCGTGTAGGTGCCGGCGATGAGCAGGTAGATGGCCGCGTGATCGAGCACGCGGAACACGCGCTTCGCTTTCGACGGCGGCAGGGCGTGGTACAGCGTCGAGGCGGAGAACAGCAGCAGCGCCGTGACCGCGAAGACGACGCCGCCCGCCAGCCGCCACGCGTCGCCGCGCGCCACGGCAACGACGACAAGCCACGGAAGCGCGACGGAGGCTCCGAGAACGCCCACTCCGTGGATCACGCTGCTGGCGATCTCTTCGCCTGTCCATCGGCGGACGTCCTCGCGACGGCCAGGCGCGGTCCGCACGTTCGTTGGTGAGATCACCCTACACGTTCTCCACGATCAGGCTGCAGCAGGTCACGGCGCCTTCGGCCTTCGCCAGCTCGGAGACATCGACGAGATGGACGCGGACGCCACACGACTCGAGGCGCTCGCGCGTACGCGGAAACGCCGACGAGTACACGAGCGCGTCGCCAATGCGCAGGGCATTGGCGGCAAACGGCTCGGCGGGATCGATCTCGATGCAGTCGAACCCGCGCACCGCGTCCTCCGGGAGCCAGGCACGATTGACGAGCAGCGTGTCGGGCGCGACTTCCGTGACCGCGGACTTCAGGTGCAAACAGCCGCGCACCTCGATCGCCCCGACCGAGTAGCCGACCGGACCGACCAGGCGTCCGAGTTGATCGATCGCCGCGGCATTGGTCCGCGACGAGACGCCGACGAGCAGCGTGCGGCCGACCCGCAGCACGTCGCCGCCATCGAGCGTGCCCGGCAGCTCGATGCGGCCAAGCGGTCGGAACGACGCAAGCGCGGCCTCGATGGCCGCAGTCTCCGCGCGCCTCGACGCCGCGCCCGGCCGCGCCATCACCGCCAGTTCGTCGAGCACGATCGCGCAGTCTTCGACAAACACCGAATCGGGCAGGTCGGGCGAGGCTGGCAACCGATGGACGGTGCAGCCGAGCGCGCGCAGGCAGCCTTCGTACCCGTCGTGCTGCAGGCGCGCGCGATCGACGTCAATCGGCTCGCGCGAGAGGTGGGTCAGCTCGCATCGCCCGATGACGGGACTCACTTCACGTGTGATGGCAAAACGCATGGGCACCTACAATGTGGCCGCGGCCGGACGCAGGATCGCGGCGATCTGCTGCGAGGCCTGCGCCTCGCCCTCGATGAACCCTTCCATCGCGGCCTCGGCGAACCAGCCGCTCTCCAGCAGGTCGAACAGCCATTCGCCGGCGTTTGCGGGATCCTGCTGGAGCGTTCCGGCGCCCAGCCGCAGCAGCCACTCCTGGTTCGCCTGTTCCTGCGCCCCGAGCGCGGGCGCGAGCACGATTGGAAGACCGAGCGCCGAGTAGAACGACAACTCGGACGGCTTGGTCCACAGCACGTCGGTCGTACGCAGCGCCCGGTCGAACATCTCGAAATACGTCGTCATGCTGTCCGCGAAGAGGATCTGCACCGCGTCGCCTGACGTCGAAAGGCCGCCCGCCGCGATCGCACGCTCCAGGTAGTCGCGCACCCACGGTTTGACACCGGCCGAGATCACGAACCGCACCTCGCCGCGCGCGATCCTGCTCTTCAGGCTCCACAGCATGTCGGTTGCGATCTCTTTCTGTGCGCCAGCGCCGCCGATGCTGAAGAGAATCGTCAACGGACGGGTCGGCCCCGGAGGCCACTCCCCGACCTTGTCGGCGACCATCGCGCCGTACCGCTCGATGTATTTTCCCCCAGGATCGAGATTCACGATCCGTTGGGCCAGGTCCAGCTTCAGGACCGCGAGATCGTCGCCGACGTTCTCCGCCGGCAGCGGGTAGCCGGTCAGGAAGACGTTTTCCGGTCGCACGCCGTACAGGTGGAGTCTCTCGGCGGCGCGCCGGGTCGGCGCGAAGTACTTGATGCGGCTCGATGCCGGATCGATGGGCGCCCACGCCCGCGCGATGTCCGCATCGCAGACGATGCAGTAGATGTCCCCCGGATAGTCGAAGAACTCGGCCATGAACGCGGGCGTGAAGAACGACGTGACGATCGGCAGCGCCGGCGACGCGGCCTTCAGCCGGTCCACGAAATGGCGGCCCCAGCCCCGCCGCATCAGCGAATACAGCGCGCGGACGTTCCAGTCCGGCCGCGAGAGGTCCCGTTTCGGATAGAACCGCCCGATTCGCTGGACGACGTCGAAGGCGGCGAAGGCGGCTTCGCCGACAACCGGCACCTGCCGCGCATTCGAAACGGTCTCGTAGAAACGGCGGGTGCGCTGCCAAATCGACCGGTCGCTGTCCGGCATCCCGGCGTAGTCGTCCGCGAGCAACACCTCACCGCCGGGCGCCAGGCCTCTGAGCGGGTGGGCAGTCCGCTGATGACCGTAGCCCATCCGGACGGCGACCACCCAGGCGCAGGGCTGCGGCATTTCTTCGGTCATGAGGTCCTGGCAAGCGCGCGCTCGCACCAAATGTACAGGACGCGTATTTACACCGGGCCGCCCGCGATGTCCAGATCGGGGTCGCCTGTTACCACCGATGAGCCTCGGTCTGCCACTTTGCTGAAACCTGTTTCCTGCTTATTTTGCACGGACCGGCGCGAACGAGCCGGCGAAATCCAAGTGGCCGTGGCCCAGGTGGAAATCGGGTTCGTCGATCGCCGGCTGAAGGTGGATGATCCGGTCGGCGCCATCTCGGTGCACGGCGTCTGCGGAGCGTTCGGCGTGCTCGCGCTCGGCCTCCGGCACCCGAGAACGGCTGACGCGCGAGGCCCGCCAACCGACCGCGGCTTGACGGCCAGACGTTGCGCGCATAGGCTCGCACCGGCGCCGGTAGGGCGAGGCTCCAGCCTTGCCAAGGCGAGGCTGATCATGGCCGCGACCTCCGAGCACGCGACGACGGGCCTCAAACGCGCATTGGGCCGATGGGATCTGACGGCCATCGGCATCAACCAGGTGATCGGCGGCGGCATCTTCCTGATCCCGGCGGCGCTGGCCGGCGAAGTCGGCGCCTGGGGACCGATCGCCTTCGTGCTCGTCGGCCTGACGTCGCTGCTGGTCGCGCTGTGCTTCGCGGAAGTCGGCAGCCGCTTCGACAGCACGGGAGGTCCGTACCTCTACACGCGCGCCGCGTTCGGGCGGCTGGCCGGTTTCGAAGTCGGCTGGATGCAGTGGTTCACGCGCGTGACCAGCCAGGCGTCCAACGCCAACGGCATCGCGCTCGCGCTCGGGTTCTACTGGCCCGCGATGACGGGCGGCGCAGGGCGCGTCGTCCTGCTCGTCGGCCTCATCGCCGCGCTGGCGGCCATCAACATGCGCGGCATCCGGCAAAGCGCGTGGGTCGTCAACGCGCTCACCATCGCCAAGCTGGTGCCGCTCGGCATCTTCATCATCGCCGGCCTGTTCTTCATGGACCTGACGCGCCTCGCGCCGCTCCCGCCGGTGAGCTGGCGCCAGGCCGCGGCCGCGGCGCTCCTGCTCAACTTCGCGTTCGGCGGCTACGACGTGATCCCGGTGCCGGCCGGGGAAACGACCAACCCGCGGCGATACGTGCCGTTCGCGCTGCTGATAACGATTGTCACCGTGACGCTTGTCATGGCGCTGGCCCAGATGGTGACCGGCGGCATATTGCCTGGGCTGGCCGCGTCGAAAACACCGGTTGCCGATGCCGCGCTGCTCTTCATGGGCGGAGGCGGCGCGCTGCTCATCGGCGTTGGTTCGATCCTGTCGATGACCGGGAACAACGCGGGGCACATCCTGACGGGGTCGCGGATGTTGTACGCGCTGGCGGAAAACGGGGAGCTGCCGCGCTTCTTCGGCAGGATCCACCGCGTGTGGCGCACGCCGGCCAACGCGATTGTCTTCACCTCGACGGTCGCGCTCGGGCTCGCGCTGTCGGGATCATTTGCCAAGCTGGCCGCGGCGAGCGCGGTGGCCCGGCTGGTCACCTATACCGGCGCATGCGCCTCCACGCTGGTGCTCCGCCATCCACGGTTCGCCACCACCGTGAAGCCCGCGACCTTCGTCATCGCGTTCGGGCCGCTCGTTCCGGTGCTCGCCGTGCTCGTCTCGCTTGCGATCCTGGCTGGCGCGTCCATGGAACAGATCGTGACCGGCGTCGCGGCGCTCGTTGCGGGCGCGATCCTGTTCGTCACCAACGACCGCCGGCGGAAGCGGGAACCCGTTGAAATCGTGACCAGGTGAGGCCACAACAAGAAGCGGCGGCCCGAAGACGGGCGTAGGGTGCATGCCTGTCAGGCAGCGTGCGCCAAAGCAGGCTGACCCGGATGCGTCATACCACGCGGCGACGCTGTCGGCGACGACGCAGTTGCATGGTTACCACAGCAGTGGTCGCGATGATGCTCGCGATCAATCCGGCGTGGCGAATGCCTTCGGCCGCAGAACACCCGCGGTTCGCCTGCCCAGATCGGCTTCACCCGCGGCGCTTCCGTCTCACCGGCGCGTCCGCTGCACGTGAGCCGGCGTACGCGGCAGCAGACGTTCGGTTGACCGCCGACTGTCCCGAACCAAGTCGACAACTTCCCGCGCGGTGAGGCCTGATTCAACTCCTGGCACGTCGAGCGGCGAGCCAACCGATTGTGCCGGTTGCACCACGAACAGTTCGCCGTCGCGTCGCCGAATCTGGGCCTGCCCTTCCCGCTTCGCGTGTCGGAGCACTTCTGCGAAACGCTGGCGCGCCTCCGAGCAGGTGTACACCTTCATGCCGGCAACTCCATCACAGTCAACCCGATGGTTCGGGCGGCCCGAGCCAGAGCGGCGTCGAGCGTCAACAACGGCGCACGGGCATCGCGCGCCGCCTCCAACACGTACGCATCGTAGGCGTACACTCCGAGCGACACTGCCAGATCCAGCGCCGCCGCGACGTCGATCTGTGTCAGTCGAACCGGGATCTGCCCATAGCTCGCCCACGCCTGCTGGACCGCCACGCCCGTCAACTTGCGCCGCCGGACCCCGGCAATGAGGGCATTGCCAACCTCCCACGGCAGCGAGGGCGCCGCAACGAGGGCGCGCCCTTCCGTCACCGCTATCAGCGCGGGGCGCGACGGCTCGCTGAGGAGAACAGCGAGAACGGCAGACGTGTCGATAGCGACGGTGCGCTCTGGCATAATCGTACAATTGTACGGCTGTACGGTTTCAGGTTCAACCCTACACCTGATCGTCGGACCAGGTCCGTGGACGCGATGGCCGGGCCAAATGTGGCATCGCAGGTCAGCTCACGTGGTGGCGGAGGACCAGATCCGGGAGCACTCGCGCTCCACAGACCCAACGACGCCACGATGGTCAGACAAAGTCGGGACATGATCTGCGTCGTCCGGCTGCCGATCGCCCTTCACCCGCGGTGCCTCATGATCGCGCCCGGGTGCAAGCGCTTGTTGGGCGGCGTTTACGCACGTATTGGTATCCGATGTGATAATATTTACCTGACGTGGCGACGACGAAGTTGAGCGTCCGCGAGTACCTGACAGCCCAGGGAGCAAGCCCGTTTCGCACCTGGCTGACCCGCCTGGATGTGCGTGTGCGCGCCCGGCTGCAGGCCCGGGTCCTTCGCTTCGAGATGGGCAAGCTCGGCGACCATCGCGCGGTCGGCCGCGGCGTGTGGGAAGCTCGTTGCGACTTCGGCCCCGGTTACCGGATCTACTTCGGCCGCCCCGAGCACGCGATCGTCCTGTTGTTGATCGGAGGGGACAAGGCGTCGCAACGCCACGATATTCGCCGCGCGCAGGAATACTGGACCGACTACCTGGAGGCAACGAGCCGTGGCACGCCGAAGTAGGGACTGGAACGAGGGGCTCGCCGAAGACCTGAGAGACATGGACTTCGCGCGCGAGTTCCTCCTGGCGGCGATGGAAGACGGAGTGTCCGTCCAGCGGGCGCTGGGCAAGGTCATCCGCGCGATGGGCGTGAAGGAGTACGCCGCGCTTGTCCACATGGCCGGCCCGAATGTCCTGCGAGCCATCAACCCGCGCCACAACCCCACCCAAGAGACGCTCAATCGCCTGTTGCGCCCCTTCCGTTTGCGCCTCAGCCTTGCGCCGATCGACCAGCGCCGAACTCGCAGCGCGGCGTAGCCGGCCGGCCGGCCAGCCGGTTCTTTCGTCCGCCTACCGGCCGCGGCTCACCCGCGACCGCACAGCGTCAGTTCCGGCGGCCGTCGGGTGCAGCCGAGCATTGGGTTCCGCGGGAAGGCCGTTGTGGCACAGGGAGACGGGTCTCGATCGAAGGGCGGATGGCGCGGGCGGGCGGGAGGTTCGCTCGAAAGAAGAACAGGGCGGCGGTCCGAGACCGCCGCCCTGATGTGCGTCCGGAGTCTGAAGTCCTCCGCTCCTGCTACTTCTTGACCGGTGTCACCACCAGCTCCGGCGCCGGTGGATTGTCGGTCGTGATCTTCTTGTCCGCCGGCTTCTGCGGGTTCTTGACGTACTTGTCCAGCCACGCGGACCAGCGCGCCCACAGGTCGAGCAGCGTTTCCTTTGCGGCCGGCCCGTGATCTTCCAGCGGATACCGGTAGAGCGCCGCGGTCTTGCCCAGACCGTTGAGCGCGTGCATCAACCGCAGCGAGTTGGTCGGGTCGGTGCCCACGTTCTGGTCGTGCAGGCCGTGATACATGAGCAGGGCGCCCGACAGGTGGTCGGCGTACATGAACGGCGACATGCCCAGGTACACCTGCGGCGCCTGCCACAGGTCGCGGCGCTCGCTCTGGAAGCCGAGCGGCGTCAGCGTGCGGTTGTAGGCGCCGTCGCCCGCGATCCCCGCCTTGAAGAAGGGCGTGTGGACCATCGCGTTCACCGTCGTGAACGCGCCGTAGCTGTGGCCGCCGATGGCCAGCCGCGTGCGGTCGGCGATGCCCCGCCGATCCAGTTCGTCGATGACTGCCGACAGGCTGTTCCGCAGGTCGTTCACGTAGTTGTCGTTCTGCGCGCCGGTCGGCCCGACGATCGGGATGGCCCCCGGCGTATCGACCACCACGGCGTAGCCGAGCCGCACCAGGAACTGCATCGAACGGCTGCCGTAATTGGTGAACGTGTTCTTGTTGAACGTACGATCCGGCCGATCGAATTCGTCCTGCGTTGTGAACTCGCGCGGGTAGAACCAGAACAGCGCCGGCAGCTTCGTGCCTTCCTTCCAGCCCGGCGGGACCATGACGCTCACCTTGAACTTGAACCCGTCGGCTCGCTCGACGGGAATGCGCAGCTTGCGGGCGCTCGTCAGGTCCGGGAACAGATCCTTGTTCTCGGTCAGCTGCTTCCGCGCCGTGCCGTCCACGAGGAAGAACTGCGGCACCTGCGTCGGGCTCTGGCGCTCGACGATGAAGCGGCCGGCCTCGAGATCGATCGGCGCCGCGACGCTCTCGTACACGTCGTTGTTGTCGCTCTCGTAGAGCCGCTTCTTCTCGCCCGTCTTGATGGCGACCTTGTCGACGAAGGTCTTCGGTCCCACCTGGTCCGGGTTCTTGTCGTAGATCGCGCCCTGGTAGAACACGCTGCTGCCGTCGGCCGACACCTGGACGATGCCGCCGCCCGGGCCGCCCGCGCCGCCGCGTCCGCCGCCCGCAGGGGCCGCGCCGCCGCGTCCGCCGCCGCCGGCGCGATGCGCCATGACGATGGTGCCGGGGTTGGCCGCGGGATCATCCGTGCGGAACCGCGCGAGCGTGTACCGCGTCGCCGGGTCCTTCAAATTGACGGCCACTTCGACGGTGTTCTGGCCGCTGGTCTCGCGGAAGAACAGCGTCTGCATGTCCGGCGAGAAACGATGGCCTGTCATGCGGGTGTTGTTCTCGAAGAGCACCTTCGCGCCCTTGTCCTCGAACGGCGGCAGCCACTGATACAGGCGATCCTTGCGCTGCGCCGCCTGTCCGCGGCCCTGTCCGCCCGCCGCCGGGTCGCCCGCAGCCGCCGCGCCGCGGCCTGCTCCGGCCCTGCCGCCCGCGCGGCCGCCACCGGCCGTCGCGTCACCCGCCGGTGCCGGCTCCTGCTCGAGGTAGGTGAGTCCCTGGCCGTCGTCGCGCCATGCCATTTCGCGCTTGCCCTGCTCCTGGCCGCCGCGTCCGCCGCCACCGCCGGCCGCCGGCGCCTGCGTCGGATCGGGCGGCGGCTGCGTGTCGTCCTGCACGCCGAGGTTCAGCGGCGTCTCTCTGATCTTCGCCAGCATCTTGCCGTCGGCGTCCCAGATCTGCTCGAGCGAACCGAAGTTGCTCACCGGGACGATGTAGGAGAACGGCTTGGTCATGAGCGTCACGCGCACGTACTTGCCGTCGGGCGCGATATCGACCGAGCGGATCATGGCCGGCTGGCCGATCTTCTTCAGGCCGGGCGTCAGACCGGGTTTGGCGCCCTTGGCGGGCGCGGGCCTGGCCGCGCTCTTGCCCGCCGCCGGGGCCGGCGGCACGTCAATCAGGGCCATCTGACCCGTCGCGTGCCACTCGAGGAGCTGGAACTCGTAGGGCAGCGACATCAGGCTCGGGAACGTCCGCAGCCGGGCCTTCGCGTTGTCCTCGGACACTTTCACTTCGGGGCCGGTCGGCGCGATCGGCTCCACGGGCCTCGGCGGACGGCCGTCCGGAATGAGCACCGTCGCGATCTGCTTGCCGTCCTTGGTGAAATCGAACGTCGTGTCGATGGTCGCCAGCACCGGTCGCGGCGTGATCTGCCGCGGCTTGTTGGTGGCCAGATCCGTAATCCAGATGTGCGTCGCGTCCTCGGTGTGCACGAAGTAGGCGACGCCCGAGCCGTCCGGCACCCACGTGGCGTTGGTGATCCGGGCGTTGGGCGGAATGGCGATCTGCTTCTTCGTGCCGTCGGTGGCCGAGATGATCTGGATGCCGGCGTTGTTGCTGATCGTCAGCGTCCGGCTGCGATTCGCCTTGAAGTCGATGAACACGCCGCCCAGCTCGTCGAACGGCTTCGAGAAGATGCTCATCGGCACGGCGCCGTCGCCGATCTGGTTCAGGAACCACTTCTTGTCCGGACTGAGGTTCGAGAGCGTCACGTTCAAATGACGCGGCGCCAGCACGGCCTCCGCCACTTCCGGCGGCGGCGTCGCGTAGCTGTCCTGGTTGAGGATTCGGTCGGCCCACGTCTGCGGGGCCGCCTGCTTCGCGGGCGCCTGCGGCGTCGCCGCCTGCTGCGCCACGAGCGTCAGGGGAAGAAGCGCAACCAGCAGCGCAATTGCGAAGCGAGACCATCGTCTCAGCTTGAGGTCGCTCAAGGGTTTAGGCGGGCGACTCGTCATACAGCCTCCGTTGGTGTGGATCGCAGTCAGGATGAAGCGGGCTGGGGGTGCGCGGACGATACCTCAACTGCCCGGTGCGAAGCAATTCCGGGCCGATCTCGGGCCATTCGGCCGCCAAAGAAACACGCGGGCGCTGCAAAGGCCGGTCGTGAGCGGTTCGCCGGCTCACGACCGGCCCCACAGCCGGTTACTTGATAACGCCGTCCGTCGGGGTCGTGGTCGTGGTCGGCCGGCGCGGCGGGGTGGCGCCGATGCCCAGCTTGATGATCCTGCGCGCCTTCATGTCGTAGACGTCACCAGCCGACAGCACGTAATACGGCTTCTCCCACGGCTGATACAGCCGCTGGTTGTCGTGGATCGCAACCTTCCACTTGCCCATCACCTCGAACGTGTCGCCGGTGACGATGATGGCGGTGCCCTCGGACAGGCCGATGCCGAGCAGGTCCGGCATCTTCTCGATCACCTCGTTGAGATCGTCCCAACGCTGGCGGGTATTCTGGTGCTGGTCGATCGCGGACTTGCGCAGGAACGCGAAGCCGTGTTGATGGTTGGGCTCGGCCGTCATCATCACGTCCGCGCCCGACGTGTCGCCGCGAACGAGATAGTCGCCCTGGATGGTCGCGCCCGCCGAACTGCCGGCGATGACGCCGCCCCGTTCCAGCACCTTGTGGAATTCCTTCAGCGTGAGCGTGTTCGCGAAGGAATCGACGATGTTCCACTGGCGGCCGCCGTCGAACCACACGCCATTGGCCTCGCGCAGGTCCTTCACGAAGACCTCGGTGTCAGCCACTTTCGGGTCGGCCGTATGGAGCATGTGCACGTTCTTGAGACCGCGCTTCAGCCACGGCGCGATGACCTGTTCCTCTTTGTATTCGTGCAAGGTCCCGTCCGGGTTCTTGTTGCCACCCGCGGTGGGCACGATGATGAACTTCGCGTCCAATCCCCCGGCCAGTTCGATGAACTTCTCGACGATGCCGGTGCCGTCCGTGTTGCCGCCGCCGACGATGATGAGCGTGCCCTTCGCGGGGCCGTACTCGACGGGCCCGGGCGACGCCGGAAGCGTGCGAGCGGGCGGCTTGGGCGGAGCCTGCGGCGTCCTGGCGGCCTGGGGCGCCGGTGTAGCCGGCGCGGGCTTCTGGGTCTGCGGCGGCTGGGTCTGCGGTTTCTGGATCGGCGGCTTCTGGGTCTGCGGCGGCTGGACCTGGGCGCGTCCGGCAAAGCCGGCTGCAACGAGCAGGACGGCCGTCAAGAGTGACAGGAAACGTGTGCGCATGATGGGCTCCATGTGAGCGGACTCGGAACGTCTGATGGCGAGCCTGGGGCGGGGGCAGGTCAAAGTCGGTGGCGCATTCTAGCGTACGCAGCCCGGATGAGCGGCATCACGCGACCGAAATGGGGTCGGGAGGCGTTTCCGGGAGATCTTCGCGGGTTCGGCGGCGGGTTTCTTGACCGGTCCCGGGGCCGGCGCTACCGTAGGCACGCCCTGGCGGCATCCACTGCCCCATTCTCGCAGGTGAAGATCAGTGACCGAGCACGGTTCTCTCGTCGGTCGTGTGGCCGTCGTCACCGGCGGAACGCGCGGGATCGGCCGCGCGATCGCCCTTACGCTCGCGAAACGCGGCGCCGCGGTCGGCGTGTCGTTCCGGCAGAACGAAGAGGCGGCGCGGGACACGGAGCAGGCCCTCGTTGGGACGGGCGCCAGGGCGATGGCCGCTCGTTGCGACGTGCGCGACGAGGCGGCGGTTGCGGCCTTCTTCGAGCAGGTCGCCACCACGCTCGGTCAGGTGGATATCCTGGTCAACAACGCGGGCGTGGTGAATGACGCCCTCGTCGCGTTCCTCGATCGGCCGCGGTGGGACGACGTGATGGCCGTGAACCTGGGCGGTCCGTTCATGTGCGTCCGGGCGGTCCTGCGGGGAATGTTGATGCAGCACTGGGGACGCATCATCAACATCGCATCGCGCAGCGCCGACATCGGGCCGCCGGGACAGACCGCGTACTCGGCATCGAAGGCGGGCCTGGTGGGCTTCACGCGCACTCTGGCGCGCGAAGTGGCGTCCTACGGCGTGCTGGTGAACGCGGTGTCGCCAGGACTGATCGAGACGGAGTTGATCAAGGCGATGCCGCAGCAGCAGCGACAGGGGCTGCGCGCGCTGATCCCGCTGGGCCGACCGGGGCGGCCGGACGAAGTTGCGGCGCTCGTCGCGTTCCTCGCGTCGGACGGGGCGAGTTACATCACCGGGCAGGCGATCGGCGTGGACGGCGGACTTGGCTAGTCCGCGCGGCGCATCACGATGGCGACGTCGTTGCCGCCAAAGGCGAGCGACGTCGAGATGCCGCACCGGACCGGCTGGCAGCGCGACTGGTTCGCGACGATGTCCACCACCTGGCATTCAGGGTCCGTCTGACCGTGGTGGATCGTCGGCGGAATGACGCCGCGTTCGATCGTCAGCGCCAGCGCCACCGCCTCCACGGCGCCGGCCGCGCCCAGGCAGTGCCCGACCATCGACTTGATCGAGGTGACCGGGAGCTGCGCGGCCCGAGCGCCAAACGCCCGCCGGATTCCCTGTGCCTCGGTCTTGTCGTTCGCGAGGGTGCCGGTGCCGTGCGCGTTCACGTGGTCCACGTCCCCGGCCGACACGCCCGACGCGGCGAGGGCGGCGTCGAGGAGCGCCGCCACCGCGGTGCCATCGGGCGCGGGCGCCGTGGCATGGTACGCTTCGCAGTAGGCCGCATAGCCGGCCAGCTCCACGTAGACGTGGGCGCCGCGAGCCCGCGCGCGCTCGAGATCCTCCAGCACGAGCACCGCTGCGCCTTCACCGACGCTCATGCCGGCCCTCGTCACGTCGAACGGCCGGCAGGGCTGCACGTCCACCAGCCTCAGCGCGTTGAAGCCGCTCAGCGCCGTCCGGCACAACGCGTCGCTGCCGCCGCACACCGCCGCCTCCAGCTGGCCGCTCGCCACCAGGTCGGCCGCGTAGCCGATGGCCATGGTGCTCGACGAGCAGGCTGAATTCATGCACGCGCGCAGCCCCGTCAGGCCGAAGTGCCGTGCGACGCTGTCCACCGACGCCGCGTTCACGTAGGTGAGGATTTCCGACGGCCGCGCGCGTTTGCCGGCGAGCGCATGCGAATAGTACGTCTCGTTGCGCAGCAGGTCGTTGGCGCCGACGCCCAGCAGCACGCCGATCGACGACCGGGAGATCTTCGTCTCGAAGAGGCCGGCATCGGCGAGCGCTTCAGCGGCCGCCAGCACCGCGAACTGATCGGCGCGCGCGTAGCGGCGCCGTTCACGCGCCCCGAAGTGCGCGGCCGGATCGTGGTGCACCTCGGCCACCATGCGGCTGCGATAGCCCGCGCCGTCGAAGAGCGTCAGCTCGCCGATGCCGCAGCGTCCCTCGCAGAGCGCCTGCCATGCCGATTCCCGGTCCAGGCCCACGGCGCAAATCAAACCCATCCCGGTGACCGCGACGCGTTTTTTCATGTCACCCTTCGTCTCGGTCCGCGAATGTTGCGGGGGCGGCCCCTTGCAACTCCCGCCGCCAGCGCGCCACCCGGCGCCGCTCGCCCCGCTTCTGCAACAGCGTAACGAGGAACGGGATGAACTGGAAGGGCAGCGACACCAGCGAGCAGCCCACGGCGCCCGCTCGTTGCGCGGGCGTCAACCCGCTGGGATGAAGGCCGACCAGTCCCGCCCAGTAGTTGAACACGACGCCGTAAATCGCGAAGGCCAGGCGACCGGAGGTGCCGTGCAGCCCGGCGCCCCGGCAGTCGCCGCGCTTCAGGCTCTCGAGGAACTCTTCGCGCGACCGGCCGGGCGCTTCCGTGAAGGCGGCCGCGACGTGGGAGAGGACGTGCGCGTCGCTGCCACCGGTCTCGCCGGCGCGGCTGCCAGTCCATTCCCGCGTGACCGCCGCGGCAAGGTCATTGTGGGCCGCTCCCATGGTGGCGTTGCGCACCTCGACGGCGTGCACGAGCGGCAGCAGCCGATCGAGATAGGTCCGGAGATCCATCTCGCCGCGGAAGAAATGAAACGGGTGGTGGAGCACGAGGGCCACGCCGCGCGATCGCAGCATCGCCGCCGCGTCGAAGACGTTGCCGCGCAGCGGTTGGACGTCGCGATGATCGGCTTCGGTGAGGCCGAGCGCGCCCAGGTGCACGCGCGTGCCGGTGCCCGGCACCAGGCACTCGACCTCTTCGCCCATCACGATGTCGGGCGCTCCAGGGTGGCTCGCCAGCAGCTCCAGGCAGCCGTCGATGCTGTCGTGGTCGGTGATCGTGACGATGTCCATGCCCCGGGCGCGCGCCGTCTTGTAGATCGTCTCGGGACTCGAATAGCAGTCGCGGCTGCGGAACACCCGCAGCGTGCGGGTAAATCCCGAGTGGACCGAGTGCACGTGCAGATCGGCCCGCATGAGGCGTGCTCCCGCGGCCGGTGTCATATCGGTTTGAACACCATGAACTCGACGACCACCGAACCGGATCCCCGGTAGATCTGCGGCAGGAACCCTTTGCCCACGCCGAGCTTCAGCATCGTGCCGCGCGGCCCGGGAAAGTTCACCTCGGTGCCGACGCCCGTCGTCGGCGCCCAGGTACGCTCGGTCGGCGTCCGGCCCTCCGCGTGATCGACGTAGAAGGCGAGGCGGTACAGGTTGAACGCGTTGAACGAGTAGGCGGCGCGGACCATCCCCAGCTCCGAGAAGCGGACCCCGGCCGACGGCACCCCGCGCATCCGCGTCTCGTCGAACAATCCGAACCGGTACATCGAGAAGCGATCCTGGCGGTCGCCGCCGTAGTACGCGGCGTTGAGGTGGATCTTGCTGAACGGCTGGAAATAGAAGTCTTTGCTCACGCCAAGGCTGTATTTCGTATAGCTGCGCGTGGACGGATCGAAGCCGGTGGGGTCTCCCCACGCCACCCAGTTGGCGCGCCGGAAGTAGGCGTAGCCCGTGACGAGCGAGTAGCCTCCGCGACGGTACTCGTAGGCGATGCTCGGGTTCAACGTGGCCGTGCTGACCGGCACCACGAAGCTCGGGGCCGTGTTGGTCGGCGAGGTGCTGAACTGGTCGTACTGCGCGTGCGCGCCCAGCGTGAGCTTCTGGAAGTCGGTCACCTGGTATCCCAGGTTCGCGCCGGTCTGCACCTTGCGGCTCTGCAACCGCTCGTCCTTGCGCTCGCCCTGCGCGTCGTACACCTGGTCGTTGCTGTTGACCGCGATGCCGAAGAAATCGATGCTGAGGTCGAATTTCGTCCCGCCGATGTTCGCCTTCTGGAGGTTCCCGCCGCCCAGCACGCCCGAGAAGATGAACCCCAGCTGCAGGCCGCGGTTGAGGAAATTGAAGTTCACGTAGTCGATGCCGACCAGCGGTACCGGGTAATCGTAGGAGGGGTCGAAGGTGGCGCCGAGCGCCAGCGCCTTCGCGTTGGTGGTCAGGTGATCGCTGACGACACGCTCGTCGCCCTGCTTGATCAGGTTCCGCAACCCCTTGTCGGTGTCGCGGTACATGATGCTGTCGCTCTTGCGCGCCTGCTGCCGCGCGGTCGCGAACGCGTCGTCGTTCACGTGGAAGTCCGAGAAGGTGACGTTCCGGTCCACGAGCAGGTTGCGACCGGCAATCAGCATGATCTGATGGCTGACGAGCTTCGAGAACAGGTAGACAGGCTGGCCGTTGATGCGGCCCACCGGCTCGTAGGTCTGCACTTCCTCGTTGGACACGACCGGCGCCGTGAGGTTGGTCTCGACTGCCTGCACCTTCAACCGGACGTAGCGCTCGCTGTCGATCCAGACCTTGCCGCGATAGAGCGCCCGCGTCTGATCCACCGGATCGAAGCGCACGACGTAACAGGGACGATCGCCGACGCGCTCGGTCCCGTCGAGGTGGTAGACGTAATCGCGGTTCAACCGCAGCGTCAGCGGCAGCGAGAGGACCTTCTCCGGCTGCAGCAACGGAAACGGCGGGCGATTGCGGCCGAAGCGGGTGCCGTTCAGCGAGAAGCTCAGCTCCTGCCACTCGCTCGTTTCCGGGTCCCAGAAGAACTTGTTCTCGACGATCACGTCGTAGGAATCGAGCGCTGTCGGCTGGAAATGAATGTCCACCCGCGCGTTGGCGATGTAGTTGCGGACGAGAGCGTCCTGGGCCGTTTCCGACTGCTGGTAGCGCGCCACGATCTCTTCGACCGTCGGCATCGCGCGAGCCGCCGCCTCGGACCGCTGGGCGTAGACATCCTCTGCCCCGTAGTTGAAGTCGACGAGCAGCGGCCGATCGGATAGCTCCACCCGGGCCGTTGAGGTCTTCGCGGCCTCGTCTCGTACGGCATCGGCGGCGCCGAGCTTCACCGTCGTCGCGGCCGCGGCGTCGCGCACGGCGGTCGTGCCGGGCGACGCCAGGTGCAGGTTCACCTCCAGGCGCTGGCCCGAACGTTCCGGGGACCAGTAGACCAGGTAGGTGGCGAACGTCGTCATGTTATAGAGGAGCCGGTGTGGAATCGAGGCGGTGACGTCCTGCCCGTTGACGGACAGCTTCAGCGCGGCCGCCTTTTCGTCCAGCGTCACGATCTCGCTGGCGATCACGTCCTTCACGCTCATCGCCGCCCGCAACGCGCCTGCGAACGCATCCGCGCCCGCGGCACACGTGGTGAAGACGCTGCGGCCCCCGAGGTGACCCAGGTGCCAGCCGATCAGCCGCTGCGCCGCCGCGCGGCCGTCGTCCGGCAGCACGAGGCCTGTAGCACCCATCGTCGCCGTCGGGTCGTCCTTGGTCGCGAGGTCGTCGAGCGCGGACAGCGCGGCGTCGGTCCCCGCCAGATCCTCGTCCGTCGCGACCGAAACCGTGACGACGTCCACGTAGGCGGCGATCTCCTCGTCGTACAACTGCTTCTGCCACGTGGCCGCGCCCTGCGGCGCCAGGCTGCCTTCGACGATGAGAGCGGCGTTGTCGATCGAGCGGACCTGGACCGCGACGAACTTGAGCAGGTACGCGTACTCCCTGGGCGCGGGCCGCGTGGCGCTCTCGAGGCGATCGCCGACCTGGTAGGCCGCCACCTTGCCGCGGGCGTGTTCGACCAGCGCACGCAGCGTGGCGCGCCACCCGTCGATGGCCGCCGCGGTGGTCGGCGGATCGACCAGCGTCAGGACGACCGGAATGTTCCGGTGACCGTACAGGTCGAGGCGTTGGTCGAGGCGCGTGAAATCCGTGGAGGTTGGTCCGAGATCGCCGCGCCGTACGAGCAGGCGGACGAAGACCGGCAGATCGGTGGCGCCGAGCCGCGCGCGATCGAGCGCCGGCGCGAGAATGGCGTCCTTGTCCAGCGTTTCGTCAACGCCCAGGCCCTTCGGCGGGGTTGGAGCCCCGAGCGCGGGCGCCGCCGCGAGACACACGGCGACGGCCAACAGGTAGAGCTGCTTCATGCTGAATCACCCGTCACGGCCCAGTCGCCGATAGGACCGAATGGAGCGCTGGCCACTATCTCATTGAGACGCTCACCGAAGCCGGACAGCCTGTAGTAATGGCTGAACCTCAGCGCCCACGGCAGGGTTACGCGCGGAGGTTGCGGATCGAGCTCCCAGGGATGGACGAAGAGCGTCGCCGGCTCCCCGCGCCGGTTGCGCCTGGCGATTTCGCGGATGACGGTCGCGGGCCGGCTCATCCGCAGTCCCCATCCTCCGCCCAGCGGGATGTGCTGGCCGAAGCGGCGTCCGACCATCGGCGGGATCTCGAGCAGGCTGCCGCCTGGAGTCTCGCGCCGATGAGGATCCTGAGGGTAATGCGGGTTACCCACCAGGCGCAGGGGGGTCATGCTCGAATCGTAGCGGAAACCGAGCCGCGCGAGAACAGGCAAGGCCCAGAGCGAGCGATCGTTGATCGACCATTCGGGGGCGCGGAACCCGATCGGCGCCGGCGCGCCGGCCGCTTCGAGCGCGCCAGTGGCTCGCGCGAGATCCGCCTCGAAGGATGCCTCGTCGAGTTCGTACACGCGCCGGTGCGACCAGCCGTGCGACGCGATTTCGTGGCCCGCGCTCCTGATGCGCGCAACGAGGAGTGGATGGCGTTCGGCCACCCAGCCAAGCACGAAGAACGTCGCCGTGACGTGGTGGCGGGCCAGCAGCTCGAGCGTGATGTCGGTCGTGAACTCCACCCGGCTGGGCAGCGCGGGCCAGCGCTCCGCTCGGAGCGGGCCGTCCACGCCGCACACGTGAAACCACTCTTCGACGTCGATCGTGAGGAAGTTGTGCAGCGCTGCGGTCACGGGCGCCTCAGCTCGAGGCTGCCGGCGCCTCTCCCCGGGTCTGCTCGATGAGCTGGACGATCGTCGTGACGCTGCGGAGCGTGCGTCGGGCCAGCTGTTCGTCGGTGATCTTCACGCCGAACGACCGCTCGAGTTCGAGGACCAGCTCGAGCACGTCAATCGAGTCGAGACCGAGACCTTCGCCGAACAGCGGGATGTCGTCCGCGATGTCGCGTGGGGCAATCGGCAGGCGAAGGCAGCGGACGATCGCCTCTTTTATCTGCGTCGAGAGTGGTTGATCCATCGGAATACGGCGGCACACGGCTCAAGAAAGCGGGACTTATTCGCGTTCGACTGTAGCCCAAGTCAGACCTCGCGTTCAACCTCGTCGGTCGAGCGCTCGCACCACCAGGCTGTACTGCGCCCCTCCATCCGCCGTGGCGTTGACGAGGGCGATCCGGCCGTTCGCGGTGCGCGCGCAGGCGCTGACGTCCACCGGGCAGGCGGGATCCGGCTGCTCGCATCCAAGCGTGGGCGGCAACGTGCCGCCGCGAAGACAGAAGAGAGCGGCCGTGAGCGCGGCCGCGCCCGACGCGCCGAACTCGCCGAGCGCGCCTTTCAGCGACACCACCGGCACGCCGCGCGGACCAAAGACCTGCGCGATCGCCTCCGCCTCGACACGGTCCAGCATCCGGGTTGAGTTGGCAGCCGCGAAGACAACCGACACCTCTTCGACAGCGACACCGGCGTGGTGGAGCGCGGTTTCCATCGCGCGCACGATTCCCGACGGCTCCGTGGGCCAGGCGTTCAACGCACAGTCCGACGAAGTGGCGCCGATGCCGAGGATCTCGCCGTAGGGTTCCACGCCGCGCTTCGCCGCAGACGAGGCCGTTTCGACGACGAGGATGTGGCCGCCGGTCCCGAGAACCAGGCCGTTGCGACGGGCGTCGAACGGCCGGCTCGCTTCTTCCCCGCCGCCGGCGGGCGACGAGACGTGCAACCGATCGTGCACGCGGAAGAACTGTTCCTCGATGTCGTCCATGCCGCCGCACAGGAAGGCCGACGCCCGGCCGTCGGACAATCCCGAGACGGCGAAGGCAATGGCGGCGAGGGCCGACGCCTGCTTCTGCGCGATCGTGACATTCGGTCCGTGCAGCGAGAACTCGATCGAGCAGAGACTGGCCGCCGCGTTGCCGATGGTATTGCTGAACCCGAGCGCGGCCACGGCGCCGGGACCGGCCGTCATCAGCCGGTGCACGTGCGCGACGGTGCTGTGCAGGCCGCTCGTGGCCGTCCCGAGCGCGACGCCGACGTGCTCGGTGCCGGCCGGCAGGCTGGCGTCTTCGAGCGCCAGGCGGCAGGTGGCCAGGGCGAGCCGGCCCACCTCGTCGATGCGCCGCAGCTTCATCGGGTCGATATAGCGGGCCGCGTCGAACCCACGGATGAGCGCGGCGGTGTGCGCGCGACATCCCTCGGTGCTGAAGGCGGTGACGGGCGAGATCCCGCTGCCACCGGCGAGAAGCTCGCCTACGAAGGTCTGTGCGCCGATCCCCAGACTCGACACGCATCCGGCGCCGGTGACGACCGCGTTGTCGCGCATGGCGCGGTACGGTATCATCAGCTGTTCGGCCCGTTCAAGTCGCCCGCCAGTCGTTTCTTGCTCGCTCTGGCCGCATCATCCACACATGGTCCTTCGCATCACAGCCATCCTGCTTGCACTGACCGGCCTCGTAGTCGGCGTCTTTGCGGCGCCGCGCGACCTGTTCGACGAGCTCCACGCGCGCATCGCCGCGGCCGAGGCGACGAGGGAAACAATTCGCGCGCGCTTCACGGAAACGACGACGTCGTCGCTGCTGGCCAGGCCGATGGTGGCCCAGGGCACGTTGATCGGCACCAAGTCGGCGCCCGGCCAACTGGTCGGCACCCGGCCGACTCGGATGCTGATCAAATACACGGCGCCCGAGCGCAAGACGATCCTCTTCGACACCAATCGCCTGGCGATCATTCACCCGGACGGGGGCGCGACCGAGCGGATCGACATCACCGAGATCATGAAGACGGTGAACAAGTACTTCACCAACGCCACTCCCGGCCAGCTTCGCAGGGCGTTCACCGTGCGCGCCTTCATCGACCCGGACATGGCGGGGCTGTACCAGATCGATTTGGTGCCCAAGCGCAAGCAGATCTCGCAGGGGCTGGACCGGCTGCAGATCTGGGTGACCCGCGACACCAGCATGCTGGCGGAGCTGAAGATGTCGTTCCCCGGCGGCGACAGCGATGTCTTGAAGCTCGAAGACGTCCAGCTGAACGTCCCCATTCCCCCCGGCACGTTCGACGTCGACGTTCCGCCTCCGGCGGTTCCGAAGAAGAAATAACACCGAGCCACGGCGCGAGACCGGTCGGCAGCCGATGCGATGACCGCGGCGTGTTGACCGCGACCAGCGCAGGCCGGGCCACCGGCTCGAGCCCAGTCTTCGGACCGGCTGGACGGCCCGTCGCGCTGCGTCGCGGCGCGGCCACCGCGGAAAAACGGCTGCGCGCCATTTGCGTCCGCTGGCCGCTCGGGTCGCGGGCCACGGCCGCAGGCCGTGCGCCCGCTCAACCTCGCTGATGCCCTGCGGCGCTGGCCGTTTTAGACGCTGGCGATTATCGCGGTGCCGCGACGCGCCGCTGCGCAACAGGCCATCCGGCCGCGGTCCGCGAACGGTGTGGGGAGCCAGACGGCCCGATTTCTCGTCGAAGTTGGGCTCCCTGAACGTCGGCGCCAACTACCGATGACTGCCGATGAGTGACACAAAAGAAACACAGCGGCGCCAGAGATTCCGGTGTCGCGTCGTTGAGTCCCCTGCACCCGATGCCGAATGGATGCCGGGATGACTTGACCGCTACTCAGTCCTGAGAGCCTCCGCCGGATCAATCCGAGTGGCGCGCCGCATGGGCACCATGACAGCGACGAAGGAAACACCGAGGAACAGGACCAGAATGGTCACGAACGTAGCCGGATCGTACGGCTTGACTTGGAAGAGCTGCGCCGTGAGCAACCGTGAGAACCACAAGGCAGCAACAAGGCCGCTCGCCAGCCCCACGATGACCGGTCCCAGCCCGTCTCGGATCACCAGCCAGCGCACGGACGACAGATCGGCGCCGAGCGCGATGCGGACTCCGATCTCGCCGGTGCGCTGACCTACCGAGTACGACAGCAGACCGTAGAGACCCACCGTCGCCGTCAGTAACGCAATTGCCGCGAAGACACCCATCAGGACCGCCTGCATCCGCGGCATGCCAAGAGGATCGAAATCCGCGAACTGCTGGCTAATCATGCCGATGCTCGTGACGGTCACCTTCGCGTCGACCGCACGGACCTGCGCCCTGATCCCAGCAATTGCGGGCGCGAGATTGCCGCTCACGCGAAACAGCAGTTCGGGCGACCAGCCGAACTGTTCGACAGGCAGGTAGATCTCAATGCCGACTCGCGGGCCTTGAATCGTCTTGATGTGGGCAACAACACCCACGACCGTAAAGGACGCATCGTGCCTGTCTAAACGGAAGTGCCGTCCAATTGGGCTCTGTCCGGGCCAGAAGCGCCGCGCAGCGTTCTCGCTGATGATCGCAACACTCGGGGCATTCGGTCCGTCCTGCGGACCGAACGTTCGGCCTTCCTTCAAGGCAATGCCCGCCACTCTGAAATAGTCCGCCCCGACCGGGAATGACTCCGCGGGCACCCCAACCGACTGGGGTCCATCGCTGTGTTCCAGGAGGAACTTCTCCAAATAGCCGCCAACCGGCGATTTGCCTGGAGTGGCTCCGCGCACGCTCGAAAGTGCGGCCATCCGCTCGGTCAGCTGATCGAAGAACGCGCGTTGCTGTGCGTCGGCGTAGTGCGGAAAATCGAATGATGCATAGCCGAGGTTTTTCTCATCGAAACCTCTCGGCATGGTGAACATGCGGATGAAACTCGCGACCAGCAGGCCAGCGCCTGCGAGCAAAACGAGCGTCAGCGCCACTTGCACCGCCTGAAACGCGTTCCTCAGGCGACGCTGTCCACGCGAAGCTCCGGCGATCTGACGCCCGCTTGCGAGCAGGCCTCCCACTCCCACGGTGCGCGACGCCCGAAGCGCTGGCATGGTGCCGCACAGGACGCCCGTGACTATCGCGGCCGCCACTCCAAATGCGATCACCCGAACATCCAGTACCGGCAGCGACGCGCCGAATAGGGTGCGGATCAGGTTCGCCGTGAGAAGCGCCGGGAGGACGTGGATGACGCACCACGCGAGCACGGTCGCCGCGACGCCACCCACGCCGGAGAGCACCAGACCTTCAACCAGGAACTGGCGGGCGAGACGGAAGCGCGAAGCGCCGAGTGCCTGCCGTACCGCGATTTCCCGGTGGCGCGTGAGCGTGCGAGAGAGGAGGAGGTTCGCAACGTTGGCGCACGCAATCACGAGGACAAAGCCGACGGCACTAAGCAGCGTCAACAGCATCGTGCGGGTTGGCACGGCGCCGAACCCGCCGGTTCCGCGATCTGATCCAGCCTGGAGGATCTCGAAGCGCCTGGGCCTGCCGGCGCGGCCAAATACGGCGCCGACCTCGCGCTGTGCCTGGACGGGTGTCATGCCGGGACGAAGACGAGCGGCGACTCGATCCGCGTCACGATCCCCCACTGCTAACCACGCGTCGGCGCGGCTGCCGACGAAGTAGCGAAACGTCGCCGGCATCACCCCAATGACCACGCGTGCCCGGTCCGAGAAGGCGATCGTCTTTCCGATGACGGCAGGATCGCGGTTGAACGCCCGCTGCCAGTACTCGTCACTGATCACGATCGTGTTTCCGGCGAACACGTCCTCGCGAGTGAAACCGCGACCGAGTTGCGGGGAGACGCCCAGGAGCTGCGGGAGCTTCGGCGCGATCGCGCCCACCAGTGGGCTCGCGCCCCAGCCGGCCGCCAACGCCATGGAACGAGGTTCGTTGAAGGTTTCCACTCCGTCGAAGACGTGGCTGATTGCCCGGAGGCGCTCGGCGTACGCGCCTGGCGCGTTGAACCACGCGTGAACTCCGCTGCGTGTCGTCAGTTCCACGTGGATGTCGACCAACCGATCGGCGTTCCTGTACGGAAGCGGGCGGAACAGCGCTGCGTCCACGACGCTGAAGATGGCCGTGTTCGCACCGATGCCCAACGCCAGCGTGAGAATGGCTGTGGTCGCAAAGCCGGGTTCACGCCGCAGCCGGCGGACCGCGTACTTCACGTCCTGCCAGGTCGAGTCGAGCCAGATCGTGCGCACCTCGCGCACCGCTTCTTTCGTCTGGGTCACCCCGCCAAGATCCAACAGTGCCGCACGCCGCGCCTCCACAGGTGCCATCCCGCGCTCGATGTTCGCCCGCGTCTCCATCTCCACGTGGAAGCGCAGTTCCTCGTTCACTTCGGCATCGATGGCATCGCGGCGGAGAAGCCCTTTCAGGTACGCGAGCGGGCGCGTCAGCATGATCGACTCCGTGGTTACCCTACGTTGTTCGCAAGACCCGCCGCATCGACGCCGCGAACTGCTCCCACGATTCCGTCTCGGTCTCCAGTTGCTCGCGACCGGCCTTGGTCAACGTGTAGATCCGCGCCCGGCGGTTGTTCTCGGACGGCGCCATCTCGGATCTGATGTGCCCGCGCATTTCCAGCCGATGAAGCGCCGGGTACAACGACCCCTGGCTGGCGCAGAGTCCTTCCCTGGAAATCTGCCGGATACGGTTCGAAATACCCCAGCCGTGATTGGGACCAAGGGCGAGGATCTTCAGGATCAGAAGGTCAAGGGTGCCCTGGAGCAGGTCGGTCTTCGGCAAGTGCGTTCTCCTCTCGTTCTGCGAGAGGTGAGCATAGGACCGTTCCTGTCGCAGGTCAAGAGGAATCAGGGGACGCCGCGCTCTCAGACGATCGCGGGCGCGCAATGGCGGACCCTCGCAGCGCGGCAGCCAATGCGACGCCATTGTTCATGGGTTGCGGCTGGATGGCGTGTTGCGCAGCGGCCCGTCGCGGCACCGCGATACTCGATAGTAAGCAAAACGGCGAGCGCCGCAAGGCACCAGCGAGGTTGAGCGGGCTCACGGCCTGTGGCCGTGGCCCGCGACCCGAGCGGCTAGCGGACCCAAGTGGCGCGCAGCCGTTTTTCCGCGGTGAACGCGCCGGGACGCAGCGCAACAGGCCATCCAGCCGTGCCCAGGATCGCCCACCAGATCCCAAGCCGCGCCGGCTTCAGCCCTGGTTCGCCACCGTACCGCTGGCCGCGTCGGCGTGCGTCGCGGCGGGCGCCAGGTGATGCTCGGAGAGGTAATAGCGAGGATCCATGATGCGCTGCGTGCGCAGGAGCGCCTGCATCAGGAAGAGGAAGTGCTGCGGCTTCACGTCGCGCATCCACTGCCACCAGCGCTTGCTGCCGCGCAGGTTCAGGACCGAGCGCCGCCAGGTTTCGCAGTACAACTCGAAGAACCGCTCGGCGCCGAGCCTCGGCTCCCACAGCAGGTGACTCATGTCGAACTGCGCCCAGTCGGCGGCGCGGATGCGCTGGCGAACCGACTCGTAGTACGGCGTGCCGGGCAGCGG
This sequence comes from Acidobacteriota bacterium, assembly GCA_003170135.1. Lineage (GTDB taxonomy): Bacteria > Acidobacteriota > Vicinamibacteria > Vicinamibacterales > Fen-181 > Fen-181. The sequence continues at coordinate 32,685 of PMZR01000034.1, forward strand.
CGTCAGAATCGTGTAGCCGGCGCGGTGCAGGCGATGCTCGTCCACGAACGCCCAGAGGCGTTCGAAATCATCCACGCCCCACTCGGGATCGATCACGAAGTTGCCGGTGACGCCGTAGCCGTACTCGCGCGCCACGGCGATGGCCTCGACGGTGCTGGCGACGGTCGTGTCCTTGGTCAGGCCGCCCAGGTCGCGGTCGCTCGCCGCTTCCAGCCCGAAGAAGATGTCGATGTTGTCGGCAAACGGCCGCCAGGCCTCGAGCAGGTCCGGCTGCGAGGCCACCAGGTCGGTGCGACTCTGCACGAGCACCCACGTCTTGTGGATGCCGCGGCGACCGAGTTCCTGCGCCAGCTCGTGGCTGCGATCGGCGCGGTGCCAGAAGAGATCGTCGGCGACGAACACGTGCGGGCCGACCGCGGCGAAGTCGCGGCAGACGGCGTCCGTCGACCGCATGCGATAGGAGCGCTCGTAGAGCGGCCACACCGAGCAGAACGAGCAGCGGAACGGGCAGCCGCGCGCGGTTTCCACGAGCCACGTCGGCCGGTACTGCAGGCAGGCGTAATGGCGGAAGCTGCTGGCGACGGTGTGCCGCGCAGGGAGCGGAACCTCGTCCAGGCTGACCGGTTCGGCGGTGGGCGTCGCGACGAACCCATCGCCGCCGCCGTTGAGCAACAGGCCCGGGACGTCGGCCAGCGCGCGGCCGCCCGCCAGCGCATCGGCCACGTCCGGCGCGACGCGCTCGCCATCGCCAATCGCGATCGCGTTGACCTCGGCGCACTGCAGCGGGCCGGGAAAGGCGGCGGCCGAATGTCCGCCGAGCAGGATGAAGACACCGGGCGCGGCCCGCCGGACGCTGCGCGCGACGTCGAGGCTGTCGTCGATCTCGAGCGAGTGCAGGCACGCGACGCCGACCAGGGCCGGCCGGTATCGCGCGAGCGCCCGCTCGACCGATCCGCCAAACCGCAGGTCCACGATCGTCGCGCGATGGCCGCGCGATTCGAGCGCCGCCGCGACGTACTCGAGGCCGAGCGGCTCGGTCCGAAAGAACGGCCCGAGCCCGAAGCGTTCGTTGCGCGGCGCGGGCCGCAACAGCAGCACATCCATCGGTGCCCGGCAGCCTAGCATCGATGCGCGGCGCCGATCAAGGCGCGAGGGCCGCCGTGGTTCTTCCTCATCGCCGAGGACGGGCGCGGCCGCGGCGCGTTGTCTCGCGTCTTGATGCCGGTGACCTGCCGATGACGCCAGCGCGCTGGAGCGGGACTGGCCCCGAGCGAACCATTCGAGGCTGCCGGCGGTCGACGGCCGGAAACCGACGCGCGGCACGCCGGTTTCCCCGGCACAGCGCGTAGCGGTCGAGCAAGCGCGGGTAGCGCCAGCCGGAGGGTCGAGCAGGAAACCGGCGCGCTGCCGCGGAGGTTTCCCCGGCTGCCGAGAGGCTCGCGGGGGCCAGACCCGATCCCGTGCGCGCTCGGCGCGGGCTCGTAGTGCACCATTGCTCCTGCCTCTTCCTGCCAGGCCGCCTTTCTTGCGACCGCGCGCGCGTTGTTGTTAGACTGGCTGACTCCGATCGCCATTCGATTGCCGACCCGATGCTCGAACGATTGCTGCGTCTCGCCTACACTCGCCGCACGACGGTGCTGCTCGGCGCCGGCGCCCTGCTGGCCGTCTCGCTCCTGCTCGTCTCGCGCATCTCCTTCGACACCAACATCGTCAGGTTCCTGCCGCGCAAGGGACCGGCCGTCAGAAGCTTCGACGCCTACCTCCAGCATTTCGGCACCTTCGATCACGTCTACGTGCTCTTCGAGGTCCCGCCGGGCAACCGGATTTCGGATGCCGAGGAGTTGGTGGACCGCTACGTCGACCAGTTGCGCAAGGCGCCCGAGATCGAATCGGTGGACGCCGAACTGTTCGACGAGGTCAAGGACTGGACCTACCTCGGCGACCGCGAACTGCTGCTGCTCGGCCCGGATGGGCTCGGGGCGGCACTCGCGCGGTTCAACCCGGCGGACATGGCGCGCGCGTTGTCGCAGTCGCGCAGCCTGCTGGCCGTGTCCACGCCCGAGGTGAAGGCGTACGTCCAGCAGGATCCGTTGGGCCTGCTTCCGTTGCTTCGCGATCGGCTCGGCCGCGGTCGCGCGCTCGTCGATTTCGACCCGACGCAGAAAGGATACGTGTCGCGGGACGGACGAAGCCGGCTCGTGATCGCCACGCCCGTGCGACCGCCGTTCGACACCGCCTTCTGCACACGCCTCTTCGCGCGCCTGGCGAAGGTGGAGGCGGCCGCGCGATCTGCGGTCCAGAAGGAAGACCCCGGGGCGCCGGCCGAGGAGCGATTGGACGTCAAGGTCCAGGTCGCGGGCGGCTATCGCATCGCGCTGGAGACGGAGCGGATGATCCGCCGCGAGATGATCGTCAACTCGGCGACCTCGCTCGTCGGGTTGCTGCTCCTCGTGTTCTTCGTGTTCCGCACCTTCTGGATCGTGCTCTACGGCATCGTCCCGCTGGTGCTGGCGGCGCTTCTGACGCTCGGCCTCAACGGCCTCGCCGGCCCCCTGTCGCCGGTGGCCGGGGGCTCGTCCGCGATGCTCTTCGGATTGGGCATCGACGGCGTCGTCCTCTTGTACCTGCGGTATCTCGAAGAGCGCGGCAACGGATTCGGCGCAAAGGACGCGTTCGGGCGCAGCGCGGGCACCGCGCGCAGCGTGATGCTCGCCTATGGCACCACCGCGGCGACGTTCTTTGCGCTGGTGCTCGTCGACTTCCCCAGCCTCCACGACCTGGGCCTGCTCATCGGGATCGGCATCCTCGCCTGCTATGGTCTGCTGGTGACGCTGGTGCCGGCGCTGGTCGGCCTCACGGCGCCGCGCCGCGTGCGCCCGATCGTGACGGACTGGCTGGGACGATTCGTCGAGCAACGCGGCCGGGCGATCCTGGTGATCTCGGTGGTGCTGACGCTCGTCCTGGGCGCGGCGGCGTTACGGCTGCGCGTGAACACGAGCCTCGACCGGCTGCAGGCGCACACCGAAGGGACCGTTCTCGAACAGCAGGTGGCCGACCGTTTCTCGTTGCCGCGCGACGTCGTGCTGGCGCTCGGTCAGGGTCCCCGCCTCGAACCGTTGCTCGACTCCGCGGAGCGGCTGTCCGCCGCGGCCGAACGCGAGATGCCGTCGCTCGTGGTCAGCTCGCCCGATACCGTGTTGCCGCCGACCGCCGAACAGGAGAAAGTGAGCCAGGCGTTGAAGCAGGCTCACCTGGAGCCCGCGCAGGTGGCTGCCGTCCTCGATCGTCAGGCCGAGGCCGCCGGTTTCCGGCCGGGCGCCTTCGAGCCGTTCGTCCGCCGGTTGCCCCAGATGCTCGACCCGTCGACCCGCCTCACCTACGACGGCCTGGTCGCGCACGGTCTCTCGCCGCTCCTCTCCCGATACGTCCAGCGCGCGCCTGGGGGCTATCTCGTCGTCGTCTACCTGTACCCACGGACACCGGCCGATCTCGACCGCCTCGTGGCGCTGGTCGGTGCGACGGCGCCGTCGTTCCAGCTCACCGGCGTGCCGCTGGTGAACCGCGAGCTCGCCGCGCGCTTCCTGCCGCAGTTCCTGAGGGGCGTCGGCATCGGCTCGCTCGTCGTGTTCCTGTTCATGTACTTCGTCTTCCGCACGGTCCGCCACGCGCTGCTCGCCTTCCTGCCGACGGCGGTCGGCTTCATCTGGAGCGCGGGGCTGCTTTCGCTCTGCAACGTCGAGATCGATCTGTTCTCGATGTTCGCGGCGATGACCTTCATCGGCATCAGCACCGACTACGCGATTTACGTGATCTACCGGTACAACGTCGAACACACGCGGCCCATGCGGGGGGTGCTCGGCGCCATCGGCGGCGGTGTCCTGGTCGCGTGCGGCACGACGCTCATCGGCTTCGGCTCGCTCATCAACTCGAGTTACGGGCCGCTCCAGTCGTTCGGCGTCACCTCTGTCACCACGATTGCCAGTTGCCTGGTGGCCTCGTTGCTCGTGCTGCCGGCGCTGCTGCAGGAGACCAGCCCGGCGTGACAGTCTGCGCGCTCGTCGCCGCGTTCAACGAAGAGGAGACCATCGCGGCCGTCGTCACCGGCGTCCTTTGCCATGTGCCCGAGGTCCTCGTCGTGGACGATGGGTCCACGGACCGGACGGCGGAGCGGGCGGCGGCGGCGGGCGCCCGCGTCGTGCGGCACGCGCAGAACCAGGGCAAGGGCGCCGCCGTTCGCACGGGCCTGGCGCAGGTCCTCGCGGGCGACGCGTCCCATGTGCTCTTCATCGACGGCGATCTGCAGCACGATCCGGACGACATCCCGAGGCTGCTCGCGGCGAGTGCGCAATCCGGCTGCGACCTGGTGATTGCCGAACGGGCGTTTGCGAGAGGGTCGATGCCGACGGCGCGCTTCTACAGCAACCGCATCGGCAGCCGCATCCTGTCGGCCTTCATCGGCACCGAGGTCGCCGATTCGCAATCCGGGTTCCGGCTGATTCGCGCGCGCGCGCTCTCGGAGCTGCACCTGACCGCCACCGGTTACGAGATCGAAACGGAGATGCTCATCAAGCTGGCACGGCGCAAGGCGTCGCTATGCCGCATCAGCATCGCGCCCCGCTACCAGGGTGCCCGCAGCAAGCTGCGTTCGGTTCGTGATACATTCCGCACTTGCATGCTGGCGGTCCGGTATCGGTATTTGAGCCCGCGATAGCCTGCGGAGTCCCACTCGATGCACGTCGCCCGTCAGACGGACCAGGTCCGCTGGCACCTGCACGGCCTGAACACCGGCACGATCTTCGGCCTCACACACTGGGGCGTCGCCCATATTCCGCGGCAGCTCAGTTACGCCATCGGCCACCTCGGCACATGGATCGCCTTTCGCAGCATGAAGCAGGCGACCGCCGCGCTTGTCGACAACCTGCGCGTCGTGATGCCCGCCCTGGACGAAGGCGAACGCCGCGCGCTCGCCCTGCGCACCTACCGCAGCTACGCCCGCGACACGATCGATTTCATCCGCAGCCTCTCGATGGACTCGCGCGAACTGGGCGAGATGCTCTCACCGCTGAGCACCTACGATCGGGTGCGGCGCGACGGCCGGGGGTTGCTGCTCCTGACGGGCCATATCGGCAATATCGAGCTCGGCGCGGTCGTCCTGCGGGCGGTCTATGACTTCCCGCTGGCGGTCGTCGTGCTGCCGGAACCGGATCCCCGCGTGAACGAGAGACGGCAGCGGATGCGGGCGTCACAGGGCATCGAGAGCCTCGAGGTGAGGCAGGGGATGGACACCGCGCTGCGCATCCGCCGCCTGCTTGCCGAAAACCGCGCGGTGGCCATCATCTCCGACCGGCCACTCGGGCGCGACCGGGTCGAGGTGGAGTTCTTCGGCCGGCGCACCGCATTCCTCCGGACACCGGCGCTCATGGGGTACCTCACGGGCGCGCCGCTCGTGCCGTCGTTCATCCTGCGCCAGCCCGACGGCCGCTATGCGGGCCTCGGCCTCGATCCGATTTACGTGGCGCGCGCGGGCGACCGCGACGCCAACGTGCGTGCGGCCATGCAGGCCTTCGCCTCGGCGCTCGAACCCATCGTCCGGGAGTACCCGCACCTCTGGTATCACTTTTATCCGTACTGGGAGATGGACCGATGAAAAGCGCTCGATTCCTGACGGTCGTGTTCGTCGCCCTGCTCGCCTTTGGTGCCGCGGCAATCGCCGCGGCGCCGCAGACGCGCACGCCGCCCGCGAAGACTCCGGCGAAGTCTGCGGCCAGGACGCCCGCGAAGGCCGCCACGGCTCCGGTCGTCGCGCTGTTTCCCGTCAGCATGGGCGGGAAGACCGGGTTCGTGGATCGCGGCGGCAAGCTGGTGATCAATCCGCAATTCGACGAGACGGGCAACTTTTCGGGCGGCTTTGCGTGGTTCAAGGAAAGCCGCCGGTACGGCTACGTGGACGCAACCGGCCACATCGCCATCACCCCGCAGTTCGAGGAGGCGTGCGACTTCAGCGAGGGCTTCGCCTGCTTCCAGCTCGACACGTGGGGCTTCGTCGGCGCCGACGGCCGGATCGCCATCAATCCGCAGTTCGAACGCGCATCCGGCTTTCACGAGGGCCTCGCGGCGGTGCGCATGGGCGGGAAGTGGGGATACATCGACAGGACGGGGAAGATCGCCATCAACCCGCAGTTCGAGGAGGCCGGCGAGTTCTCGGCCGGGCGGGCGCGTGTCAATAACGGCGGCCGCTGGGGTTACGTCGACAAGGCCGGCAAGCTCGCCGTCAACCCGCAGTTCGACGCCGCGGGCGATTTTCGCGAGGGCCTGGCGCCCGTGCGCCTGGGCGACACGTGGGGGTACATCGACCCCGCCGGCAAGTACCGGGTCAGCCCGCAGTTCAAGGAAGCCTGGGCGTTCCGCGAAACGCTCGCGCGCGTCAACGTCGGCGGCAAGCTGGGGTTCGTCGATGCGACCGGCAAGCTGATGATCAACCCGCAGTTCGACGAGGCCGGCGATTTCCACGACGGTCTCGCGCTGGCCGTCACGAGCGGCCGCGGGCCGCGGGGCTACGTGGACAAGAAGGGCGCGTTCGCGATCAACCCGCAGTTCGACGAGGCGTGGGATTTCACGAACGGCCTCGCGAAGGTGAAGACCGGCGCCGGGTACGGCTACGTGGACAAGGCCGGGAAGTACGTCTACAGCCCGACGAAGTAGCGGCGCGACGCACGGGACTGCGACGATTCCGAGGCGCGCACGGAGCGGACGCACCACCTTCCGAGCCGGGCTCCGCAGCCGGGGACCACTCCTCGCGTTGCGCCGTTTTTCGGATCTGGAGTCCGGCTTGTGCTACCCGCGCTTGCTCGACCGCTACGCACCGCGCCGGAAAAACGGCGCAAGGCGCTCGTCGTGTTCCGG
>PMZR01000121.1 GCA_003170135.1 Acidobacteriota bacterium
CGTGCGACACGGAGCTTTCCCCGACGGCCGACCGGCGCCCACTCCGACACACCAAGCCGTTGGAGGCCGCCGGCGATCAATCCCGGAAAGCGAGATGGCGTCGCGACGTTTTCCCAGGCGACCGACGGCTCGTCGAGGGNNCGCGGCTGCGCCCGCGCTCGCGACGAGTGCGGACCGCGGTCGTCGGAGCGGCCGCACCACCGCCGAGCCGCGCGGAGCAGCCGGCGCAGTCCGTTCTGACCGGACCGCGACTCAGGGACGCGAGCAGGCGCGCGGCGGCGGTGACCAGTGTCAGGTCGTACACGCGCGCTGTGACCACAAGGAAGCGATCGGCCGGATCCCAGACCCGAGTGCCAGGTCGTGAAAAAAGTGGCAAGCCAAGACCTGACCCCAGATCAGCGCCACACCGGCAGCAGCACGAATACTCCTCGCCCGCTGGAGGGCGGCGGGTGCGACCCCGACGCGCCTGCCGCACCATCGGTCGGCGGCGCCGGATTCAGTACCGTCACCAGCGCCGTTCCCGGCACCGCGACATCGGCCGCCGCGATCGTCGCCACCAGCCTGCCGGCCTCCGGCATCGTCGTCGGCCGCGGGAACCCGTTCCACAGCACGATCGCGCCGGCGACGAAATGAGTGCCTTCGACGGCGAGCGTGAACGTCGCATGGCCCGATGGCACGCGCGGCGGACTGACGGCGCGTAGTAGCGGGACGGGGTTGTTGATCGTCAGCGTCACCGGGCGCGATGCGGCCACCGCCGGGAACGGGTTCTGAACAACCACGCTCGCGGTCCCCGCGGTCGCGACATCGGCCGCGTTGATGCCGGCGCCGAGTTCCGTTGCGCTGACGAAGGTCGTCGTGCGCGGCGATCCGTTCCACGAGACGATGGCCCCGGCGACGAAGTTGCTGCCGAGCAGCCGCAGCGAGAAGCTGTCGCCGCCTGCGACAATCTGCGCGGGCAGCACCGTCGTCACGACCGGCGTCGGGTTGTTGATGGTCAGCGTGCCCGTGGCCTGCGCCGCCTGGTAGTCCGGGTGAGCGAGCGAGGCGACGACGGCATAGACCCCGGCAGCGGTCGGCGGCGCGGACGCGCCGTTATACGTCACGCTGACTCCGGCAAGTCCCGCCGGGCTCGTGGTCACCGCGACCGGCTTCGCCGTCCCGTCATACGTAAACGTCAGAGTCCCCAGCGTCAGCGTCGCGGTGGCCTTGCGGATGACGAGCGTCGCGCTTGCCGGCGTCGCCGCGTAATGGTCGCTTGTGAGCGACGCCACCACCGCGTAACTGCCCGCGTTGGTTGGAGGCGTCGCCGCGCCGTCGTACGTCACGCTCACGCCGCTGATCCCGGCTGGCGTCGTCGTCACCGTCACCGGCTTCGGCGTCCCGTCGTAGGTGAACACGAGGGCGCCGAGGATCAAGGTCGCCGGCGCTTTCACAATCGCGAATGTCTGCGTGTTGGACGCGCCTCCGCCCGGCACCGGGTTGAACACGGTCACCGCGGCGCTGCCCGTCGTTGCCACATCGGCCGCCGAAATCGCGGCGTGCAACTCGGTGTCGCTCACGTAGGTCGTCGGGCGGACGGCCCCGTTCCAGCGCACGAGAGATGCGGGCACGAAGCCGGTGCCGAAGACAGCGAGCGTGAGCGCGCCCGAACCAATCACCGCGCTCGACGGCTGCATGGCGTTCGTCGCCGGCACCGGGTTGTCGCCGCAGTGCGGGAACTTGAACGACGCGATTCGCGTTCGCCAACTCGTGCCGGTCACGGCGTAGTACTGGGAGGTGTACCAGAAGGTGCAGTCGTCCACGGGATCGACCACCATCGCGCTGTAGTCGCCCCACCTGTTGGAGATGGTCTGCGCGCCGGTCCCTTCGACGATGCTCGTTTCCGCCACCGGCAGCTCGCCCGGCGGATCGGCATACAGGCGGCCGGCGTACCGGATCGCGGGAAACGTGGACGGGCTGGACTCGCTGTAGCCGACGGCCATGTTGCCCGCGCCGTCAACGGCCAGGCGTTTTCCGCGGTGAACGCGCCGGGACGCGGCGCGACCGGTCATCCGATTTCCGATCAAACCAGGTTGTCAGCTTGCAAACCGCTGTCGCGCCGGGCCGCGCTGCGATTGGCCATGCAGACGCGGGTGCGTGATGCCGGGAAGGTGTTGGACAGGGGGGGCGTGCGTGCCCAGCCGCCCGTGCTGGCGACTCGCCGACGCCTCGTCCCACTCGACACCCGTGATAGCGCTCATCACGTGAATCTGCACCGGCTCCAATCCCATCTCGACGACTTTCTGTCCTGCCGCCACGTCCTCGGGCCGCAAGCCGATGGTCGGGAACCCGAAGGCGGTTACGGCGGCGAGCAGGCGTCGCCCGTTCGCGACGGTCGGTTGCACGAAAACGTCGAGGTCCCCGGTGAAACGCGGCGAGCCATGGAAGGCCAACGCGTATGCCCCGATGATGAGGAACTCAACCTCGTGCGCGATCAACGACCCGATGAACTCGTCGAAGTCGGGCGCCAGGTCCAATCAGTTGTCTCCGCAGGAATTCGACCGCAGCCAGACGCGCTTCCGGCGTCTGTAGCAGCCAGTGCTGCAGGCGCCGGTTGTGTCGGCGCTCGTCGTCGAACGACGTCACACGCACGACGCGTCGCAGCGCGAACGGGATGGCCATATGGACAACGACAGTATAACGCCGCCCCACCGTGGCGCCCGCTCGCCCCCGGGACTCCGGACTCCGGACTCCGGACGCCGGACTCCGGACTACAAGAACTCCCACATCCTCTATCCCGCCGCTCTGATACCAGCGTGGTGCGCACAGGCAATGCCGCCAAAAACCGTGAACCGCGACTGGCGTGCGCCGCCACAGCGGCGAGATCGGGTCCACCTTGCACCTGGTCGATATCCGACAAAAAATAGGCTGGAATTTCTCGCTACAGTCCAGATTGGTTCGCTGCGTGACCGCAGCGTCATCATGCAGGACTCCTTTAGTCCGGTTTCTCGCGATCCAACCGCCGATCGATCGCTTCCAGGTCCGGGGCCGGCGCTGCGAACTCCTTCCCCGTCAACTGGCCGCCGGTCGACCCGAAGTCGAACGCCCATCCGCGCCAGCCGCAGGCCGGGCACCGGAACGGCGCCTTGCCCGTCAGCGCGCGGCGCGCCCGCTCGATCGCGGATCGGATCCGCGAGCGGTGAACGCGTTGCGAGTGGCACTTCGGGCAGATGTCCATGGCTTGCGCGCTTCGCCTCGTGCCGAGGCACGCTCGGGCGAGGCTCCCGGGCCCTATGGCAAATGCTATTACGCGGGCCTGACCGCTGCTAAAGGAGAGAATTCAGGGCAGTTACGTGGATGGATGAAGCTCGGCTGCGCGATGTCGCGCGCTCGAGCTGCCGGGTTTCCGCGAGCTTCAGATCGAGCCCGGCTTGTGAGAGGACGACCCGCGCGTGGTGTCCCTGCTCAACTGGCGGTCAATCGCATCCAGATCGGGCGCGTTCCCGGGAAAGACGAGAGGATCCTCGTGGGTCGGCTCCCCCTTGGCGGCCTTTTCGATCCGGTGCGTGCCCCCCGGCGCCCAGCCGCTCCATCCACACGTGGCACACCGATACGGCACCTGGCGCGTGTACCGCTTCCGCAACAGCCCCACGATGCCGGCGACGCTCGCACGATGAACCCGGGTCCCGCGACACCTCGGACAGATTTCCACGCCGATGCTCCCTTGGCTCGCCTGTCACGCCGGGGTTGCGCGCCAGAACCATGGTCCGCTCGGGCGAGATCATGGCGCCGGCCGCGGCGGCAGACAAGTCGGGGAATCGTGACAGTCTCAGCGGGAAAACCTGGATCGTGGCGCGGGACTTCAGTCCTGCGATTCGCCCACGTCCGCGCCGTCGGCGAACACCTTGATCGTCAGGTCGTCCAGCGTCATCGGTTCATCCGCAGGCGCCTCACGAGAGGATGTAATCGGCCGCCGCCATGAGCGACCGGACGTTGGCATCGGGAACGTCCGCGTGGCGCTCGCGGTAGCCGCCGTCCATCAGCACCGTGCGGCACCCGGCCCGCTGCCCCGCCTCCACGTCGCGCCAGCGGTCGCCCACCATGAAGCTGCGCGACAGATCGACGCCCGTCTCGCGCGCGGCATCGACGAGCATCCCCGCCTTTGGCTTCCGGCACTCGCACCCGTCCGCATCGTCGTGGTAGCAGACGCGGACATCATCGATCGGCAGCTGCGCGCGAAGGAAGGCGTGCATCGCCTCGACGACCTCGCGGGACTGCTGGCCTCGCGCGACGTCCGGCTGGTTCGTCACCACGACGAGCAGGAAGCCGGCGCGGTGCAGCCGCGCCAGCGCCTCGCCGACGCCGGGCAGGATCTCGAGCGTGTCGAGCCCCGACGGCGGATAGGGGCGGCCCTCGCGGACGACGGCGCGCACGATCACGCCGTCGCGATCGAGGAACACCGCACGTCGGGTCGCGTTCATTGAATGCATCTCGTACTCGAGTCGCTATCAGGGCCCATCGGCGTCACGGGCAAGGCGATTCCGTGGCGGTGACGGAACGGCCGCACCGCCTCCCGAGCCGGGCTCCGCGGTCGGGGAACACTCCTCGCGTTGCGCCGTTTTCCGGATCTGTCCGTCCGGCTCGCGCTATCCGCGCTTGCTCGACCGCTACGCGCCGCGCCGGGGAAAACGGCGCAAGCACTCGTCGTGTTCCGGCATCGCGCGCCGACCGCTGCGCACGGCTCGCTCGGCGGTGCGCCCGCTCCCTCTGACCGCAGACCGGAATCGCGGGCGCGGGCGCAGCCGCGGCCCCCGACAAGACCGCGATTGTCGGACCGAAGGAGTGTTCCACGACTGCGGAGCCGGCTCGGGGGTGGTGCGCCCGCTCCGACGGCCCGCTGAGCCTGAACTGAGGTCACCCCGTCGACTCCCACTTCGTCTCGGCGACCTTCAGCGCGGGGTGCGAGACCAGCAGGTGCCACACCATCGGCTGGAACGCCTCGGTGTGCGGCGTCACCGTGGCCGCGTTCACGGTCGGCACGATCAGGCACGCGTCGGCGATCTTCGCGGTGTACCCGCCGTCGCGCCCGACGATGCCCAGCACCCGCGCGCCGATGTCGCGGGCGTACTGCAGCGCCCTCACGAGGTTCGGACTCACGTTCTGTTCCAGGCTCCCGCCCCCCACCGACAGCACGAACACCGCATCGTCTGCCCGCAGCCGGCTCCCCTTCAGCCAGCCGACGAACACCGATTCCCAGCCTTCGTCGTTGGTGCGCGCGGTCAGCTCCGACACGTTGTCGGTGGGCGTGTAGGCTTCGAAGCCGGCGATCTTGCGGAAGTCGTTGACGGCGTGCGAGCAGTTCGCGGCGCTGCCGCCGACGCCCAGGAAGAACAGTCGCCCGCCGCGATCGCGCACTTCGGAGAGAAGAGTCGCCATCCGTTCGATGGTGGCGTGGTCGAGCCCCGCGAGGATCTGCGCGGCCTCCGCCAGATGTTGTGCGACGTATCCGCCCGACGCGGCGCGGTCCTCCAGGTGCCTGCGCGTTTCCTCGAGGCCCGTGAGGCCGCCAATCTCGAAGAACCGGACGGCGACTTCGTAGCCGGCCAGCTGGCCGCGCTCGAGCAGCGACTGGTAGAGGGCCGCGAGATCCAGCGGCTGGTCCGGCGGATGATCGATCTCGAACGCGCTCGCGCGCAAGGCGCCGAGACCGTAATCGATGTGGCGCATCGCGGGATCGCCGCGCGCCTTGTCGTAGCGGACGATGCGGCCGGCGGCGTACTGCACGTTGCTCGCGTCCCAGCGCCCCTCGTTGCGGTAGACCGTCATCAGGCCCTCTCTGCCGCTGTCGCAAAAGGCGCGCGCGATGGCCTGGTAATCGCAATCCAGGTAAGAGTCGCCGTAGAGGACCAGGAACGCGTCGCCGAGCATCGGCAGCGCGTGGCGCAGCGCGCCGCCCGTGCCGAGCAGCGCGGGGCCGTCGAACGAGTAGCGCAGGCGCGCGCCCCAGCGGCGGCCGTCACCGAGCGCCGCGGCAATCTCCTCCCCGCGGTGGCCGACGCAGAAGACGATGTCGGTCAGGCCGTGGCGGACGAGCATGTCGATCTGGTGCACGGCGAAGGGCTGCCCCGCCACTTCGACGAGCGATTTCGGCACGTCGCCGGCCACGCCCCGAAGGCGCGTGGCCAGGCCGCCGGCGAGAATTGCAACGGGAAGGCTCATGAGAAGACCAGTGTCGCTTGTGACGATCGGAGCCGTCGCGAGTATTGGCTGGGGCGAGAAACGTGTCAACCGCAAACGGGCATCGGGGCGCACCGACGCCACGCTCGAGGTCGAATCGGTTTGCGGTGTGGCAAGCGCTGTTCCGCCGGCACGGCGGGCGCTAAAGGGCAGGATACGGGGCAGTTCTTTGACGCGACTGGCTCATCCACGCTGACTCGTGCGCTCGAGCTGCCGGGTTCCCGCGAACCGCTAAGCTCCCGCCGCACCCCACGGCACCGCCACGATGCTCTGACCGCGGACCGGAATCGCGAGCGCGGGCGCAGCCGCGNNGTCGGCCGCCGGGGAAAGCTCCGTGTCGCACGTCGTTTTCCGGATCGACCGCAGGCGACCTCCAAGGCTCGTCGATGGCTGCGGCTGCGCCCGCACTCCCGACAAGACCGGCGGTCAGTCCTTGTCGTAGACATCCAGGGCCGGGTCTGCCCACACCTGCTCGAGCGCGCGCTGCTGCAGATCGAGTCCGGCTGGCAGCGCGTCGGCAAAATGCTGGTCGTGTCGCGCGGCCAGGTCGCCGGTGCCGGACCGGAACCGGCCGAACCAGACAGCCGCCTGACGCATGCGTTCGCCGCGGCCGGAGCTTTGCGGCTCGTCCTGCAACAGACGATCGACGCCCTCACGGACAAGGTCGGCGATCGACCGGTGTCGGGGCGACGACCGGCGAGGTATTGCTCGAGGGCCGCCTCGAAGATCTCGCTCAGCGGGCGATTCTGGCGGGCGGATTCCAGTTTGGCGCGGCTGAACAGAGCCTCCTCCAGAACTGTGCTGACCTTCCGATTCATATATCCTGATGCTATCTTGAATCAAGCTATCGTCAAGATAACGCGGCCGCCCTGGTCATTACTCGTTGGCCAGCAGCGCCAGGTCCGGAACGGCAAGAAGACGCGCGTCCGCGGTGACGAGCGTCAGGTCGTACACGCGAGCGGTGGCCGCGAGGAAGCGATCGGCCGGATCCTCGTGCGACAGGTTGACCCGGCGGCTCTCGATGGCGACCTCGATCGTGAGCGGCGCCTCGATCACCGGCGAGCGTGCCAGCGACGTCCGCACCCACGTCTCGGGCTCGGGCGCGAGCGCCAGGCGCCCGCGCTCGGCCAGCACCAGCGTCTCCCAGACGGAAATGGGCGACAGCCACAGCTCGTGTTCGTGTGCCTCGAGCGCCTCACGCACGCGTGAACCGAGCCGGGCCGGATCGAGCAGGCTCCAGAGCCAGATGTGGGTGTCGAGCAGGAGGTTCACCGGGGCGCCTCCCAGTCCTCGACCGGGACGCTGGGCTCGACGAGATCGCCCAGGATGCGGCCGGTGGCGGCGGCGCTGCCGAGCCAGGAGGCGGGGAGTCGGACCGGACGCGGCGGAATCACCTCGGCGATGGGCTCGCCGCGCCGCGTCACCAGCAGCGGCCGGCCGGTCCGGCGGACGCGTTCGAGGCGGGCGAGGCAAGTGGCCTTGAACTCGGAGATGCTGACCGTTTCCGGGTGCGGGGTCGATTTCGGCATGGCACCTGTCATCTTACCATGGTCATCGCCCATGGTCAATTATTTGCTCCGTTTTGAACCGTACCCCGGCAGAACTGCGCCGCCGCGCGATCAGGAGCCAGGAGCCTGGAGCCAGGAGCCAGAGTCACCGGCTACTCGCCGGGATCCTCCCCGCGTCGATGGCGCCAGCGTTCCAACTCCTCGCGCAACGGACGCCAGTACTCGCGATCGCGCTCGCGCTCACGCCGCTCCTCGTCGGCGACCGCCGCCTCCACGGCGGGCTCGTCGCCGGAAAGGGCGGCGGCAATGGCGGCGCGAGTCTCGGCTGCGCCGCGCGCCGCCTCCGGATGCCGTCGCGCGACTTCGGCCAGCAGCGCCGGCGTTCGCAGCTCGCGCAGCCAGAAGGCCACCCGTTCTGGTGTCTCCGCTGCCCCGCGGTGCGCGAGGTAGCTGGCTTCCAGCATCCGCCGGATCATCGGCCAGTCCCTGTCGCGCTGCGTTTTCTTGGCGGCCACCAGATCGGGCAGTGACAGCAGATCGTAGGTCTCGCCGGCGTCGGTTTCGAAGGTGGTCCGCCGCCGCCACAGATCCTCGAAAGGCTGGACCCCGCGCATCACCGACATGATGTCAACCCGGACGCCCGCCGCCTCGGGATGACGGCAACGGAAGTGGACGGCATGGCCTCTCAGCAGGTACCGCTCGGCAAGCGAGGGAACGGCGACAGGCTCGGCCGCCAGCTCGGCGAGCGCCTCACGCAGTCGGGCGAGGTTGTCAGGGGAGGGGAGAACGGCAAGATCGGTGTCGCGGCTAAATTCCGCTCCGCCGTAGAACACGCACGCCTGGCCACCCATGAGGAGCGCGCGCACCTGGTGCGCCCGGATCGTCGAAAGGACTTTGCGTATCGGGTTCGGGGTCAAGCGTGCCTCCGAGCATCAGGTACGCGGGCCACAGCTGCTGGCTAAGGCGCCAGCGCTCCTCGGGCGACAGCTGATACCACTCGGCCCATTCATCCGTACAGATGTCCGAAATCGCAACCATTTCGAGAGGAGAATAGCACGAACTCCCAACCGCCAACTGCCTTGCACCAAGGACCAGGGACCAGACATCGACGCCTATGAGCGCGATGCGATCGATCTGCGTCAGGCCCGCCCCACCGGCCGTCCACACAAGTACGGGTGCTCCAGGAGTTCTTCGTCACCATCACGCGGAAGGTGCCGCACCGCCTACGCCGGCGTTGTCGTGCGCCGTCCGTTCTGCCTACGCCAGCGCCGCCTTCCGCGACTTCGCGGCGCGCACCTCTTCCTTGATCCGCTGGATGTGTCCCCGCCCCAGCGCCTTCACCTCGCACCCCAGCTCGAAGTAGCGCCGGATCTTGTCGTCGGTGAGGATGCCGAAGCAGTCCACGATGGCCAGCGGCGCGCCAGCCCATGCCACCACCTGGTCCGGTTCGAGTCCCAGGTACGGCTTGTGGCGAACGGCGAGGATGAGCGCCTCGACCCCCGCCAGCGCCTTCGGCAGATCCTGCTGCACGCGCAGGTCGGTCAGGCCCTCCTGGTTGCGGAAGAAGCGCGACCACGAGTGGCCCGGCGCCGGGTAGTCCTTCTGGCTCTCGAGTTCGTACCAGTGCTCCACGTACGGGTCGTGGACGCGCAGGTCCGCGCCCATCTCGGTGAGCTTGCGCACCACCAGTTCCGAGCCGGAGTAGCGCGTGTCGCCCACGTCTTCCCGGTAGCTGGCGCCGCACAGCAGCACCTCGGCGCCGGCGATGTAGCGCCCCATGTTGCGCAGCGCGTCGCGCGCCAGTTCCGCCACGTGCAGGCCGCGCGTGTCGTTGATGTCGATGGCGGTGGGCGTGATGCGGAACAGCTGCTCCTGGTCCTCGAACCCGAGGATGTGCTTGTAGGCCCAGTAGCCGAGACCGCCGTCTTTCGGCAGGCAGTAGCCGCCGATGCCGGGGCCCGGGAAGATGATGTTGTTGTGCGTCGGCCGCACCTTGATGGCGTTGATCACCTTCACCAGGTCCACGCCGTTTCGTTCCGAGAAGAGGCTCCACTCGTTCAGGAACGCGAGGATCGTCGCCCGGTACGAGTTCTCGACGATCTTCGTCGTCTCCGACTCGATGGGCCGGTCCATCACGGTGAGCGGGAAGTCGCGCGTGTTGAGCACGCTGCTGAGGAACGCCACCGTGCGGTCCTTCGCTTCCTGCGTGCAGCCCGAGCAGACGCGCCAGAAGTCGCGGATGCTGCGCACGTACTCGCGGCCCGGCATCACGCGCTCGAAGCTGTGCGCCAGCAGCGGCTCGGATTCAATCCCGCGCGCCGCGAACGCGCGCTTCAGGATCGGCCACGCCACGAACTCGGTCGTTCCCGGCGCCACCGTCGTCTCGATGAGGACGAGGCACCCTGCCGGGATCTTCTCGCCGATCGTCCGCATCGTCGCCTCGAGCGCGCTCATCTCGGCGTCGCCCGTGCGCATGTTGCCCAGGTCTTTCTTCGAATAGTCGCACTGGACGTCTACCACCACGCAATCGGCCAGGCGCATGCACTCGCTGATGTGTGTGGCGACGAGCGTCTTCTTCTCGACGACGACGCGATGGATCATCGGCGCGACGTCGGGGTCTTCGGCCTTCACGGGCGATTCCCCGCGCGCCAGCAGCGGGATTTTCCAGTAACTGCGAGCGCTGGGCCGCTGGCAGCCGATGANNACTTGCCCGGCCTGCCGTCCGCGCCCACCGAATCCGCGACGATGGCCGCCATGACCGCGCCGACGAACCCGACGCCCATGACGACGACGATTTCCTTGCCGTCGCGGCGCGCCTGCGCCACGAGCCTCTCGAGGCGCTCGAGCTCCCGCGCGTTGTCTTCGGGGCCAGGGAGCGGGAACCGTTCGCCGGCCGGACTGACTGAATGCGTTGCCATCGTTGTGATGCTCCGTTGGTCCACCCGCGATGTCTTGTGGTCGGCATTCTAACAGGGGGGAAATGGGGTCGGGAGCATTTTTCCTCCGGAGTCCCACGTGAACCGGTGTGCCGGTTCAGCGCGCTTCGCGCGCACTCCGCACACCCTCGCCCCCTGGCGCGCGGGGATTTCCGGACAAACTCGCGGATCGCGACGCAGCCACCCGGGTCCTCGCCTTGCACTGACCGGGGTAACTGGGCGATCACGCCAAGCCGAAAGGATGCTCCTCATGCCGCGCCGCACTCGTACGTCCGCAATCCTGGTTCTCGCGCTCGTTGCGTCTGCCGGTCCGTTCGTCGCGGTCTCACGCGCGCAGCAGCCCGACTCCGTCGCCGCCACACCTTCCGACACGCTGCCGCCGCTGTTCTGGCGGCTGACGCCGCGTGTGCCACCCGTACCGGATTCGCGCTTCGCGCAGATCGCACCGTTCAATCCCGCGAGGGTGCCCGCATTGAACCGACCGTTGGTGCTGCCGGCGCTCTACGCGTCGTTCGCGGTGCTGCAGGTGCTCGATGCGCGTTCGACCCTCGGCGCGGTTGGGGCCGGCGGCCGCGAGCTGAATCCCGTGTTGAGAACGACCGCCTCGAACGCGCCGCTGATGTACTGCGTGAAGGCTGGCGTGACGGTAGGCACGATCTACCTCTCGGAGCGGCTGTGGAAGAAGAACCGCACCGCGTCCATCATCATGATGGTTGCGATCAACGGCGCCTACGCTGCCATCGTCTCCCACAATACCCAACGCCCGGGGATGTAGACATCGAGCACGGTCCACCCCCTTTTCCGGCATCATCTCCCCGGACGTTTCCGACCACTCGGGATCTGGCAATCGTCCTGGAAAGCGTAGCTTCGGCCATCTCGTTGGGGGGAATGCGCGAACTGGCGGCGTTGTGCGTGCGCTTCTGGTCGGAGCGGGCCGCGGCAGGCGTCCGCCGAGCGCCAATCCAAAGGCCGCGCGATCCGGCAGTGACCTCGGCGGTCAGCTTCAACGCGATGAGGCGTACACACCGAAGGGGCAGCCCCTGCTGCCCCTTCGTGTTCCCCGCACCTGCCGCTCGTCGGTAGAGCAACGCTTCAGCGTTGCCGCCTGATGTCGGACGTCGGACGACGTCGCATCACTTCAACCGGGATCGTCAGGACTTCGCCCCTCTACTCCGCCTTCTCCCTGCTCAACGCCCTGTCCACGGCCCCGAGGTCCGGCTCCGGGCCGTCCGGCGCGCGCCCGCCAGCCGCGTCCCCGGTGCTGCCGAAGTCGAACGCCCATCCCCGCCACCCGCAATCCGGGCACCGGAAAGGCGCCTTGCCGGTGACGCGGCGGCGGATCCGTTCGAACGCGTTCCTGGTGCGCGACCGGTGCACCTTTTTCGACTGGCACTTCGGACAGTGTTCCACGCGGTTCGCCCCCAAAATCGCGCATCAACCGGATTTCCGACTTCCCGACCTCGGACTTCGTGGTTCGAAGAGCTCACGACGCCCCGGGTAGTCCTTCCGGCTTTCCAGCTCTCAAGACGGGGTCTCCGCCGCGGCAGCCGCGTTGGCGGCCGAACCTTGATCGCGTTGATCACTTTCACCAGGTCGACGCCGTTTCGTTCGGCGAACAGGCTCCACTCGTTCAGGAACGCGAGGATCGTCGCGCGGCAGGAGTTCTCGACGATCTTGGTCGTCTCGGACTCGATCGGCCGGTCCATCACGGTGAGCGGAAAGTCGCGCGTGTTCAGGACGCTGCTGAGGAACGCCACCGTGCGGTCCTTCGCTTCCTGCGTGCAGCCGGAGCAGACGCGCCAGAAGTCGCGGATGCTGCCGACGTACTCGCGGCCCGGCATGACGCGCTCGAAGCTATGCGCCAGCAGCGGCTCGGTTTCGATGCCGCGTCAAGCCGCAAGTAACGGCGCAAGCGGCGACGAAGCGGAGCAGGGCGAAGGGGCCCCCAGGCACCCCAGCGCGGCTGCCGCGCTGGGGACCCCGCCCGCGAGCGAGGAGCTTGGCGGGGTGCGGGGGTCCCCGCCATTCAAAAAAGCATAGTCGCACTGGACGTCCACGACGACGCAGTCGGCCAGGCGCAGGCAGTCGCTGTGGTGCGTCGCGACGAGGGTTTTCTTCTCGACGACGACCCGATGGATCATCGGCGCCACGTCGGGGTCCTCGGCCTTGACCGGCGATTCCCCGCGCGCGAGCAGCGGGATCTTCCAGTAGCTGCGCGGGCTGGGCCGCTGGCAGCCGATGACGAACTTGCCCGGCCTGCCGTCCGCGGCCATCGAATCCGCGACGATGGCCGCCATGACCGCGCCGACGAACCCGACGCCCATGACGACGACGATTTCCTTGCCGTCGGCTCGGGCATGGGCCACCAGCGTCTCGATGCGCGCGATTTCGCGCGCATCGTCAGCGGGTGTGGGAAGCGGGAAGCGTTCGCCCGCGGGACTGACCGAGTATGTGGCCATCTTCAGTACCGCTCTCCCTTTTGCCCGACCGCGTCTTCGACCACCACCCCGTTCATCGTCTGGGGTGTCTACCTTCCGGGAACCGCTTACAACTTGGCCAGTTCCACGAGCATGTCCAACACCCGGACCCGCACTTCGTCCATCATCTCGTGGTTCTTGGGAGTGTCCCACGTCAGGTTCTTTGCGTTGATCTGGGCCACTACGGTTTCCGGCCCCTGGACCACCAGTTGCTTCGCCGCGTCCAGAACGGCGCTCCTGACACCCCTCTTCTCGAGCTCGGCGATGCGAGCCTTCAGCATCACGAAGTACTCGTAGTCCTGCGCGCCCTCCCGAATCGCCGCCATGTGCTTCGCATCGGTCACGCTGTCAGCAGCGACGAACAGCGGTGAGTACTCGATGCGCTTCTGTGCGTACGCATTCCATGAGCTGCCGCCGCCTTCATCACCAAAGGCCCAGTAGAAGGACCCCTTGGCCCCGTACCTGGCAGCCCACCAAAACTGACCCCGGTAATACGTGATGGGGTCGAGCAGCTTCGCGGGCCCAGAGGCAGAGTAAAAGTACAGCGTACGACCCTGTTGCTGCTGGGCCATGTAGAAACTGCGAAAGGAGCTGCCGGCGCTCATGAACATCGGTAGAGGCGGGCACAGGATGTCGACGGCGTCCCAAAAACCATTCTGCACTGCCTCGGGCCTCCCATACGTCGGATCCTCGAACAGAGTCACATTGCTCAGTGAGCTCTTGATGGCTTGCGCCCACGTTCTGATGACGTCGGTCTCCCCGGCCTTGCTTTCGTTCGGCTCGTCCGACAGTAACAGCAGCAATTGTTCGGACCGCAGACCCTGCTTGATCATGTGGGTGCCCCAGGCCACGAGCCATTCGCTCACCATGCGCTTGAACCGTTGGGTCCCCATCTTCTCACCAGAGAAGGTGTCGCCCACCGCCAGGAAGACCGCATACAACCTCGCCTTGGGCCATTTGCCTGTCCATTGGTCCCATTCATCGAAGTTGAGCTGGCTGGTCAGCTTGCCGTCTCCATCGAAGCTGGCCCCGGCTGGCGCCACCCCGCGACCCGCCCAGGGGCTGTCCACGTAGTTGGCCTGTAACACCTTGATTAGCTGGGCGACGTTGCCCGGGCTGGCATCGTACCCGCCAGCCCCATCCAGGTAGTCCCAACCACCGACGTGGATGCTTGGCATCGCCGGAAAAGTGAAGGGATACACACGGAGTGCCAGCCCAATTTCTTGCGACGCGTCTATCCCGGCCGGGGAGGCCGAAATCTCGCCGGTGTACTTCCCCGCGGCGAGAGTTCTGGGCCGGAACTCCAGCCAGACCTGCCGTGTCATGCCAGACGGGATGGTCACGCCGTAGCCTTTCTGGCTCCGCGTAGCCTCAGGCAGCGCATCGGCGATCGGAATGCGCTCTCGCGTATCGGTGAAGGCCACCTCGCGGACGCTTATGTAATCAGGGTTTGTTCCCCCGGGCAGACCCGTAACGTTGATGGCGACGTTCAACTCGCCGTCTGTCGTGTTCGTCAAATTGAATGTGGCGCCGCGGTACTCGTTCAGCATCATCTGCACCGACAGAGTCGGCGGCGGACCAGGCTTTTGAGGCGCTTCTGTCGGCGAGAGCATGTCCCAACGGTTCCCGGCCCAAACCGTCAATGGTGGCAATCCATGCGCCCGGTGCAACGGCGCGTAAAGGGTCAGTATTCGCCGATGCAGGTCGTTGATCGGGAAAACGGCCCTGAAACCAGCTGGCACGTCCTCCGGCATGGTCTCGGCCTCGACTCCGAGTTTGTTGGCCGCAGTGTTGAGCGTGCTGCGCTCCCCGTCCGACAGGTTCGCCCTGCTGATGGCATCTTTGGCAGCACTGAGATCAGCCCGCAGTCGCGCGAGAATACCGTTGATGACCATGTGAGCGCCCATGAGCGCGACAGGATCTGAATTGGTCTTGCCCTCTGGTGCCTGCAGCAACGAGGCGGGGCCGCGGTACACCTCGATCTCATCTACAAACGCGTACGGCGTCTGCTGCACAAACAGCATCACGAACCGCCCGTGCGCCTTGAGCTGATCTGTGGCGTACTTGTGCACCTGGTACGGGATCGGAGGCGGCGGGCCGTTCTTGTCGGACAGACTGACCAGGTCCCCGGCCTCCGCCCATTTCTTGCCGTCGTCACTTGTGAGGACGAGGATACTGGTCGGCCAGGTGACTCCTGCGGCGCCGGCGGCCGTGTCGTACGCGATGCCCGCAATGGGCTCGACGGCGCCGAGATCCACTGTGATCACGACCGGGGCCGCGTTAGACCAGCCAACGGTAGTCTTCTGGGTCCAAAAATGGCCAACGGTGTATTTTCCGTCGGTCAAGAGCGTTCGGCTCGAATCGTCACTGGTAAGAGCATAGTTCGGGACCGGCTCGACCTTATACGACTTACCAAGCGCTATGTTCGGGCCAGGCGGAACGAAGGAGCTGTCCGCCGGCACCACCGGGACCTTGGGCGGACGCCTCGGGCTACCCTCCGCCGCGCGGCGCAAGGGCCCATCCTGCACCTGTGCCGCGGCGTATGCGCAGCCGAGCGTCACCGCAACGACCAGAATCCGTAGCACCCAGATCCCCACTCGCATGGTTTACCGACTCCTCACTGGCCGTGGCCGAAATGTCGCGCAACCTACGCGCGGCATGATCCCCGGACAATGGAGATCACCCGGTCCTGATCGTCGGGGCTGAGGCTCGAGCCGCTCGGAAGGCAGAGGCCGTCCCGGAAGAACCGTTCTGACACTGCCCCACCGAACATCCGAGCGCCGGCAAACACCGGCTGCATGTGCATCGGCTTCCAGACAGGCCGCGACTCGATGTTTTCCGCTTCAAGTGCCAAGCGAACCGCTTCACGGTCTGTACCGAACAGGCTTGGGTCGATCGTAAGGCACGTCAACCACCGATTGGATCGGCCGTAGCTCGCTTCGGGCATGAACCGAATGCCGGCAAGGTCGCGAAGCCCCTCAACGTAGCGGTCGAACACGCCTCGGCGAGCGGACAACCGCTGGGCCAACGTCTTCAGCTGGCCACGGCCGATCGCCGCAAGCACGTTGCTCAAGCGGTAGTTGTAGCCTATCTGTGAGTGCTCGTAGTGGGGCGCAGGATCGCGCGCCTGCGTGGCAAGGAACCTCGCGCGGTCAACCAGTTCCTTTTCGTGTGACACCAACATCCCGCCGCCCGAGGTGGTGATGATCTTGTTGCCGTTGAACGAGAACACGCCCAATCGTCCGAATCCGCCTGATGGGCGGCCCTTGTAGGTCGCTCCGAGAGCTTCTGCGGCGTCTTCAACCAGCGGAACGCCATAGCGCTGGCAGATCTCGAGAATTGGTTCGTAATCGGCACACTGGCCGTACAGGTCCACGGCGACGACGGCCTTCGCTCTTCGTCCTGCCGATTCTTCGCACTTCAGTGCTTCTTCGACCAGGCTCGGGTCGAGCGTCCATGTGTCGTCGCAGTCCACAAAAACTGGAGTGGCCCGTTCGTAGCAAATCGGGTTCGCCGAGGCGCTGAACGTCAGGGAAGAGCAGATGACGTGGTCACCAGATCCGACGCCGAGGACTTGCATCGCAAGGTGAAGAGCGGCCGTTCCCGACGACAGCGCGACCGCGTGCGGTACGCCGACGACGTCCTCGAATTCCTGTTCGAAGGCATCCACGTGCGGACCGACGGGAGCGATCCAATTCGTCGAAAACGCTTCCGCAACCAGCGACTGCTCGTCACCACAGACATGTGGTGGCGACAGATATACCCGTTTCACAGCCGGCCCCGCAGTGTTTGCACCGCCATTACGTGTCCTGCGTTCCATTGACCGCCCGGGCTGGCATGCCGAAGGCAGTGATGCCGGGGGGAATGTTGCGGGTTACCACAGACCCCGCACCGACAATGGCCCAGTCGCCGACTGATCGCTGCGGCAAAACACACGAGGCGATACCGACCAGGGCCCCTTCACCAATCCGCACGTCGCCGCCAAGGTGGACGCCGGGTGCGACATGCGCGAAGTCGCCGATCCTATTGTGATGATCGACCGTGCAGCCGGTGTTCAGAATGGCGTGGGCACCGATGACACTGCCCGGGTTGATCACGACTCCGCCGCACACCATGCTCCCGGGGCCAATCGCCACGTCAGGGGCAATCACGGCGCGCGGGTGACATGCGACAGCAAATCGCTCCCCTTGGCATGTCAATTCCGCCGCAAGGCGCTGGCGTGTCCGGTTGCTCCCCAGAGCGAGGACAATGGCGTCATGAGGCACAGACATCCGATCCGCGAATCGCCCGAGAACCGGGACACCAAGCAAGTCGTGGCCGATCAAGCCCGCATTGTCGTCCAAGTACCCTGCCACCGTTAGATCCGCACCGGCTTCGGCCATGCGGAGCAAAACGTCAGCCACTACTTGTCCATGGCCGCCGGCCCCCAGCACCAGGATGCGCATGCTACAGTGAGCTCCCCGGCGACTCTTGTGGCGCTGAATCCGGGCCCAGGAATTCCTCCATCGTCGCCTGCCCTCGAGAGGATATGCCCTGGCGCGAGAGAATCGTCCAGAGCGTCAACGCCATGATCTTGAGGTCCAGGGAGCAGCACGCGTGGTCGACATACCACACGTCGAGCGCGAACTTCTGCTTCCACGTGATCGCGTTGCGTCCTTTAACCTGCGCCCAGCCCGTGATGCCAGGCCTCACGTCATGTCGGCGAATCTGCTCGGGCGTATACCGATCCAGATACTGCATCAGCAAGGGCCGTGGCCCTACCAAGGCCATGTCGCCTCGCACAACATCCCACAGCTCCGGCAGTTCGTCCAGGCTCGTGAGGCGCAGAAACCGCCCAAGAGACGTCAGCCGCTGGGCGTCGGGCAGCAACCTGCCTTGGCGATCGCGAGCGTCGGTCATTGTCCGTAGCTTGTGCAGGGGGAAGGGACTGCTGTGCAGGCCCGGCCGCTGTTGTCGGAAAACAACCGGCGAGCCCAGGAAGAGCCACACCAAGCCAGCCAGCAGCAGCATCAACGGTAATAGCAGGAGCAGCAACAGCAGGCTCAGGCAAACGTCGAGTGCGCGTTTTCCCCCGCGGAGATACCAATCGCCGAGGGCCGATGGCGGACGGCGACCGCCATCGATGACACCCGTACCCGCCCTATGAGGCGACATCGCCAACGACACTCCGGAAGAGAGACTCGAAGCAGGCGGTCCCCTTCTCGCGAGACAGATGCTCAAAATAATAGCGTCGACCGCGTTCGCCCATCGCCCGCAACGACTCAGGGCTCGATTCAGATAGCCCACAGACGGCGTCGGCCAATGCGCTCGGATCTTCCGGGGTCGTGCATACGCCCGCACCGGCCTCAGTCACCAACCTGGCTGCATCACCACGCACGGCCATCAGTATTGGCCGACCTGCTGCCATATATGCCTGTGTCTTGGACGGAATGGTAATCGAAAACAGCGGGTCGTCTCGGAGGTGAACGAGCAAGACGTCAGCAGCCGCCAGCAACGGCGCCACCTCCGCCGCCGGCCGGACCGGCAGGAACCTCACGTTGGGCAAAGCCATCTCGATCGCTTTCTGCTTGAGCCGGGCAACCTCGACGCCTCCCCCCACGAAGACAAATTGCACGCGCGGCGCGCGCGCCGCGACAAGCCCTGCTGCCTCGAGCACCGCCCCCAGCGCCTGAGCCCGACCCATCGTCCCGGCGAAGACAATGTTGAACCGCCCTTCGAACCCCGCCTCGCACACAATCGGTGCACGCGACTGCGTTTGACCCAGCGCGGACTCGTGACACCAGTTGTAGATGACCTCGATCTTGCCTGAGGGTACACCGCGATCAACCAGCGCCTGCTTGAACCCAGGGGAAAGCACAGCGATCCGTGCCGCTTGGCGATACGCTAGCCCACAAAACCATCGCATAGCGCGCAGCGCGGCCCGGTTCCGGACCATTCCCGTCGCCGCGAGCGTATCCGGCCACAGGTCCTGGATGTCAAGGACAAATGGGACGCCGCGGATCGCCTTGAGAACCATCGCTGGAAATGCGATCGTTCCTGGCGGATGGTAGACGTACGCCACGTCGGGTCGATCGATCGAGCACACCCCGACTGTCGCTGCAGCCAGCGCGAAACTCACGTAATTGACGATGCGCCTGATCGCGCACCCATCATGGCTTGGATAGAGCGGAACGCGCGTGACGAGAATGCCGTCGATCCACTCGCGCTGCCGCAACTTGACGCGGTAGCCCGGGTACAGCCGCCCGCCTGGGTAGTTGGGAAACCCGGTCAGCACCTCGACGCGATGACCTCGGTCCGAAAGTGCTCTTGCAAAACCGAGTCCCTTAAACGTCGGCTCAGGCTCACACCATTGGGTCACGAACAGGATTTTCATGCATATCGGCTGAAGGCAGGACGAGCGGGCACAACGCCCACACCCAGTCACTGGCGCGGAAAGTGGTCAATGCCCTCGCGGATTACCGCAGCTTCAGTTGTACCTGACTGAATCGCGCCGATGAAGTCCACGATCCGCTCGCCCTGTCGCCTGTAGTTCTTCTCACGAAGCACAAAGTTCCTTCCGCGCTCGCCCAGATCATCAAGCTCTTCTGGCGGCCGCCGTTGAAGCTCACTGAGCAGCGCGGCCAACCCATCGGGCGTTTCGCGATCGAGCCACACCACATACGGGTCGTACTCAGCAGGAATTCCTGGAAGTCGCGTTGTGATAACCGGCCGCCCAGCGGCCATATATTCTAGGAGTTTTGAAGGGAACGAGTACCTCGCAAAGCAGGCATCAGACGGGCGCGGGTTAATTAGCACGGTCGCCCGCTGACACCGCTCAAAAGCCTCTTCAGGGCAGATTACTCCAAGACAGCACACGCGCGCGTCTTCCGCCGCCTGACGGCGAATATCTTCCGCCATGTCCCCCCATCCACACAGCCACAGTCTGAACTCCTCCCCAGGCAGCTTGGCAAACGCATCGAGCAGCAACGGGATACCGTAGACCCGCGCCAGCACTCCTGCGTAAAGGATCGTAAACTCCCTCGCTCGCGCGTTGCGTGGCACGATCGTTTTCGCGCGTTCCTCCGACTCAACGGATACAATCCCTTCCATCACAATCGACGGCACCGTGGGCGCACAATCCTCCGCAATCTGTCGCGTCAGGACAACGAGGCCGTCAGCCTCCCGCAAAGCCCGATGGACCATGTACCGGTCGATCGGGCGCCACACGCTGCGCCACCAAGGCTCCCGCGCAACCGCCAGGCCGGGAAGATCGGTAATGAGGACAGTTGCGGTCATTCTGAACAGCAACCGGACGCATCGCACAGCGTAAAGATGCGGACTCAGGAGCCCATAGACCAGGACGTGGCGCATTTTCCCCCGATGAGCCATTGACCATCGCAGGAGCATAAACACGCAGCTCATCCATCGAGTAAGTTGTTTTAGCCCGAGAATATTGATGAAAGGAGCCAGTCGGTTGTCGCTGCTGTTGGCGCGATCCCACCTTAGATAACCGCACCAGGCCCAATCTGATCGGGGATAATCGCTAATAGGCGCGGTCGATATGAGGTCGATGACGTGTCCAGTCGACTCGATGCCTTGAATTATCGCCCAGGACAGCTTATGAGTCTGGATTTGAGGAGACTGATCGGCCTTGATGATGGCTTCCATCATGTTCTGTGGCACAGCGGCCCCGACCATGACAATGCGCCCATTGGCCGAGTCGCACCGCGTCCCCCCACGCGTTCTCATACTTCCAACGACAGCTGATACACTCGATCAAGGCTTGCGACGAATGTTCTCATGGAGAAACAAGACTCAGCCCGGCGCCGACCGGCCTCGCCATAAACCGCACAGCGCTCCGGATCGCGGCCCAGTAATTGCATGGCATCAGCCAGTGCCGAGGCATCACTCCGCGGGACCAGAATCCCAGTCTCACCTGGGACGACGACCTCAGGAATTCCTCCGACGTTAGTGGCCACGACCGCCCGCCCGCAGGCCATCGCCTCCAGGAGTACTTGGGGCAGATTCTCGTGAAGCGAAGGAAGCACCAGAAAATCGCTAGCCTGCATGATCTCGAAGACGTCATCCCTCTGACCGGCAAACACGACCCTCCCCGAAGGTAGTCGCGCGGCTGCGGTCTCGATCTGCAGCCGATCCGGGCCGTCGCCGACCACTAAGACCCTTAGTCGATCCTCCCCTCTTGCGGCTAACAACCGCAGAGCGGTGCAGAGGTCGAGCAGGCCTTTTTCGACGCTCAACCGTCCAACGAATACGGCGACCCTATCTGCGTCTACAAAACCAAATGACGCCCTCAAGCCGGAATCCCCGGAAACGCGGGGCAGCACGTCAAGCGCGTTGTGAATGTACCCAAACATCCGGCGCGCGTGGCGCTTGATCACGTTTCTGCCTGCGGCATACGCGCAGACGCAATACACCCCATCCGCATGTCGCAACGTGTACGGCTCCAGCAGTCGCGACACGACCCACTGCCTCCAGGAGGGCCGGCAATCGCGCTGCGTTCCGTGGACGGAGACCAGAATCCTACGGCACCCGGCCACTCGCCCCGCGACCAGTCCGTGAAACCCTTCGTTTCCCAGCCCACAGACATGAACCAAATCCGGTTGAATGGCACGAAGGCGGTCCGCCATCTCGCGAATCAACCGGACGTTGATCCCCCCCGCTGGGCGCGTCTGATGGCAAGCCTCAAACCGGTACTTTGCTGCCAACTCGGACTTCATGATCCGAACGGCGCCAGTCATCGGGCCGCCAAGACCGTTTATACCACACGAGTGCAGTGCAATGACGGGCCGGACGATCATCGCACCGATTCCTCTGACATCTCGCTCTGCATCTCCTGCAACCGTTTTAGCTCGAGCCGTTCGTCGACCGGGTAGAGACAACTCTCGTGGCGCACGATAGTCTCCGGTGGCCATCTGAACCTGACTATCCGCGCAGGGACGCCGGCAACCACGGCATACGGAGGAACGTCGTGCGTAACAATCGAACCCGCCGCGACGATCGCGCCCCTACCCACAGTGACGCCATGGAGAATGATGGCCCGCGTCCCCACCCAGACGTCATCCTCGATCACTACCCCGAGGTCGTCCTCCGCGCGTTTGACATGCACGTCAGTCATGAACTGCCCAACCACCGAGGTGTTATGGCCACCGCCGACAATAACAACTTGAGGCCCAAACATGACATTGCTACCGATGCGAATCTGCGACCTAGCTGCCATCATTATTGGCATATTGCCAAGAGTTACGTGGTCGCCCACTGAGATATTCTCGAAGCTGTAAAAGGCAAATGGGTCGAAATGGAAGTCGCGGCCGTGGCTTGCAAACAGAGGGCGCCTCATGAGCACACACACCCGCCGGTGCAATGCAGCAGCCAACCAGAACAGCGATCGAACTCCCTTTGCGACCACGTTCATTCGGGGCTCCGCTCCCCACCCACCGATTTCCACATTGCCGCAGTGACGAGGCCTGACACAGCCGCCGCATCGGTGACCACCGAACGGCGCCCACTTCGTCGCTGAGGTACACCTACCCGCATGTTACCATCGCCTCCTCCAGGAACGTCTTGAGTGGGCCGACGTAATGGCGATAGTCGAAGGAGTCGCAGGCCCTCTGCCGTGCATGGACTCGCATCGCGTGCCACTGCTCGTGTGGCATTCTCAGCACTCTGAACACCGCCGACGCAAACGCCTCCGGCGAGCCGTCGTCCACAATCACGCCCTCCTTGCCGTCGCGCACGTATTCGCCAATGTCGCTCGTGATGTTTGTCAGAATGGGCACACCCAACGAAAGGCTCTCAACCAGCTTGGTCGGAAAGCCCGCGTGCGCGTACCGTTTGTCTGGGCGCAGCAACGTGGAGAAGTGTGCCTGAGCTACTAGCTTCAATGCCTCTCCTCGTCCGACGCGACCGTGGCATACAACCGCATCGCCCAGTTCGTCGAGCAACCGGGCACCACCCGCCACGCACCCGGCCGCGGCATCCCGGGCCACGCCAACCAAGTGTAATTGCACCATCGCGCCACTCGCCTTGACGTCCCGTAGGCCGAGTATCGCATTCCCCAGCAAGTCCTTCTTCCCCGGCGATCCCGAATACACCAACCGCAGAACCCGATCCTCCCGATGCGGCGGAGCGACGTAACCCACCCGCTCCCCCATGTCAACGAGCGGCGGCACTCGAAGCACCGCGCACCCTCGCTCGCGATAATAGCGTTCCAAGTAAGCGCTAACGGTGATCGCGCGACCTATTCGCGGTTGTAACCATCGCATCCGCACTTCCGAATTCAAGTAGAATGGCCCGATAGGGCCACCAGGAAGATGCCACGGATCGTACCATTCAGTGCAATCAGCGACGAGGGCTATACGTCGTCGTCGACAGAATGACTCCAACCGATACAACAGCGGCGATGACCCATGGTACGCGATGACGATCTTCGTGGCGGACACATCCATAGCATCGATCCGTCGCATGATTGTCGTGCCCATAAGGCCACGCATGATCAACGTCGGCCGTGCCGTGTTCTCCCTGTTCTCCGGCACGTACGCCAAGCCCTGATAACGGTAACCACCATCCGGCTGCCGGTCTTCCGCTCGCCCCTCAGGTTCGGACCCGACGAATGCGACTTCGTACCCACCGTCCCGTAGGGCCTTGCCAACGGCCTGGACGCGCGAGCCGCCCGCATCGCCGTCTGGGAAGCAGAAGTTGCCAACGTACAGCACGTTTGGAGGATTTGCGGCTGGTGTGACACCGATCATGAAACGGAGCCTTCTCCCGGAATACGCCGAGCCGCGCGAAGAGCCAAATGCGCCTCCCTGCGCCAGCCGGCCTGTCACCCACGCCCGCCCAGGGCGCGCCGATAGATTCCCAACATCGCGTCGCCAACCCGTTTGGGGTCGTGCCGGACCTTAGCGAGCGCCAGCGCGCTGTCGCCCAGACGCCGGGCCAGCTTGTCATCGTGCAACAGTCTACGGATACACTCCGCCAATAGAATGTGGTCGCCGACCGGAAAGCACAGAGCCGTCTCCTGATCCCGCACCATGCTGGGAATGCCCCCGACATAAGACGCCACGGTCGGGACGCCAACCAACATCGCCTCAGCAAGTGCGTTCGGGCTGTTGTCCGCAAACGAAGGGACCGCGCATATGTGTGCACGCGCCAATTCCGCGGCCATGGCACCCGCATTCAACGAGCCTAGAAACACGAGGTTATCCTCAAGACCCAGCCCCTCCATCAATCTCCGCAACAGCCTCTCGTACCACCCTGCGCGCCATGACCTCCTTGGCCTCTGGCCTGGCACCCGCACAATTATGTCCGGGAACTCTGGCTTCACCAAGGCGATCGCCCTCAGTAGGGAGTGGAACCCTTTTCGCGGGTGACTGCACCCTGTGGTGACGATTGAGTTGCGAACAACTCCTGATTCGTCACGGCACACGTCGTAGAAGGGAGGTCGCATGACCTCATCGCAATGATAATAGGTCGCGTCCTTATTCTCAGCGTTCACGCACGCCCTGTCGTACATCGTTCGACCGACGAACACCGCGTTGCTGCGCAAAATACGCTGCTCAACGTCCCTGACACGATTCGGGCTCGTCGTGGTTCCCCGAACCAGACTGCTCAAGTGGACCAGATCGTAAACGAATGAATTGCGTACCCTCGACCCCAACGCAATTCCGCCAGCGTCGAAGCGAGCCAGGGGCCCCAATAGGCCCTGCAGCGAGACGACGGCCGGTACATCGATGTAATTATCGGCGATTAGCGTGCCGTACGAATACTCAGTTCCATTCACGTGCACTAGGTCCGGATGGCCGTCAGCAATCGCAGACAGATATCGTTGCCGCAGGGTCCCATCCGGCACACCGATAACGTCTCTTGAATACTGGGAAGCCCCCATTCCAAGGAGCATGTGGACCGTGCCATCTTCATCGGTGACGGTCCCCCCTGGACCCACGACACACGTGATTACCCGCAGCGCCACTTGGTCGGTAGCAACCAGTGCGTCGGCAAGACCCGACAACCATCCCCCACCTACCGGCACCGGAATTCCGAGCCGTTGGCATGCCCTCGGCAATGGCACATTTGTGAACCAACACACCCGTAGCGTGGCGCGTGTGGTCACAGTACTATGATCCTGCACGACACACACGGTTCACAATAGTAGTCTCCTTGCTTCTTGGTCCCTGGCACCGCCGGGCACTCAACTGCCACTGGCACAGATGGCACGGCCCACATGTTACCCAGACCAGCACAACAGACGGAGCCAAGCACGCCACACTAATCAACTGCTCGAAACGTGGATCCCCGGTCGCACGTTGCCTCCGGAAGACGGCGCCAGACGCCGGCGGCCACACACCCCACGCACGCTCCTAGTGGCCGGCACATCAACCACAATCCCTACTTCTGCCCCGCTCCGTATGGACGCTAGCTGCAAGGCGGCGATCACGAACCGCCGGGACGCCATCACCCCACCACTCAGGTGGGGCGCTTCCGGTCGCAACAGCCCCGAGGTACGCACAACGGCCGACCAGCAGACTGAAGATCACAAATGGAACGTGAAAGTACGGAATTGCGGACGATGTCAGCATCACCGCGTACCCGGTTGCGCCAGCCACGACTGCAGCATCCTCGGCCTCCAAGCGCAGCCGCAAGGCCTTTGCCGCTGGAACGACCAAGAGCAATATAAAGCTCAGGGTCATCGGCAGTCCACCTATCAGGCTGATCATTACATAACCAATGTCGACGTGTCCTATGCCTTCGACGTCGGACGCTCCATAGCCCACATACCCAATGCCGATAAGACAGTCATGGATGTTCGCCTGTTCGATGAAATCCAAGACTTGCCCCGTACGCGTGTCTGCGCCCAACCGGTCCATTAGAGATGCTAGAGACACGCTCGCCAGCTCGTTACGAGCAACAAATGAGACAACTGCCACGACGGCCACAGCGATCCACAGCGCCTCCGCGAAGCGCACTCGGGGACCCTTTAGGCGCAAGTATATGTAACAGGACAGCTGACACAACAGAACGAGGAGCACCAGCCGCGACTGCAATGCAATTCCCGCAAGCCCTGCGGCCACTGATGGAGCGAGAGCCGCCGCCTTCCCCCACAAAGGCCATCGCTGCGCGGCCGGCAGCGTTAGCAGGCAACCCGGCAACAACATTGTAACCGGGCCGAGCAGCCATAGGTAGGCTTCCGCGCGGGAGGCGGTGCCCATCTCGAGCATTCCCTTTAGAACAAAGAACGCAGCCACAAACATCGACGCTATTATGCCCTTCTTGAGTGCCTGCCACGCGGATGGAGTCGCCCCAAGGAAGAACAACCCGGCGGTCATGATGGTTCCCGGAGCCATGGCACTGATCAGCGCGCTGGGGCTGATTAGATAGTGCAGATCAGTGGGATGCAGTGCCACCACCACTCCAACCGTTGCGCACAACGCCACAAACCGTAACAAGTGCCGCCGCGGTAATCTGGAGGGTAGCCTTGCCGCGAATCCCGTGGTGACACCGGCGAAGGCCCACAGAAGTGGCAGGTATAGCACGGCGCGGAGCTGCCAAGGCGCGGTTCCCTGGTAGTTAACGTCGACTTGAGGCATCGCGCCAGATTGAAACGTCGTCACCGTCTTGAAGAGCGGCTCGACGAAACAGGACAGACAGACCCACACTGGAAGCCCCCACTCGTACCCTCGGACCAGCGTCTGTCGTCCGGACACTGAGGCACCCGCCCGCGCACTGCCCGTGAGACGGCTCCACCCGCCTCCCCCGAGGTCACCCTGCGTCCGTGGCATGTTCGTTGCGACGTTCATGGGCCGTATGTGTGGCGGCCATCGGAAGGGCGCAATGCCGCACCTGTCACTATCCGCCGCTGAGAATCTGACAGCGTAGTGCTACGTGGTCATCGGTCGATTCGAATCGGGGTGGGCGTGGCGATGGGCAGCGGGCACTGATCCGCGTGGGGTCTGCCCTTTGATGATGGCCCCGACCGTTCTGCTGTACGACTGGCACTCGAGGATGCACGATCGTCGGAACCGTCCCGCTTCAAGGACATCGCGCACGTCGCCGATGCTCACCTGCGGAATACCGCCGCAACGGTGTGCCCCCAGATTCCCATCGGCCTCGCTTGAAGACACTTGGCCAGTGGAGCTGCGCCCGCGCGGGCAATCTTGAGCAGTATTTGGTCACCCCAGGACCGTCTCACAGGCTTAGGCTCTCTGTGAAGCACAGCATCGAGGGCATCCATCAAGGTCACCATGGCGCAATCTCTGATTTTGGTAGCCTGAACCTGTGAGGGCACTTCGGTCACGCCTTCGTGGACCGATTCGATCAAGGTCAGCTTCAATACCTCGCCTAATCGACACAACGACTTGTCGCTCCACCGTGAGAGATGATGCGGCGGGAGGTTGCCCGGGCAGTTCGCCAGGTGCCCGATGTAGGAGTCATCCGCCGGGACGGCCACTATCAGTCGCCCGTTGACGCCGAGGCGGTCGACCAGCGGGCGCAAGAACCGCACCGGGTCGTGGACGTGCTCCAACACTTGAAAGAGGCACACCACGTCCAGTGGGTCGCCGGTCGCCGCAAGGTACTGCGCGACCGTCTGGTCCAAGACCAGCTGGCCAGCGACCTCGGCCGTTGCGACCGCAGCGGGGTTCGTCTCCAATCCAGTGTATGTTTTGCAAGTCACCGAACGCGCGAAATGGCCGGCACCGGCGCCGATCTCAAGAACAGTGTCGCTGGCCATGATCCAACGGCGGGCTACTCTAAAATCGAACCGATCCTCTTCGTAGTATTCTCTTACAGAGGTGGACAGCGCTCTGTAGAGTTCTGGCGTTCCTTCCCAAGGTGGGGCGCACCAAGTGAACGAACACTCTGCACACTTGACAAGACCGATCGACTGAAACGGAGGCGGCGCGAGTTGCAGGACGCCCTGGAGCCGTGGCGCCCACAACTCCTCGATCGTCCGCACCGGAATCGTCTGGACGACGCACACGCCGCCCCCGCATCCGAGTGGACACTTCCCGTGATGGCTCTCAGACACTGTCCGACTCCCAGGGCGCACTTCAAGGCCATTCACTGAAACCGGTGGGCCGGCAGTGCGATCTCTGTTTTCATCGAGGTCGTCGCGGTGTTGGCTCCAAGGGACTGCGGGGACAGATCGTCAACGATCCCTTGACGCAAGCCCATCGTACGAAGCGAATCGCTTTCGGCGTAAGCCGCTATGGGATTCTGGTCGGCACTCTGCAGGTCGCTGTGGGGCAGTCGCCGCCAAACGATTGGTGCGCAAGTCAAGAGGACCAGCGCTGCCGAAGCCGTCTGCGCCATTGCAAAGCCTCGTGCGCCAAACGGGGCCAGCCAGATAACCATGACCAACTGAAGCGCCGCACGCACCAACGACAGGCCGATGGCGAGGCGCGACGCTTCTTGTACCCACAGAACGTGGCCCATGGTGCCATTCAGGGACACAAACGGCAGGCTGGCAACGAGCAATATGAGCACGGCATCGGTGCCGCGGAATGAGGGCCCGTACAAGCGTGTAATCATCGGGGCCAGCAACGCGATGCAGAGGGTCATCATGAGAGTCGCGAGAAAGTGGGCAGATCCGAGGCGCACGATCCCTCGCCGAAGACCGCTTGCGCCGTCCTTGCCCAATGAGCTGGCAAGCAATGGGAGGAAGGTTGCGGACATCGCGCTGGTCACGAGCTGCGCGATCAGTACAACTTGATTCGCCGCCGCGTAGGCTCCGTACTCAGCGAACCCTGCCTTCCTTGCGAAGAAGGTGTTCGTCCACCAAGCCACTGGAACGGGCAGCATCGAAGCGGCAACGACTGCCCCACCCAGACGAACGAGCCGCCTTCGCTGCCTGCGGTCCGACTCCTCGAGCGGGCTCGGCGGTCCGGAGTATATGCGGACGCCTCGCTGCAACAGCACCGCTGCCACGACGCCTGCAACCGCGTAACCGGCGACTACGCCGGTGACGCCCCACGCGTGCGCCATTATAAGGACCGAGGGGACTGTGACTGCCCCCCGTAGGATCGTCACAGATGCGGCTTGACGGAATGCTTCGTATCCGTTCAGGATGGCGACCTGGGTGCCGTTGACGGCCGACGTCAGGACGATGAGTCCCGAAAGCGCCAAAGGCATCGCTAGGGACGGGTCGCCAAGAAACCGCCTTGCGATGAATGGTGATGCAATGGCTTGTACGGCGCCGAACCCCAGACCGAGCACCAGCGTGACCCGTATTGCAAAGAACGCCAGGTACCTGGCACGCTCGGGTTTCTGGCTGCCGACCTCAGCAACGAGCTTGGTTGCCGCAACGCCCATCCCGAAACCTGCAACCGAGGTAAACAGGTTTACCGTTGTGAGGATGATTCCAACCTGCCCAAACTGTTCGCGCCCCAACATACGCGCACACAGCAGGCTTGCGAAATACGACAACCCCTGGCCCACCACGGTGCCCAACAAGTTCCAAGTCGCACCTCGAAGGAAGCGCCCCAGCTCTGTGCGCAGTCGCCAACGCGCCCCATACCTTGAGGCGGTCGCCTTCAGTTGGCTCGTGCTCAAGGACAACGGGTGTACCCGGAATACTGCCAGCAACGCTGTCAGCAATTCACCACCTGCCTCGCCGTATGAGCCGGCGCATTCCCGAAGGCTGATGCCTACTGACGACGACAACGCCAACACCGGCCCGACTTGCGCTGTCGAATCACGGACCTACTTGCCTCCGGCGCTGCGCGGACACTCGCACCCGTCGGTTTGCGCCGATCTTGACCTGGCTAAACGCCCCGGCCCAACCTAATGATTGAAGGCGGCCACAACAGAAATGTCCTGAACCGTGTCGAGACAACGCAGGTCCGCCACGACGCCCGCTGTTCTGGTCCCGAGGTCAGAACGCAGCGTAGACAAACGGCCCCACTTTAGGCGGAGCGAAAAGAAGAATCGAAGCAAGGACCAGCAAGATCAGATACGTGCCAAACACTGTCACCGACGCCGGAACGATATACGCACCAGCAAACGGTCGCTCCGTCGGTGCCAGCCCGAGAGCCAGTCCCCGAGAGAGAGAATCTGGGAACCCCTCCGGGGGCCCAAGTCGTCTGCACGCCGCACGCCGCGCGCCTCGTAGTCGGCCGCACCGGCGCCTTCGACGCGTGAGCGGACGATGTGCCCAGGCGGCACGACCAAACCAAGAACAGCGTCGGGAACTGAAGCGTAGTTGAAGTACCAGCGGCTTACGCCTTCGAGAGTGACTAGTGCCAGAGCGGTACCAGCCAGCAAGGCGAGAAGCTTTGCGCGCGTGATGCGGCTGCCGCCTCAAGCAAGTGGCGTACCGGTGTGTGCATGAAAGCGACCAATCGCCGGATCAAGCCGCCGGCTTGATCCGACGGATGAGCGCGGCGATCTGCTCGATGGTGTCGGAGGCTTCAGGTGTCGCCAACCGGTCGGGAATGGCGATCTGGCACGAACGTTCCAGAAAGCGCTTGAGGGAGACCATCGAGAAGGAGTCAACGATCCCGCTCGAAATTAGGTGGGTGCAATCTTCGATCGCCCGGGCTGAGTCTTGCACGTACTCGGCCACGACATAGGCGCGAATGGCATCTTTCAACTGGTCCATCGTCACATGCCCTCAAGCTTCTTCGCTTTCACCGACTGTCGTCTACGCCTGGTCCCGCCACACAACGCGCCGCACGTAGTCGGTGTAGCTGAGGATGATCCGCAGCACCTTCTCCGACACGTTCGGCACGTCGTAGTCGCGCACGACTTGAAGCGCGCGTGCGCTGCCGCGCGGCTGGCAGGCCAGGATCTCGAGTCCCTGTTGGACCCGCTCCCAGTTGAGCCCGGTCATCATCACGGCGGCTTCTTCCATCCCCTCGGGCCGCTCGTGCGCGTCGCGGATGTTGAGGGCGCGCAGGTTCAGGATCGACGCCTCCTCCGTGATGGTCCCGCTGTCGGAAAGCGTGGCCACCGCGTGCAGCTCCAGCGCCACGTAGTCGGTCAGACCGAACGGCTTGTGGAGTTCGACTAGCGCGTCGAGCGCCACGCCCTCGGCTTCGATGCGCTTCCGTGTGCGGGGATGCGTTGTCACGATCACACGTTTCCCCGTGGTCCGGGCGAGGCTGTTCAGGATCTCCACGAACCCGGCGAAATTTCGCTCCGAGTCCACGTTTTCCTCGCGGTGGCAGCTGACCAGGAAATAGCCCTCGGGTTCGAGCCCCAGCCGCGTCAGGACCTGGGACCGTTCGATCTTCGGCATGAAATAGTGCAGCACCTCGGACATCGGGCTGCCGGTGGTGATCACCCGGTCCGGCGGCAGCCCCTCGCGCAGCAGATAGTCCCGCGAGATCGCGCTGTAGGGCATGTTGATGTCGGCCACGTGATCGACGATCCGCCGGTTGATCTCTTCCGGCACCCGCATGTCGAAGCAGCGGTTGCCGGCTTCCATGTGGAAGATCGGAATCCGCCGCCGCTTGGCCGGGATGGCCGCGAGGCACGAGTTGGTATCACCGAGGATCAGCACGGCGTCGGGCTTGACCTCGCCCAGGACCCGGTCCACGGCGATGATCACCTGGCCGATGGTCTCCGCCGCGGTCTGACCAGCCGCGCCAAGGTAGTGGTCCGGAGCTCGCAGTTCCAGATCCTCGAAGAACACCTGGTTCAGCTCGTAGTCGTAGTTCTGCCCGGTGTGGACGACGACATGGTCGGTGTAACGATCGAGAGCGGGCATCACGCGCGAGAGGCGGATGATCTCCGGCCGCGTGCCGAGAATGGTCATCACCTTGAGCTTAGCCACGCAGCACCTCGAGGTTGTGGGCATCCGGGCGTTGCGGGTCGAGGATCTCGGACGCCCAGAACAGGACGATCATCTCCGTGCTCCCCACGTTTTCGATGCTGTGCGTCATGCCGGGCGGGATGTCCACAACCTTGAAGTCCGTCCCAGACAGACGATGCTCGGTGACTTCGTCGCCCAAAATCGATCGAAAGCGGATGACGGCGTCGCCGTCGAGCACGCAGAACTTTTCGACTTTGATGTCGTGGTAGTGGTTGCCCCGGCTGAACCCCGGGTTCGTCCGCGACACGAACATCTGCCCGAAATGGGGGGACTTGAGCAGCTCCGCCAGCGTGCCGCGGGCGTCGGTGCGCTGCTGGAGCGGGTAGGCCAGGTCGCCGGGCTGCAGGTACGAGGTGTAGGTGCCAAGCAACCGACGGGTAAACGGGTCGCTCGCGTCTGCGACCAGCAGCGTGTGGCGCATGGCACGAAAGCCGCGAATCCGGTCGGCCAACTCGCCCAGGCTGGCGGTGAAGGCGGGACGGACTTCGCCGCGCGTCACGCCGACCGCCTGGCACTCGAGGTGCGTCATGAACTGGCCGACGACGTCGTCGATGTGAACCAGCTCGACGACCCGGGCCGGATCCGAGATCGCAATCGGCTGGTCCCGCGCGATGTGGTGGCAGAAGGTGGCGACCACGGAGTTGTAGTCCGGCCGGCACCACTTGCCAAAGACGCCGGGAAGCCGGTAGATGACCGCCGACGTCCCCGTGCGGGCGGCAAACGCCTCGAGCGCCTGCTCCGCCGCCAGCTTGGAGCGGCCGTACGGGTTGTCGTGGTTGGCCTGGGTCGAAGACGAGAGCACGACGAGCGGCGGGGCCGATGGCGCCCCGGTCGCGCGGAGCTGGTCGAGCGCGGCAAAGAGCGCGTCGAGCGACCCGACGTTGCCGGTGAGGAACTCGCGCTCGTCCTCGGGCCGGTTGACGCCGGCCAGGTGGAACACCACGGCGGCGCCGCACACCGCGGCGCACAAGGCGTCCGGGGCGGAATCGACGTCGATTTCGGCCACGTCCACCCGGGCGCGTCGCAGGGCAACGACGAGGTTCCTGCCGATGAACCCCTTCGCGCCCGTGACCACTGCTTTCATCGTTGTGCCCTGCTACTCAGTGATTCTCTCGCCGGCTAGGGCGCGCTGGACGATGTCGAGCTCGAGCAGCATGTGAGCCATCTCGTCAACCGAGAGCCGCTTCGTGTTGTGGCTGTTGTAGTCGTCTTTCACCGACACCTCGCTGCGCCCGGTGTCGAAGTACACGCCATAGTTCAGGTCGCGGTTGTCGGCGGCCACGCGGTAGTAGTCGCCCATGTCCTCGGCCACGGCGATTTCCTCGCGCGTCAGCAGCGTCTCGTACAGTTTCTCACCATGCCTGGTGCCGATCACCTGGATCGGGCTGTCCGACTTGAAGAGGTGAGTCAGCGCCTGTGCCAGCGTTTCGATCGTCGCGGCCGGTGCCTTCTGGACGAAAGTGTCGCCCGGGTTCCCGTGCGTGAATGCCCACAGGACCAGGTCGACGGCACCGTCGATCGACATCATGAACCGCGTCATGTGCGGGTCGGTCACGGTCAGCGGCGCTCCGGCCTGGATCTGCCGGATGAAGTGCGGGACGACCGAGCCGCGGCTCGCCATCACGTTGCCGTACCGTGTGCAGCAGATGGCGGTGGTCTGGCAGGCAACGCGCGACTTGGCGACGGCCAGCTTCTCCATCATCGCCTTGGACATCCCCATGGCGTTGATCGGGTAGACCGCCTTGTCGGTAGAGAGCACGATGACGCGCCTGACCCGGGCCGCGATTGCCGCGTTGAGCAGGTTCTCGGCTCCCAGTACGTTGGTGCGCACCGCTTCGATCGGAAAGAACTCGCAAGACGGCACCTGCTTGAGCGCGGCGGCGTGGAAGACGAAGTCCACCCCCGCCATGGCGTCCTTGAGGCTCTGCTCGTTGCGGACGTCCCCGATGTGGAACTTGACGCGCGAATCGGCCCAGCGGCGCCGCATGTCGTCCTGCTTCTTCTCGTCGCGCGAGAAGATGCGGATCTCGGCGATGTCGCTCTGCAGGTAGCGGCGAAGCACCGCATTGCCAAAGGTGCCGGTTCCGCCGGTGATGAGAAGCGTTTTTCCCTTGAACATGATGGTGTGGATGGCCCTGCAGAGTTACAGCGATGTTGGGAAGGGGGAAAAAGACGCGACCGTGCGGCTATCAGCCCAGGGCGAGCGTGGAGGGCACCAGCGGCGCGAGCGCCGGCTCGGGGACGACCGGCGCAGGTGCTGAAGCCGCCGCCGGCTGGGACGCGTCCGCCGCGGCACGCCCGTTCCGCTCGAACGTGGGCACCAGCGCGCGCAACTGCGCCATCACACCACCCTCGTCGTCGAGCGCGGCACAACGCTGGAGCGCATGGACCGCGGCCTCCACTGCCTGGAGGTCTGGCGCCGCCTGCGGGCGGATGCGCAGGATCTTGTCCACCGGCGTCCGCTCGGCCGCTTCGCCAACGCCCACCAGCTCCTCGAAGAGCTTCTCGCCTGGCCGCAGGCCGATGAACTCAATCGCGATGTCCTGGTCGGGCACGAACCCGGACAGGCGAATCAGGTTGCGCGCCAGGTCCACCACCTTAATCTGCTCCCCCATGTCGAGCACGAACACCTCGCCGCCCTCGGCCAGCGCCGCCGCGTGCAGCACCAGGTGCACGGCCTCGGGGATGAGCATGAAGTAGCGCCGGATCTCCGGGTGCGTCACCTTCACCGGGCCGCCGGCGCGGATCTGCTCCAAAAACGTCGGCACGACGCTGCCGTTGCTGGCCAGGACGTTTCCAAACCGCACCGCGGTGAACTTCGTGCCGTTCCCGTTCCCACTTCCCTCGATCGCCTGCCCGATGAGTTCGGCCACGCGCTTGGTGACGCCCATCACACTGGTGGGGTTCACCGCCTTGTCGGTCGAGATCTCGACCAGCCGGCCCACGTGGTGCGCCGCCGCCGCGTGCGCCAGCACCCACATGCCCGACACGTTGTTCTTCACCGCCTCGCACGGGTTCATCTCCATCAGCGGCACGTGCTTGTGCGCCGCCGCGTGGAAGATGACGTCGGGGTGGTGGGCCGAGAGCACCGCGTCCACGCGGTTCGCGTCGGCCACGTCTCCGATGATCGGGACAATCGACGCCCCGGGATTTCGAGCCAGCAGCTCGTTCGCGACCGCGAAGAGCGAGTTCTCGTAGCGCTCGAAGAGCAGCAGTTCCTTCGGGCGAAGCGCCACGATCTGGCGGCACAGCTCCGAGCCGATCGATCCGCCGGCGCCGGTCACCATGACCGTGTGGCCCTCGATGAGGGCGCGAACCGGCTCGGGGTCGAGGCCCACGGGCGCGCGCGGCAGCAGGTCCTCGATCGACAGGCTCCGGATCTGGCTCACCTTCACGCTGCCGTCCAGGATGTCGCGCAGGTTGGGCAGGGTCGTGATCGGGATCTTGAACGGCTCGAGAATCCGCACCACGCCGCGCGCCGTGGCCGCGTCGGCCGCGGGCATGGCGATCAGCACCTCGTCTGGCTGCTCGCGCGCCACGATGCGCGCCAGGTCGTCGCGCGTGCCCATCACCTCCAGCCCGTGGATCCGCTGCCCCACCTTCGCGTGGTCGTCGTCCACGAACCCGATTGCCTCGTGGGCGTACCAGGGGTTGCGCCTCATGTCGCGCACGATCATCTCGCCCGCGTCGCCCGCGCCGTACACCAGCACGCGCCTGCCCCTCTCGAGCCGGTGGAACTCGCGGTACACCCGCCGCAGCAGGCGCACGCCCGTCATGAACCAGACGAGCAGGAGCGAATCGATCAGGTAGACGGATCGCGGGTAGCCGGTCAGGCCGAAGCCCACGCGCACGACGGCGTAGAGCACCACCGAACTGCTGAACACGCCCCCGACGATGCCCCAGACGTCGCTGAGGCTCGTGTAGCGCCAGAGGCCCTCGTAGAGCCGGAAGGGAAAGAAGCAGACGAGCCGCACCAGCAGCACGACCGGCAGCAGGTGCAGCCACAGTTGCACGACCTGCTCGGGGACGAGGCCGTCGAACCGGAGCCAGAGCGCGCAGTAGCTCGAAACCACCACCAGCAGGAGGTGGATCAGGAACACGACGAGGCGACGATACGACATGAGGTGTTCGATCATGCCAGCCCTCGCCATCCGCGGTTGTGTCTCAGTTTTCCGCGCTCCTGTAATAGTTGGAGTAGGCGCGCTTGTAGTAGTGCGAGTAGTAGTAGGAGTTGCGCTCGACGTTCACGCGGTTCAGCACCGCGCCGATGACCTTCGCCTTCGCGGACTGCAACTGGTCGAGCGCCCCCTGCGCCGCGTGCCGGCTCGTCATCTCGCACCCGACCACGAACAGCACGCCCGTCGTCCGGTGCGCCACCAGCGCGGCGTCGGTCACGACCATCACCGGCGGCGAGTCGATCACCACCCAGTCGAAGTGCTCGCCAAGGCTCGCCAGAAAGTCGCGGAACCGGTGCGAGCCGATGAGCTCCGCCGGGTTCGGCGGGTTCGTCCCCGCGGGCAGCAGCCACAACCCCGGGATCGTGGACTTGTGCACCGCCTCGCTCGCCTTCGACGTGCCGGTCATGATGTTCGAGAGCCCGGGCTCCTGCTTCACGTCGAACACCTCGTGCACCCGCGGCCGCCGCATGTCGCCATCCACCAGCAGCACCCGCTGCCCCGCCTGCGCCAACGACATCGCCACGTTGGTCGCCACCAGCGTCTTCCCCTCGCCCGGCGCCGTGCTCGTCACGACCATCGACCGCGCGCCTTCCTCGGCCGACGAGAACAGCACGTTGGTCCGGATGCTGCGGAACGCCTCGGTGAAGTTCGCCGGCACGCCGTTGTTGATGACGGGCGACGGGCCGGAATACGAGCCGGCCTTGATCGCCGGGATGAGGCCGAGGAACGGCAGCCCCAGGTGCGCCTTGATCTCGTCGGGCGACTTGATCCGGTTGTCGAGGTACTCGAAGAAGAACGCCAGCCCCGCCGCCACCAGGCCGCCGCCGAAGAGCGCCAGCAGCAGGTTCATCGACTTGTTGGGCCGGACGGGACCGCGCGGGACTTCCGCGGCATCCACCACGCGAATGTTGCTGGTCTTGAGCTCCGCCGACACGCCCGTTTCCTTGGCGCGCTGCAGGAGCGTGTTGTAAATCAGCGTGTTGCTCTCGTTCTCGCGCTTCAGCACGCCGTAGTCGATGCCCTTGCGCCCCAGCGCCAGCGCCTCGGTCTTCTTCTGATCGAGCGCCCCTTGCAGGCTCTGCTCCTGCGCCCGCGCCGACAGGTACTCGTTGCGCACCGACTCGACCACCTTGCCGATCTCCCCCTGCAGCTTCGCGTCGGTCGATTCGATGGCGGTCTTGAGCTTCGTCATCTCCGGGTGGTTCGGCCCGTACTTCTCGCCGAGCTGCGCCTGCTGGCGCTGCAGGTCGGCCAGTTGCCCCTTCTGCTGCTGGATAAACGCGTTCGACAGGATCGCGGGGAACGTGTCGAGCGCCGTCCGATCGGTCTGCAGCGAGGACAATCGGCGGTACAGCTCTTCCTTCCCGATGCGCTCGGTGCGCGCCTTGGTGACCGCCGCGCTCATTTCCGTCAGCCCCTGCACGACGATGTTCTGCCGCTCGTCCAGCGCGACGGCGTCGCCCTGCTCCCGGTACTTCTGCAGCGCCTGCTCGGTGGCCTCCACGCGCTTGCGCTGCTCGGCCAGCTGCTCGCCCAGCCAGTCGGTGGCCTCCTTCGAGCTCAGGAACTTGAAGTCGAGCGTCTGCTCGATGTAGCACTTCGCCAGCGTGTTGGTGATGAGCGCCGCCTGGTTCGGGTCGTTCGACTCGAACCGCACTTCCACCAGCCGGCTGTTCCGGATGGGCGACACCGTGAGGTGATCGACGAACGAATCGATTACCTTCGACTCCAGCGCGGTTTCGGCGGCCTCGGGCGTGGGCTTGGGTTTCGGCGCCTTGAAGAGGCCGGCGACCCAGACCACC
Source organism: Acidobacteriota bacterium (assembly GCA_003170135.1). GTDB lineage: Bacteria > Acidobacteriota > Vicinamibacteria > Vicinamibacterales > Fen-181 > Fen-181. Next base: position 37,926 of record PMZR01000121.1, read on the forward strand.
GGGGCGGCGATGATGGCCCCGGGCTGAAGGCCGGACCCGGCCGGCGCGCCGCCCAGTTCCGGCCTGTTCCACAGCTTCAGCCGGTCGATCGTCTTGCGCGCGAGCAACCGGCTCTGCAGGATCTTGTACTGCGTCTGGTAATAGTCCGTCGTCGACTTGTCCTGCTCGATGACCTCTTTGAACGAGATCACGTTCGGGTTCTCGGGCTCGATCAAGATCTGCGCGCGGCCGGCGTAGATGGGCGTCGCGGTGAACGTGTAGACGCCAACCGTGAGAAAAATGACGACGAAGGCGGTAATGGCCGTCCAGCGGCGCTTGTAGAGCACGCGGACGTAATCGAGCAGGTGCACCTCGGGCGCCGCCACCGCTGCGCCGTACCCATACCCGTATCCATATCCGTACCCGGCGCGTGACTTCTGCGGCTGCTCCGGGGCTGGCGCCGGCGGCTGGGAATCGACTGGCTTGGTGTCGGACATCGGGAAAGGCCTCTGCGTCAGGAGTCAGGAATCAGGAATCAGGAATCAGGAGTCAGGAATCAGGACCGCCTAGATCCATTTTTCGGGGACGATGAGCGTGTCGCCGGGCAGCACCATCTCGGTCAGCTCCTTGACCTTGATCTCGACCTTCTTGCCGCCGACGATGCGCGCGATGCGGATGCGGTTGGCGGCGCCGCGGTCGGTGACGCCGCCCGCCAGCGCCAGCGCCTGCAGCACCGTCGTCTCGCGCGTCTGCAGCGCGTAGGCGCCCGGGTTCTTCACCTGGCCGAACACGTAGATCGTCTCGGCGCGCGGGACGAAAATCGTGTCGCCATCGCGCAGCCCGACGTTCTTCGCCAGGCCGGTTTCCTGCAGCTCCTTCAGGTCCACGTGGATCGCATTGTCGGCGCCGGGCTGGGTGGGGAGCGTCGGCGCCACCGCCTTCTTGCCCGCGGGCGCATGGACGATGACCACTTCCCCGCTCGCGGTCATCGTCGTGGACCCGGCGCGGGCCAGCGCCTCGATGAGCGTCATGTCGCCGGTCAGCGGATAGGCGCCCGGCGTGCGCACCTCGCCGACGACGAAGACGCGCTGGCTGGCGTACTGGTCCACGGCCACGCTCACCTGCGGATTCTTGAAGAAGCCGCCGTCGAGCAGCCGCTGCTTCAGGTCGGCCTCGAACTGCCGGAGCGTGAGGCCGGCCGCCTTGATGCGGCCGATGAGCGGGAAGGTGAAGCTGCCGTCCGCCTCCACCGTGAACTTGTTGGTCATGTCCGGCTGGTCCCACACCGTGACGTTCAGGACGTCGCGGGGACCGATCACGTAGTCCGGCTGCTGCGCGAGAGCGACGGAGACCGAGGCCAGAAGGAGGAGCGCGACGCCCGCGGTGCGAAATGCGTGAATCATGGCCGGAACCCGTAGGAATCAGGAGTCAGGAGTCAGGAGCCAGGAGCCAGGAGCCAGAAGTCAGGCTCCTGATTCCTGATTCCTGATTCCTTCTCAGAATCCATATGTCAACGAGCTGCCGATGCGAAGGCCCTTGTAAGTGCGCGTCGAGATTGGCGAGGTGCGCTGGTACGAATCGACGTTGAACCCGAGGCGCGCCGAGCGGCCGAAGCGATAGCCGACGCCGCCGCCGTAGAAGCGAACGACATCGGTGCGGCCGACGTTGAAACTCGATTGGCCGACGAGCGGATAGGCCAGCGTCTGCCGGCCGATGCGGGCCTGCGCGTCGAAGGGGCCGGCAATGCGCTGCGTCGCGCTCGCGGTGAAGCCGGTCTGCACGTAGTACGGCCAGCTGACTTCGAACGAATAGTAGACGTCGCGGTTGGCCTGCACGGCAAACCGCGTGGCGCCGAGCAGCGTGTAGCCGAGATCCACGGACGCGACGGCGCCCTTGTAGGAGGGGATGCCCTGGCCGAGCATGTCGAGCTTGCGCAGGCCGACGTAGGCCGAACCCTGGATGATGGCAAACGCGTTGAACTCGACGCCGGGCATCACGCGGACGGCGTCCGAGTTGCGCACCGGCGAATAGGTGAACCGGGCGCGCTCGGCGCTGGCCTGCACCACGAAGGTCGTGAGCGGCGTCAGCTTGTAGTGGACCGAGGCCTGGAGCGTGTCCTCGCGGCGGTCAAAGACGTCGCGCAGGTACGTGCCCAGGAACAGCGCATCGGCCGCGTAGGAGGTGGCCTGGCGGCGGGCCTCCACGCCGAAGGTCGTCCTGGAGGTCAGCGGCACGTCCGCGCCGAAGCCGTAGGCGTGCTCGAAGCGGCGGGCGCGCGCGTCGATCTCGAAGCCGGGACGCTCGCGCGTGTTCAGGTACGAGACGATGGCGTACGGGCGGACGTGGTACAGGTTCACCTCGTAGCGCGCGGACAGATCCGTGTTGAACGAGCGCTCCTGCGAGTACTGCTGAAAGTAGACGTAGCCGACGTTCGCGCGGCCGCTCAGGCGGGTGCGGCCGGCCTGCAGCCACAGGTCGGTGCCCGGCGTCACCGTGGCGGTGAAATCCTGTTTCGGGTCGTCCCACGTATTGAAGACGTTGGTGTCGATGCCGACGTTGCTGATGCCGATGGTCGGGTTCAGCGCCAGCGGGCCGAAATGGATGCGCGCGGTCGTCGAGGGATCGGGCGCCTCTTCCTGGGCGTACGCCATCACGGGGCTCAAGCCCAGCGCCACGAGAAGCAAAAGACAAAAGAGGAAATTGCGCATGGGAATCACAGGACTTATGTCCTGTGCTACATCAGTTCGCCAATGTGACGGGGGCGACTTCGAAAAAAGTCGCGGCAGCGAGAACAGGCCGAGGTCAGGGGCCGAGGCAAGCTCGGCGGCCGGAACTATTTAAGGCTCTTCGGGCATTTCCGTGGGTGATTCCGCCAGTCGAGGCGCGCCCGGATATCGAATGACGCGTGACCGGCGTGGCGCGGCGCAGGCACATCCCCTCCCGAGCCGGGCTCCGCAGGCCGGGAACCCGTCGTCGCGTTGCGGCGTTTTCCGACCTTCGCTGGACGGCTCGCGCGAGCGGCTGTTCAAGGGGGCCGTGCGGTGCCCGAAGACGCTGTGTCTCTGCGTCGGTGACATCGAGAACGCGAGAGTCGTGCGCGCGCGCACGCCGAAGGCACCTACGCAAATGTCGGAACACCCCTATTTAATAGCTCAGCTGTTGCGGGAAGAGAGACGGGGCCGGACGTGTGCCCGGCCCCAGAAAAGACTGGCCCTGCGCTGCCTGCGCTCTCTACTTGCTGGCGCTGCCGGTGGCCCTGACGATGGCGGCGGTGGCGCCGACGCCGGCGGCGGCAATCAGCACGATGCCGGCGGTGCTGGTGAAGAACGAGCCGGTGCCGGCGGCCGCGCCAATCGCGGCGGCGGAAGCGGCGCTGGCGGTGACGGTCACGCCCGTGATCGCGGCGCCCGTAGCCACCGGGATCGACGCGCTGGTCGCGATGATCTTGCCGGTCGCGTCCACCACTTCAATCACGTAGTTGCCCTGCGCCAGGCCCGTGAACGAGAAGGCGCCCTGGGCGCTCGACCAAGTCGTGCCCGCAATCTGTCCGGTGGCCACGTTACGCAGGCGCACCGTGTGGTTCACGAGCGGATCGCCGCCCGCGTTCCTGGCAATGCCGGCCAGCGAGGCGTTCTGCGGTGCGGCGGCCCCAAGCGGGACGCCGATGCTGACAAGAGCGAGGACGAGCGCGAGGGAAAAGAACCGTTTCATGTCAGCCTCTTGGGAGAATCACGCAGTCCGAAGTCCGAGGTCCGAAGTCCGGTGTCCGATGTCCGCCTTCGCGCTTGGGCGGGCAAGCCGGTATCCGACAGCACTGCTTGCCAATACTATCGACGGAAGCGGCGGATGAGTCAAGAGCATCGGGGGAAATTGTGTATCAATTCGAGAACAGTTCGTAGTTGGCAGTTGGCAGTTCGCAGTTGGCCGTTGACCGCTGACCGTTGACCGTTAACGGTTAACTATTGACTGCTAACTGTTAACTGTTACGAGCCGGGGCGGCGGGAGACGCCCAGGGTGCGCATCTTTCGATACAGGTTCGTCCGCTGGATGCCGAGCGCCCGGGCGGCGTCGGCGATGCGGCCGTGGTACCGGTCGAGCACCTCGCCGATGTACTGCTGCTCGAAGTGCGCGCGCGCGTCGCGCAGCGTTCCCGCGTGCCGGCCGGCGCCCGACGGCGCCGCGTCCAGGCGCAGGTGGCGCAGCACGTCCTCGAGCATGATGACCGGTCCCGGCGTCTGCTCCACCAGCGTGGCGACGAGCAGCCGCAGCTCGCGCGCGTTGTTGCGGTACGGCAGCGAGGTGAGCAGCGTCAACGCCGACTGCGAGATCGTCTTTGCCGGGATCTGCGCCTGCACACAGTCGTCCTGCACGAAGCGCGCGACCAGGTCGGGAATGTCCTCGCGGCGGCTGCGCAGCGGCGGCACGTCGATGCGCGTGACGGCCAGGCGCTTGAAGAGGTCCGGGCGCACGCGGCCTTCCTCCACCGCCACGTCGAAGGCCGGATCGACACAGGCGACCGCGCGGATGGAGCCCTGCACCTTGCCGGCGCCGGCGACGGTGGCCTCGCCGTCGCGCAGCACCCGCACCAGGCGGCGCTGCACGCGCGCGGCCATGTCGGCGACGTTGAGCAAAAGCAGCGTGCCGCCAAACGCCTGGAAGAGGAGGCTGCCGCGGGCCACGCGCTCGGTGGCCGCGGCGCCATCGGTCACGGTGCCGAAAAGCATCGCTTCCAGCTCGAGGCCGGCCGCGGGCGCGCAGTCCACCTCCACCAGGTGGCTCTCGGGCGGGCAATGCATCGCATGCAGCGCGCGCGCCACGTAGCGCCGCCCGGTGCCGGGCTCGCCGCACACCAGCACGCCGCCCGCGCGGGTGCCCGCCTGCTTCAGGTGTTCGGCCACTTCCTTCATCGCGGCCGAGCAGGCGACGATCCCGCCATTGGGCCGCGCGTGCGGCTTTGGGCCGGGGACCGCAACCGCCGGCCAGAACGCCAACAGGACGGGAAGGAGCGCCTCGGCCGCAAGCGGCGGCTCCATCACCCGTTCGAAGCCCGCGCGCCGGGCCTGGTCGGACAATGCGGGCCGCGAGGGATCCGCGACGAGAACGATGGGCGTCGCCAGGTAGCGGTTGCGGATCTCGAGGGCGTCGGCGATGCCGCGCTCGGCCGCCAGGTCCACCAGCACGACCGACGGCATCCGTTCGAGCGCCGCGATCGCCTGGGCCGCTTCGTCCACCCACTGAACGGCGAATCCCGCGTCGCACAAGACGGCGTGGACGCCGGGTCGCCGGGAGGTCGGGCAGCCGAGATAAAGGAGAGGTTTCACGCGGTGAACTGACGATGTGTCCGAGGTCCCGGGGGGTGCGAGGTGCGATGTGCGAAGTGCGCGGTGCGGTGCGAAGTGCGAAGTGCGAGGTGCGGTGCGAAGTTCAACGTGCGAGGTGCGACCTACGGTCCTGCGATCACGGTTCCAGCAGGGCGGTCTCGCCGGCGGCGCGATACCAGGACGTCACGGCGCCAACGATGCGGTCGGCAGCCTCAATCGCTTTCTCAGACAGGTCCGGCCCGTAGAACTCGTGCGGGTAACCGCCGGGCAGGCCGTTCGGATAGCGCGACGGGACGTAATGAAGGTCGAGCGCGCGCGCATGGCCTGCGAGCGTGGCCATGACGGGCGCGTCGGGCGGCGCCTCGGACATGGGCGCGGCCAGTTCCTGCACCATCTCGGCGAGCGAGTGCGTCAGCAACGCGGTTCGCCTGGCGCCAAGGTAGTAGAGCAGCGACTTGAGCGACTTCTCGGCGGCCTGCTGCGCCAGGAAGCAGGCGGTGTCGTGAAAGCCGCCTTCCCGGTTCCAGCGCGCGGCCTTCAGATCGAAGGACGCCTGTCGGTACCACCGGACGGCCTCAGTCCTGCGGTCCGCCATAGATCAGTCGCCCCTCATCCTGCACCATCTCCGCAAAGGCATTGCCGTCGCGTTGCATCGCCTCGAACTCGCCGGGCGTATAGGCCAGCAGATCGACCGCGCCGGCCGCTGCCGGAATCCGTCGCGCGAGCTCTTGCAACCGATCGAAGAACGGAAGGGCGCTCGGCAGGATCACGACGATGTCGAGATCACTGAGGTTATCGGCTTCGCCGCGCGCCGCGGACCCGAACAGGTAGATGCGCTGCGCCCCGCACCCGCGCAGTCCTTCGAGCAGGCACGCAAGCCGCGCCTGGACCTGGGGAGTGTTGCCGAATGTCGCGTCGAAGGGCCGCGGCTGGTTCACAGAAACCATTGTCCCACGGGGCCAGGTTGTCGGCCCCGAGCTGATGCGACGTGCGAGGTGCGAAGTGCGTTGTGCGAGGTGCGGTGCCAAGTGCTGAGTGCGGCCTGCCACCGGTCTGAAGACCGGCGGTCCCACATCTGTCCTCATTTCTTTGGCGCGGGTTTGAAGACGCCGCTGCCGTCGGGATCGACTTCGACTTTCACCGCGCCGCCGGGGCCGTAGACCAGGCGGCGATCGGGCGTGCCGCGGCCGGTGGTGTCGAACGCCACCATCGCCAGCGCGCCGTCCTGCCACGTCTCCCACTTGTCGATCTTGCCGTCGGCGTTGGTGTCCTCTTCGGCGCGGGCGAGGACGCCCTTCTCGTAGAACTCGGTTCGGACGATGAGCGGCTTCGCTGCGTCGTCCGAGGTCCCGCCTTCGCGCGGCGCGCTTTCCGCCTTCGCCCCCGGAGCTTCGGCGGGCAAGCCGGCATCCGACGTCGTCGGGAGCGCGGCGAGTTCGAGCTTCGCGATGGTGCCATCCGCGCCCTGGTAGGCCCAGGCGTCGGGCTTGCCGGTGTTGGCGCGCGAGTAGCCGACCTTCTCGAGCTTCTGGTCGGGCGTGTAGTACTCCCAGCGGTCGATCTTGCCGTCGCCGTCCTTGTCGATCTCGATGCGCAGGACGCGGGTGCCGTCCATGTAGCTCCAGGTATCGATCTTCCCGTTCTTCTTCGACGAGTAGGTGATGCTGGCCAGCTTGCCCGTGGTCTTGTCGTAGTGGCCCTGCACCTGGGCGTTGCCGATGTCGTACTTGGGCGGCTCCGGACGTGAGCACGCGGGGACGGCAAGGGCCGACGCGAGGAGGACGGGAACGAGGTTGAGGTGTTTCATGTTCAGTGCGAGGTGCGGAGTGCGACGTGCGAAGTGCGGTGCCTGGTGCTCGGTGCGGCGGCCAGGAGGACAGGGACGGAGGCAGGGTGTTTCATGTTCAATACGGTCAACGGTTGACTATCGACTGTGAACTATCGGCTATCGACTGTGAACTATTGACTGTCGACGGTTAACTGTAACCGAGCACACTCCGTGCCCGTGACTTACACCGCCGTCTTTCGCGAGACGACCGCGCGAACGGTGGGGAAACTCCAGAGAACGCGCCGCGTTCGCCCCGGCAAACACGCCTTGCGTGCCGACCCGGCGCGCGCCGGGACGGGACACGTCGAAAGGACCGTGCAACGGGGAAAAAGTTCTGTGCAGCGCCGCGGGACGAGCCGACATTCTATCCGCCCCAGCTCGTGTGTCAAGAAGAATACGCATGCGGTGCGGATGTGATACAGCGGGCGCCGCGCCCGATTCTTCATTTCGAAATTGAAACCCCGCAGCCGGCACGGCGCATTTCGCAGGCTGCCCCCGCGGCTGGATGGCCGGTCGCACCGCGTCCCGGCGATTCCGCACCCGCGCGCGCGGAGGCGGACCGGGCCCCAGGCGAGCCTCTCGGCCGCCGGGGAAAACTCCTCGGCGTTGCGCCGTGTTCCGAATCGCGGTGTCCGGCTTGCGCTACTCGCGCTTGCTCGACCGCTACGCGCTGCGCCGGGGAAAGGCACCCCAGCGCGGCTGCCGCGCCGGGGACCCCGCCCACGGCGCACGTTCGCCCGCCTACGCTCGCGCCGCTTCTATCGCGAGCTATGGCGAGGCCTCGCCGTAGCCGCGCCGGTCGAATCACGAGCGCGGCGAAGGCGGGTCGTTTTCCGGGATCGACCGGCCGGCAGCCTCGAACGGCTCGCCTGGGGCCCGGTCCGCCCCCGCACGCACCCCGCACTTCGCACCGCACCCCGCACTCCGCACCGCACCCCGCACCCCGC
>PMZR01000134.1 GCA_003170135.1 Acidobacteriota bacterium
CCTGACCCCGAGCGATGGGGGCCACGCACCCGTCCTGCACCCCGCGCCGTTCTTCGGACGTTAAGCCGCAGCCGAGGATTTGCCGAGAACGGGGCTCGAGCGGTGGCCCGCCTCGCGCTGGCCGCCCTGGCCCGCGATTACCGCCTCAGTTCGGAATCGCGGTTCCTGTGCGTGCGACGCGGTGCGCGGTTGCCGCCACTGAACTCCCGGAGACAGGCGACCACTGGGTGGCTCGCCCCGCGATGGTCGCCCTCGCCCGCTGTCTGCAGACGCGCGAGGCCACCCACGGAGATGTCCGCTCAGACAAAAGAAAAGGGGCACGCGGCGCTGTGCCGCGTGCCCCCTCAGGCCCTAAGCCCTGCGACTTAAGCCCTAACCTTCGATCTTCCTCCTAGAAGGTGATCCGGAATGCGAGCTGTCCGCCGCGGCTCGAATCGGATGCGCCCGTCACTTCGTAGCTCGTCAGCGCCACGGCGTTTGCCGAACTCGGCATGCCGACCGGGTTGAAGTTGACGTTGTTGAACACGTTGAAGATCTGCACGTCGAACCGGAAACCGACCCTCGAGGTCATCAGGATGTCCTTCGACAAGCTCATGTCGAAGCGCACCGTCTTGGGGCCGGTCACGATGACGCTGCGCACGCCGCAGTCGCCGAATCCCGGCGTGGACTCGATGCAGTCCGGTCCGTTGGCCGGCGAGAAGTACCGGCCCGTGGGAGTGCCGGCCGTGTAGCCGGTGGCCGACACGCTGTAGGCCTTGATCGTGTTGTCGATCACGTCCTGCGGCAGCATGTAGACCAGGGTGCGGTACGGGTTGGCCGGGTCCGTGACCTTGCGGACCACGAACATGTTGGCGAGATCGGCCTTGGTGAACCCGTTCAGGCGAACGTTGCCGAAGTCCAGGAGCCGGCCGCTCTGGACGCGCGCCGTGCCCATGTAGGCCCAGTTCCCGATCAGGCGATTCAGGTTGCGGCCGACGCCGCCGCCGAAGCGCTTGCCCTGCCCGAACGGCAGTTCATACACCCAGTTCGCGGCGAAGATGTGCGTGATGCCGCCGCTCTGGTTCGTGTTGCCGGAGTTCGAGTAGTTCTGTTCGGTCTCGACCAGCGGCTTGTGGAACCCGTAGAAGTTGTACTGATAGCCGAGGCCATACGTGTAGTTCGCCTGGACCTGGAGCCCCTGGGCGAACCGGCGGTTCAGCACCAACTGCAGCGCGTTGTACCGGGTGTCCGGCCCGTTGGTCGTCATGTAGGCGGTGGACAGATCCGGGTTGGCGACGAAGAAGTTCGCCGGCAGACCCGCCGTGGCCGCATTCGCCTTGTAGGTGGCGTTGGTGCGCAGCGAACTGGCGAACGAGTTGGGATTGGGCTGCAGGCTGTACAGGTACTGCTGGTACGTGCCGTTGGTCCAGCCGGTGCCCGTGTAGTTTGCCGCATTGCTGGCCTGGGAGGCCGGCTTGCCGTTCAACCACGCGAGCATGATCGGCAACGGGCTGGTGCCGGGCGCGCCCGTGTAAGCAAATCCCTTGCTGCTCTGCCCTGCGTTGATGTTGGCCACCAGGTTGGCCTCCGCGAGCTTGAACTCGTTGAGGAAGCCGTTCTCGACGATGTTGACCTCGTTGTAGTTCAACGCGCCGATCGTGTTCTGCAGCGTCCAGGTGCCGTGGCTGCCCGTGTGGACGTAGCGCGCTTCGACGGCCGTGCTCTTGTTGATGGCGCGCTGCACGCCGATGGTGAACGAATCCGCCCAGGGTACCTTGATGTTCGGATCGAACACGTCGATGTTCGAGCTGGCGCTCGGAACCGTCATCGGGTAGGCGCGCGTGGTGCTGAACGCGCCGGGCCCGAGGTTGGTGCCGCTGAGGAGCACCGGCAGCGTCCCGAGGTTGCCGTTGGTCTGGTTGCGCGTGGGCGAGGTGACCGACAGCCCCGGGTTGGTGCCGAACACCTCGGTGAAGTCGCTCATGCCGCCGCGCTGGTAGGCGATGTTGTAGCCGCCGCGGATGACGGCGTCGTCACCGAAGATCAGGTGGCGAATGCCGGTGGGCCCGCCCATCTTCCACGCCACGCCGATGCTCGGCGCGAGGTTGTTCTTGTCGGTGTTGTAGGCGCCCGAGTTGGCCGTCAACAGCTTGTAGGTCGGCGATGCCGCGTTGATCCCGGGCTGGAACAGGTTCCCGATGCCCGTGACCGTGGAACCGGGCACGAAGTTCGAACCCACGCCGCTGACGCCGAACAGGTCGGCCACCGTGGCCGACGAGTAGCTGTTGTTCAACGAGTAGAACGGCAGCTGCAGCGCGTAGCGCAGCCCGGCGTTGATCGTGAAGTTCGGCTTCAGGCGCCAGGAGTCCTGCACGTAGAAGCCGATGTCGGGCAGCCGGCCTCTGGCCATGCTCGGCCCGTTCACGACGTAGTTGGTGCCATCCTCGGCGATGCGCGCCGTGTAGGTGATGTTGGTCACACGGCCGGTCAGGACCGCGTAGAGGTTCCTGGCGTTGGTCAGGTCCGTGCCCGACGCACCGGGGAAGTTGGTCGTGTTGAACATCGCATCGGCCGGATCACCGGTCGCGATGCCCAGGTTGACGGCCGGCGCCGTCGTGTTGTTCCACAGCCAGACGTTCGCCTGCGTGAACGAGAAGCCCGTGCTGACGCTGTGCGAGCCGTGGACGTAGCTGAGGGTGTCCTCGACCACTCGCGTCGAGCCCTCGCGCGCGCTATTCGTGCTGGCGGGGCTGGGGTTGCTGAGGCTCTTGAAGTTGCTCAGCGCGATCGAGAAGCCGTTCATGTTGCCGGTGGACTGGCTGTACATCGAGGGGACGAGATCCGGCGAGAACAGCGTGGAGCCGCCGGTGCCGCCAATTCGCACTTCGTTCACCATGTTTGGCGACAGCGTGGACCGGAACGACAGCTGGGCGGTCCAGCGGTAGGAGTCCTGCAGGCCGTGCACCGGGAAGCCCGGGAACACCATCTGCATGGAGTTCGTGGTGTCCGGGTCCGAAAGCAGGTGGTTCTGCGTCAACGACGCCGACACGCGGTGCTTCGCCGACAGGTTGTAGTCGAGGCGAATCGTCGGGTAGTGCGTCGTGCTCGCCGTCGGCTGCTGCCACGACAACGTGTTCACCAGCGGATCCGTGCCGGTGTTGACGATGCCCTGGCTCGCGGACGAGCGGATGTCGGCCAGCAATTTCGCGATCGTCGGATCGACCGTGGACATATTGCCGTTGGCCTTTGCCAGGGCAAGCAGGTCCACCGTCTTGCCCGACCCGTACTGGAACAGGCCCTGCTGCGAAGACGGGCTCATGATCGTCCGGTTGGCCGTGGAGGTGCCGGGCGAGCGGACATCTTCGTAGTTGATGAAGAAGAACGCCTTGTCCTTCCAGATCGGACCGCCCAGGCGGCCGCCCGGCTGGTACAGTTTCTGGATCGGCTTGGCCGTCGGGGTGCCGAACGCATCCACGTTCCGGTTCAGGTTGAACCAGGTGTTGCTGTTCATCCAGTCGCGGCGGAAGTAGTAGTAGGCGCTTCCCTTGAACTGGTTCGTCCCAGAGCGGGTGATGAACTTGATCTGCACCGCGCCCTGGCCGCCCATGTCGGCGCCCTGCGCGGCGATGCCGACCGTCACTTCTTCAACCGCGTCCAGGCGCGGGCTCACGCGCGTGAACATGCCGTCCCAACTCTTCGCGTAGTTGTCCTGGATGTTCATGCCGTCGAGCGTGATGTTGGTGACGCTGCCCGGCAGGCCGTTCACCGTCGAGTCGCGCAGGCTGCCGTCGGAGGTGGCGATGCCTGGCGTGAACAGGACGACGTCGAACGCCGCGCGGCTGATTGGCAGGTTCGCAATCTGCTTGACGTTCAACGTCGTCGCGACTGCGGAGGTCTGCGTCTGCACCAACTGCGCCGCGCCTTCGACGATGACGGTCTCCTCGAGTTTGCCGACTTCGAGCACCGCCTTGATCGACGCCGGGACCGCGGCGTTCAGCGTGAGGTCAGGCGATGACCAGGTCTTGAAACCCATGAGGGCGATGGTGACGGTGTAGCTGCCCGGCGGCAGCGCGGGAATGGTGAACTCGCCGTTGGCGCCGCTGACGCCGTTGGACACGGCGGCCGTGGCGTTGTTCTTGACGGTGACATCCGCACCCGGAATCACACCGCCGGACGAGTCCGTGACCGTTCCTGAGAGTGTCGTGGTGACGCTGCCCTGTCCGTACGCGAGCGTGCCGACCAGGACCAGCATCACGCTGAGCACCAGGGTCGACATCAGCCTGAACCGACCGTACTTCATGGAGTCCTCCCTCGATTGCAATTCCGCGTCCGACCGCGTCGGCGACGTCCTGGCGGACCCCGCCGACTTCTTGCCGCGCCGACGAAAACTCCACGGCGAACCGTGCCGCGGAGAGCACACGCGATGCGGGAGACGACGATGATGGGGGGGCTGCTGACCGCGATGGAGAACGGGTCGATGCCGACGAGTACGACAATCAAAACGATACACGCGCCGAAGGGGAGCGGATTTGCGGATGACACTACGCTGCCCGGGGCGCTGGCGTCAAGGCGAAAAATGGTGTCGGAGACCGGAAATGCCCCCGATTCAAACTGTTGGAGGGGGTCGATCCGGACGGTTGGATTACGGGTGGCCGAATCCGGGAAATGGCCGGAAAGAAGGGGGTGCGAGGCCGCAGATTCCCGAGATTCGCGCAGATATGCCCTGGCGCAGGTCATCGCGCCGGACGGTCCGCCTCGAGGCGGGCATCGACTCCGGTGTGCCGGCGCACGTCGGCGATCGCCTGGTCGGCCAGGGCCGCGGCCTCGTCGACGGCTTTACGCGCGTCGGCGGTGAGGCCGCCCTCGGCGTCCTGCAGCCGTCCCAGGCACATCGTCAAGGCGGCCAGGTCCTGCGCCGTGCTGGCGTGCAACTCGCGCGCGATTCGCCGCCGCTCCTCGTCCTGCGCGTGGACCAGGCGGCCGGAAAGCTGCCGGAAGCGCTGCTCGCTGGCGCGCAGCCGCTTTTCGACGCGCTTGCGCTCCGTGATGTCCTGGCCGATCCCGATGACGCTGTCGTCAAAGAGACGGACCATCGCCCACGCGGTGTCAATCATCTCGCCGTCCTTGCGCCGCGTCCGGGAGTCCTGCCAGCCGCCCGCCGGCCTGCCCATGAACTGCCGCACCCGGTGTGCGTCGTCGCCGACACCTGCTGCGCCACCAGGCAGACCTCCGCCTGCTGCGAAGCGATCTGCAGGATGACGCGGTCGAAATCAGTCGGGAAATCGGGGCGGAAGGATTCGGCGATGATGCGGCCTTGCTCGGCGCCGGCGATGATGGGCATCTTTGCGATGCGGGGCTGGTCGTCCGCCGGATAGTTCGGGGTGTATTCTCGGTCCAGTGTTATTTCCTCAGTTCCATTTCCTTAGTGCGCCCGACGCACGTGAGGCAAGGTCATGTTGATCCGCGACATCATGAGAAGTCCTGCCGTCGCTATTTCGCTCGAGACCACGCTGCAGGACGCCTATCGGACGATGCGCGAGAAAGGCATCCGGCACCTGCCGGTGCTCGACGGCGACGCGCTGGTTGGTGTCGTCACCGATCGCGATCTGCGGCTCGCCACCAGCTGGCTCGCGCCGTCGCCCTTTCCCCCCGGCAGTGCGGTCTCGATGGTCATGTCCCGGGCGCCGCTGACGGCGGATGCTTCGGACCCGGTCGAAGACGCGGCGCGCACGATGCGGGAGCACAAGATCGGGTGCCTGCCGATCGTGGATGGCGTTCGGCTCATCGGCATCATCACCGGCCTGGATCTGCTGGACGCGCTCGTGCGGCTGACGGGTGTGGACAAGCCATCGGGACGCCTCGAGGTCCGACTGCCCGATCATCCGGGTGAGCTGGCGCGCCTGACGGCTTCTCTGAGCACGCGCGATCTCAACGTGCGCTCGATCCTCACCTATCCCGATCGTCCCGACTCCGTCAGGACGGTGCTGCGGATCGGCTCGATGGAGGTGCGGCTGCTCGCGCAGGACCTGCGCCATGCCGGGTTCGACGTCCTGTGGCCGCCGGAGAAGCCATGCCCTCGGTGATCCACCACCCCGACTACCGGCGCTACACGTTCGGGGACGCGCATCCGTTCAGTCCCGTGCGCGTGGACATGATGCTCGACCTGCTCCACGCGCTCGGCCACGCCGTGCCGGCGATCGAGCCGGAGCCGGCCACCCGCGCGGACCTGCTTGGCGTGCACGCGGACTACTACGTGCGCCGGGTGGAGGCGCTGAGCGCAGGCGAGCCCGTGGCGGACTGCCAGGAGTACGGGCTGGGCACGCCGGATACGCCCGCCTTTCCCGGCATGGATCCGGCGGCCCGCTGGCACGTCGGCGGCGCGTTGCACGGCGCGCGGCTCATCTGCGAGGGCGGGAAGCGCGTCCTGCAGCTCGGCGGCGGGTTTCATCACGCGCAGCGGAACGCCGCGTCCGGCTTCTGCATCTACAACGACCTGGCGATCGCGATCGAGTACCTGACGCGGCGCGGCCTGTGGGTGGCGTATCTCGACATCGACGTGCACCACGGCGACGGCGTGCAGCAGATCTGGTACGAAGACAAGCGCGTGATGACCATCAGCCTTCACGAGTCGGGGCAGTTCCTGTTTCCCGGCACCGGGGCCGTTCACGAGCTCGGGTCGGGCCTCGGCCGCGGCCTCAAGCTGAACCTGCCGCTCGAGCCCTTCACCGAGGGCGCGAGCTATCTCGAGGTGCTCGACCACGTCGTGCCGGCTGCCCTCGGCCATTTCCGCCCCGGCGTGCTCGTGGTCCAGGCGGGCGCGGACGCGCATTTCGACGACCCACTCGCGGACTTGATGCTGACGACGCGCGACTATGAGGCCATCTTCCGCCGGATCCTGCGGTGGGCGGACAGATTCACCGCCGGGCGCGTGCTGTTCACGCTGGGCGGCGGCTACTCGCTGCGCGCCACACCTCGGGTGTGGACGTTGCTCTACCTGCTGATCCACGATCTGCCCGTGCCGGCGAACCTGCCCGAGGCCTGGCGGCGGAAGTGGGAGGCCGTGCTCGACAGGGCGCTGCCGGCAACGCTGCACGATCCGGATCTCAGCGTCGACATCCCGAACCGCCGCGAGATTGCGCACCGCAACCGCCAGGTGGCCGTGCGGCTGCTCGAGGCCGCCGAGCAATACTGGTTTTAATGGACCGTGGCATCGAGAGCGGTGGCGGGTCGCTCCGTTGTCGCGCCCCGCGACGCGCCGGGCCGCGGTCCTGACGCGTCGTTCGAGAAGACCGCGATTTGCGATCATCGCCGAGCATGGGTGCGGCCGAGGGCCCGCGACGAGCCTTGGAGGTCGCCGGCGGTCCATCCGGAAAACGACGCGCGACACGGCGCTTTCCCCGGCTGCCGACCGGCGCCCCCCACGCACGCCAAGCCGTTGGAGGCAGCCGGCGGTCAAGCCCGGAAAGCGACGTGGCGTCGTGGCGTTTTCCCCGGTGACCGACGGCTCGTCGGGGGCCCTCGGCCGCACCCGTGCGCTCGCTCTTCACATCGCGGATCCCGTTCGGCCGAACGCTGAATACGTGTCAAAGTAGTCGCAGCTGAACGCGCAGGGGTCGGCAACTCCGGTCACCGTCCGAGGCGCCCATGTTCCGAATCATCCCCGACGGCGAACACTTCCACGAACACGTGCTGCTGCGCGACGGGCAAGGCGTCTTCCTGCGCACGGCGACCGCCGAGGACGTGCCCGCGGTCGACGCGTTCATGCGAAGCGTGTCGCCTGCCAGCCTGCAGATGCGGTTCATGGGCGCCGTGGCCTACGTGCCGCCGAGCGTCATCGAGGTCATGTGCACCGGCGAACCGCAGGATCGACTCTCGCTGCTCGCCATCGTCGGCCAGGGTCCCGATGCCCGCGTCGTCGGCGTCGGCAACTACATCTCGCTCGGCGTGTTCGGCAAGGCCGAAGTCGCCTTCCTGGTGCGCGACGATTTTCAGGGCCGGGGGATCAGCACGCTGCTCCTCGAGCGGCTGGCCGGCATCGCGGCCGCGAACGGCATCATCGGGTTCGAGGCCGAGGTCCTCTACGACAACCAGCCGATGATCAACGTGTTCCGCGATTCCGGTTTCGAGGTGTGCCAGGCCTACGAGGGCAGCAGCATCCACGTGCAGTTCCCGGTCAGCGGCCTGGCCTCGCTTCGCGAGCGCGTGGAGTTGCGCGACCGCATCGCCGCGGCCAACTCGCTCGTGCCGCTGCTCCAGCCCCGCACGGCGGCGGTGGTGGGCGCCTCGCGCGATCCGGCGGCGGTCGGCAGCATGATCTTCCGCGCGATCCTGTTCGGCAACTTCGCGGGCACCGTGTACCCGGTGAACAACCAGGCCGCCTCGGTCCACGGCGTGCGCGCCTACGCGTCGGTCGGCGAGCTGCCTGAACGGGCCGACCTGGTGGTGGTGGCCGTGCCGGCGAATACCGTGCTCGAAGTGGCGGCGGACGCGCTGCGCGCGGGCACCAAGGGCCTGCTGGTCGTCACGTCCGGCTTCGCCGAGGCCGGCCCCGAGGGCGCGGCGCGGCAGAAGGAACTGGTGGAGCTCGTGCGCTCGCATGGCGCCCGGCTCATCGGGCCGAACTGCCTCGGCTTGTTGAACACCCACGCGGACGTCAGCCTCAACGCCAGCCTGGCGCCCGCGATGGCGCCGCGCGGCCGCATCGGCTTCTACTCGCATTCGGCCGCCCTGGGGCTCGTGATCCTGAACTACGCCGCCGAGCGCGGCCTCGGCTTCTCCACGTTCGTGTCGGCGGGCAACCGCGCCGATGTCTCGGGCAACGATCTGCTGCAGTTCTGGGAAGAGGATTCCGCCACCGACCTCGCGCTCCTCTACCTCGAGACGTTCGGCAACCCGCGCCGGTTTGCGCGCGTGGCGCGCCGCCTCTCCTACCGCAAGCCGATCCTCTGCGTGAAGAGCGCGCGCAGCCGGGCGGGGCGCGACGTGGCGCGCGCGCACATCGGCGCCATCGGCCAGAGCGACACCCACGTGGACGTGCTCTTCCACCAGGCCGGCGTGATCCGCGCCGACACGCTGGAAGAGGTGTTCGACGTCTCGGCACTGTTGGCCCACCAGCCGCTGCCGCGCGGCAACCGCGCGGCCGTCATCAGCAACTCGGGCGGGGTGCTCACCATCTGCGTGGATGCGTGCGAGGCGCGCGGCCTGGTCACCGCCCCGTCGCAGGTCGTCGACCTCGGGCCCCTCGCGACGGTCGAGGCCTACGAACATGCGGTGCAGCAGGCGATGGAGCAGCCGGACGTCGATGCCCTGATCGTGATCTTTGCCTGCGTCGGCGGCTGCGATCCGAACGTGGTGGGTCGGGGGATCCGCCGCGGCGTGCTCAGGGCCGAGCGCACGACGGGCATTCCGAAACCGGCGCTCCTGTGCCTGATGGGCGCCGCCGGCGCGGTCCAGTTCGGCGTCGAAGGCGCCGGCGGCTCGTCGCGCCACGTCTTCCCGTCGTATCGCTTCCCCGAGTCGGCGGCCCTGGCGCTCGCGCGAGCGGTGCAGTATGCCGCCTTCCGCGCGCAGCCGGGCGGGCGCCTGCTCTGGCACGACGACGTGGATGCCGCCAGCGCGCGGCACGACGTGAAGGCCGCGATGGACGCGACGACCGACGAGGTGATCTGGCTGGAGGGCGAGCGCGCGGCGAAGGTGCTGCGCTTGTTTGGCATCCGGACCGGCGCGCGTGACGCGGCGCGTCCAGGCGAAGCCACGGCGCTCGCGCCGTCCGACGCCCATCGCGCGACGCTCGAGGTCCAGTCCGATCCGAGTTTCGGGCCGCTGCTGCGCGTTTCGTGCGGCGGGAAGACGGAGGTGCGCATCACGCCGCTGATGGATCGCGACGTGCGCGAGATCTTCGCCGCGACCGACATGCCGGCCGACCCGCGGTTCGAGGAACTCCTGGGCCGCATCTCGCAGATGATCGAGGAGCTGCCGTGGCTCTGCGGCATGACGGCCGAGGTCCATCACCTCGCCGACGCGTCCGGCCTCGCCGACGTCGTTCTCTGCGACGATGCGAAGATCGCCTTCTGCCGGCACGCGGTGCCTGCGTGACGCAGGACGCGTGAGGCGGCAGGCGGCAGGCGGCGCACCACGCGTGCCAGGCCGACCTCCGACTGCCGACCAACGACCCCGACCAACGACCAACGACCCAGACCAACGACCAACGACGACCTCAGTCAACGGTCCCGAACTGCTTCAAATCCTCCGGCCCCTCCTGCGTCTTCAGCTTCTCCTTGCCCTGCACCGCCACGCGGATCTGCTCCACGATGTCGGGATTGGCGAGCGTCGTGATGTCGCCCGTGTCGAGCGTGTTCGAGATGGCCGCCAGGACGCGCCGCATGATCTTGCCGGACCGCGTCTTGGGCATGTCCGGTACGATGTGCACGCGCTTGGGCCGCGCGATCTTGCCGATCATCGTCTCGAGCGTCGCGATCACGCGGTCGGTGATTTCCTTGGTCGGCGCGTACCCGGGCTTGAGCGCGATGTAGATCTCGGGCACGCGTCCCTTGATCTCGTCCACCACCGGCACCACGGCGGCTTCCGCCACCTCCGGGACCGTCAGGCACGCCGACTCCAGCTCCTTCGTGCCCAGCCGATGTCCCGCGACGTTGATCACGTCGTCGACGCGGCCCAGGATGCGGAAGTAGCCGTCCGAGGCGAGCACCGCCCCGTCGGCCGCGAAGTAGGGCCAGTCGCGCCAGTCCTTGCTCTTCGGATCCTTGTTGTACTTCGCGTAGTACTGGCGCACGAACCGATCGCGGTCGCCCCAGATCGTCTGGAAGATCCCGGGCCAGGGATTCCTGATGCAGATGTTGCCGGCCTTGCCGGAACCCGCCTTCACCTCTTCGCCTTTTTCGTCGTAGATGATCGGGTAGATGCCGGGGACGCCCGGGCCGGCGCTGCCGGGCTTCATCGGATCGATCGCGGGCTTCGTGCTGCACAGGAAGCCGCCGTTCTCGGTCTGCCACCACGTGTCCACGATGACCGCTTCGTCTTTGCCGACCTCGTGGTAGTACCACTTCCACACTTCCGGCTCGATCGGTTCGCCGACCGTCGTCATGTGCTTGAAGTGGTAGTGATATTTCTTCGGCTCGTCGGGCCCGGCCTTTCGCAGCATGCGAATGGCCGTCGGCGAGGTGTGGAAGATGTTGACGTCGAGGCGCTGCGCGATTCGCCACACGCGCCCCGCGTCGGGGTAGCTGGGCACGCCTTCGTAGATGACCGAGGTGGCGGCCAGCGCCAGCGGCCCGTAGACGATGTACGAGTGCCCGGTGATCCAGCCGATGTCCGCCATGCACCAGTACGTGTCCTCGGGGTGGATGTCCTGGATGTACTTGGACGTGCCCGTGACGTAGGCCATGTAGCCGCCGGTCCGATGCTGGCAGCCCTTCGGCTTGCCGGTGGTCCCGCTCGTATACATCAGGAAGAGCGGCGCCTCCGCGTCCATCGGCACCGGGTCCACCCGCGCCCCGCAATAGTCCTTCAGCACGTCGTCCACGAAGACGTCGCGTCCCTTCACCATCGGCGCGGCCGACGCGTACTTGCCCGGGTACCGGCGCCACACCAGCACCTTGTCGATCTTCTGGCCTTCCTTTTCCGCCGTCGCCACGGCGATTTCGGCCGAGGCCTTGTGATCGATCAGCTTGCCGCTCCGGTAGTAGCCGTCCATGTAGACGAGGACGCGGCTGCCGGAGTCGGCCGCCCGCAGGCCGCAGGCCTCACCGCTGAAGCCGCCGAAGACGACCGAGTGGATGACGCCCAGCCGCGCGCAGGCGAGCATGGTGATGGGCAGCTCGGCGAGCATCGGCATGTGAATGGTGACGCGGTCGCCGGCCTTCAGGCCCGCGAAGTCGCGCAGCAGCGCGGCGAATTCGTTCACGCGAACGAAGAGCTCCTGGTAAGTGACCGCCACCGGGTCTTCGTCTTCCGGTTCCGGCACCGTGATAATCGCCGCCTTGTTCTTGTACTTGGCGAGGTGGCGATCCACGCAATTGAACGACGCGTTGATCTTGCCTCCCACGAACCACTTCCAGAACGGCGGGTCGCTCGTGTCGAGCGTCTTCTGCCAGCGCTCGTACCAGGTGAGCATCTCGGCGTATTCGTTGAAACACTCGGGGAAGTTCTTTTCGGCGAAGCGTTCGTTGACCGCGGGATCCGTGAGGTTCGCCTGCGCAACGAACTTCGGTGAGGGCTTGAAGTATTCCTCTTCCCTCCAGTGCACCGCGATCTGGGATTCGGTGGTGGCGGCGGCGGCGGGTGCGGGTCTCGTATCCGGCATGAGGCTCTCCTCCATGACTGCAGCAACATCACGCGCAGGGGCACGACATCACGCGGCGCCCCCGCAACAACGGTGTCGGGGCGGGCGCTAGGCGCGCACCGGAGGCGCCGGCTTCCGCGCCAGCAGCTCGAAGACGAGCGCGATGGCGGCCAGCACGGCGGCCGTGTAGAAGGCGGCCTGGTAGTCGTGGTACTGGTCGTAGAGCGCGCCGCCGATCCTCGGGCCGATGATGCCGGCGACGCCCCAGGCCGTGAACAGCAGCCCGTAGTTGATGCCCGCGTTCTTCGTACCCCAGAAATCGGCCGTCGTCGAGGCGTTCACCGAGAGCTGCGTGCCGTAGCACCAGTAGACGACGAAGACCATCAGGTAGAGCAGTCCGACGTTGCTGCCCGACAGGGAGAGCAGCGGCATCGCGACCGCCGGGATGCCGATCATCAGGCGCAGCACGTTCAGCCGGCCGAGCGTGTCGGACATCCATCCCGACAGGATGCGGCCGCCGGCGTTGCCGGTCGCGCCGACGACGAGCGTGATCGTCTGCAGCGCCTCGGTCGGGACCTTCACGCTCTTGGCAAACGGCACCAGCTGGCTGATCAACATGAGCCCCGCCGAGGTGCCGAGCGCGTAGGCGATCCACATGAAATAGGCGGTGCGGGTGCGCCACATCTCGCCGGGGGAGAACTCGTAGGTCGTGGCTCCCGACTTGGAGGCAGGGGCCGGCGTCCAGCCCGCGGGCCGATATCCCGGCGGCGGGTTCTTCAACAGGAGCGATCCGATGCCGGTCATCACGAAGAAGACCATGCCGTCGTTCGTGCGCACAGCAGGAACCCGACGGTCAGCAGGACGCAGCCTGTCAGCGAG
Source organism: Acidobacteriota bacterium (assembly GCA_003170135.1). GTDB lineage: Bacteria > Acidobacteriota > Vicinamibacteria > Vicinamibacterales > Fen-181 > Fen-181. The sequence goes on from PMZR01000134.1 coordinate 13,160, forward strand.
ACGCGAAACGGGCCGAGCTTGTCCTGCACCCGGCCGGCGAGGATGAAGCTGAGGGCGAAGACGACTATCGCCCACGTGTACACCGAGGACGTGTCCGCGCGTTTCCAGCCGAACTCCTTCTCCAGCGGGGCGACGAAGACGCTCCACGCATAGAGCGACCCCAGCGCCAGGTTCATGAACATCCCGCCGGCGACGCGCCACCATCGACTGACGGTGGGGTCCGCGCTCGTTGCAGCACCGGTTGCCATGGCCAAGCCTCCCTGCATCTCCGATTCGTGACGGTTGACGCGGTTTCGGGTAGTTAGGAGACCGGCCTCGGGATGAAATAGTATGAAGTACCCTGCCGCCCGCCACCAGCCGTGCGAACGACACGGTCGAGCCGGCCGGTCGCAACGCGCAGCGTCGCGCCGCCGGGTGCCTCAGCCATTCATGGGTCAGCGATCCGTAGGCACCAATCGTGCCGGCTCTGGCCGCACTCGCGGGCTCGGCCGATCCAGGCAGCGGCGGCGATCGTTGATTCCGGGTGCGCCGCTTGCAGCAGCATTTCCGGGATACTTCCCTGCGCCTGTCGGGACCCTTCGGGAACGAATTGGCCGTCCACGGAGGACACGATGGAACAGACAGTTTGCAACCCGCCGGATTCTCCCCTGTTGACCCGTCGCGACGCGACACCCCCGGCGACGGCAGGCTGCACGCGTCTTTCCGAATCGGCGCCGACGAAGGACGCGATCGCGAGAACGTGCCGGGATCTGATTCTGGCGGTGGTTATCATCGCTGCATCGGTCACGCCGGCGCGGGCCCAATGGACGTTGGACACGAAGGATGGGAAGGCGAGTCTCCGGTTCGGCTTCCTGGCCCAGCCGCAGCTCGAAGTCATCGACACGCCGGACAACACGGCCACCACGAAGAACATCTTCCTGCGGCGCGTCCGCATCCTGTTTGGCGGAAAGGTCTCCGACAAGTGGACCTTCTTCTTCGAAACCGACAGTCCGAACCTCGGCAAGGCGACGGCGGGGGTGAAGGATTCCGGCTCGGTGTTGATGCAGGACGCCTTCGTCACCTACAACTGCTGCGACGCGTTCAAGGTTGACGCGGGACTCATCCTGACGCCGCTTGGCCACAACCACCTGCAATCGGCGGCGACGCTGCTGGCGGTCGACTACGGCCCGTACACCTTCCTGGAATCGACGCCGACCGGCGAGCGGGTGGGCCGCGATTACGGCGCCGAAGTCCGCGGCTATCCCGCCGGGCATTTCGAATACCGCCTGGGCGTCTTCCAGGGCGTGCGCGGCCTCGATGGCAGCAACCAGTTCCGCGTGGCCGGCCGCGCGGTGTACTACCCGTTCGCCGCCGACACCGGCTTCTTCTACGGTGGCACGTGGCAGGGCACCAAGCGCATCGTCGCGCTCGGCGCGAGCTTCGACAAACAGAAGGAGTACTCGACCTACGGCGCCGACGCCTTCGTCGAACAGCCGTTCGACAAGGGCGCCGCGGGTGTCACCGTGCAGTTCGACTGGATGCGCTTCGACGGCGGGACGTTCCTGACCTCGCTGCCCAGGCAGAACGCGTATCTGCTCGAGGCGGCCGTGCACCTGGCGCAATCGCATTTTTCGCCGCTGGTCCAGTACGCGACGCGGAACTTCACCAATCCCCTGACGGCCGACACAAACTCGCTCCAGGCGGGCGCGGCGTTCTGGATGGCAGGCCACACCCGGAACGTGAAGTTCACCGCCGGGCGCCTGCACACCGACGGCAAGCCGAACCAGACGCAGGTGCTGCTGCAGCTGCAGATCTTCTTCTACTGAGGTCGCACTGGCAGCAGGACCACAACCTGGCGGCGTGGCGAAGCCACGATCAACGAGGACGGGATGGAGGCGGTTGGCGGGAGCCTGCCGCGCCGGCCGGCGCGCCGCGCATCGCCAACGCGAGGTCGAGGTTGTTGCGCAGTTCGGGCAGATCGGGGCGCAGGCGCACGGCCTCAAAGAGTTGCGCCGTCCCCTCTTCGATCCGGCCGGCCGACACGAGCGCGATCCCGAGATTGCCATGGAGCGCCGCGTCGTCGGGCTTCATGCGGACCGCGATGGAGAGTTCGGCGATCGCCTCGTTCATGCGCCCTTCCTTCGCGAGCAGCGTCCCGAGACCGATGTGCGCGTCGGGCGCACCGGGATTCAGCCTCGCGAGATCCGCGAATGCACGCGACGCCTCCTCGGTGCGTCCCATCCGCGCCAGGATCGTGGCCAGGTTCAGGTGCGCGTCGGCGTAACCTGGATTCAGCTGAATCGCCGTCAGCAACTCGCGCCGCGCGTTGTCCAGGTCGCCCTCCTGGGCCAGCGCCAGCCCCAGGCCCGAATGGGCCATGTAGTTGTCGGGCGCGAGGCGAAGCGCCTCCCGGTATTCGACCTCCGCCGCCGGGCCCCGGCCAAGCGCGTACAGGGCGCTGCCGAGATTCACGCGAAAGTCAGGGTTGGCTGGCTGCCGCTGCACGGCCCGCGTCAGGTTGGCCGCGGCAGCGTCTGGTTGCCCGGCGGCAAGCAGCGCCTCTCCGAGATCCGAGAGGGCCTCCCCGTAGTCAGGCGCCAGCGCGACGGCGCTCTGCAACTGGACGATCGCGTCATCGATGTGCCCCGCATCGAGCAGGACCGTGCCGAGTCCCTTGTGCGCGACGTAGTTGTCGCTCGTCACGGCGAGGGCTCGACGGAACACCGTTTCGGTGCTGCGCCAGTAGGTGACCTGCTGCCAGGCCAGGGCGCCAGCCATCGCGAGCGTTACGCACGCGACGCCGGCGCACACCGTCCGGCGGTACCGGAACCGGTCCGCGAGCTGTGCGATCCCCCAGACCGCCATGATGCTGATGCCGATCATCGCGACGTACGTATAGCGATCCGCCCGGGCTTGCGGTCCCGCCTGGATCAAACCAAGGACGGGCACGAGCGTCACGAGGTACCACAGCCACCCGACAACCAGCCACGGGGCACGTTCGCGCCCGCGCAGCACGCCCGCGGAAATGCCGGTGAGGGCCAGCAACGCAACCGCCGCCTGCCACACGGGCACGGCCCGCGGATACGGATAAAGCGCTGCCAGTCCGCTCGGCCAGAACATCTTTGCGAGATACGTTGCGCACGACACCAGCGCATTGGCGACCCGCGTTGACAATGACGCGGTCGTGAGCGATGCGAGCGCGCCCGCGTTGCCCTGGACGACGATGGTTACGACCGCGACGACCAGCGACATTATCAAGAGCGGCGCCTTCTCGCGAACGAGATCGACCGCGCGCGTGGTTGTCGAGCGGCTCGCCTGTCCCGGGCCGTCATCACTTTGCGCAAGCCTGCGGAGCGGCCACACGTCGAGCAGGATGAGGACCAGCGGCAGGGTGACGATCATGGGCTTCGACATCAATCCGCAGGCGAAGCCCGCGACCACCAGCAGGTACCGGGCGAGCCCCCGTCGTTCGACGTACCGGGCGTAGGCCCAGATTGTCAGCACGTAGAAGAACGTGCTGAGGACGTCCTTTCTTTCCGCGATCCAGGCCACCGATTCCACCTGCAGCGGGTGGACGGCGAACAACGCCGCGACGCAGGCGCTCGGCCAGTAGGCGCCCGTCATGCGCTTCAGCGCCGCGAAGAGCAGGCAGGCATTGGCCGCGTGGACGACCACGCTCGTCGCGTGAAAGGCGCCGCTGTTGAGACCGAAGAACTGGACCTCGGCCATGTACGACAACCACGTGAGCGGAGCCCAGTAGCCTTCGTACGCATGGGTGAAGGCCCAGGCCACGCCGTGGAGGGTGAGGCCGGATGTGACATGCGGGTTCCGGACGACGTAGGTGAGGTCGTCGAGATTCACGAACTCGAAGCCGGACACCTGGCGGAAGACGGCGAAGACGGCCACGACGAGCGCGATGTAGACGGGCACGCTCGAGAAAGTTGTCCGCCTGCTCGCGAAAGTTGTCCGCCTGCCCGCGACGCGCGGAGCCACGGTCCGGGAATCCGTGTGGTGCGATCTGGCCATGCGGGTTCGCTACCAGTTGGACAGTCTACACGCCTTGGACAGTCTACACGGCCCTGGTTGCCTGGCCACCTGCGGTCGGGCTCGTCGCGCGTGGATCCGCTGGTGGCGCTGCGATGCGAGTAGTGGACTGTATCGCCTGAATCCGTAGCGCGGCGCTCCGCCGTCGCGCCCCGCGGTTCGGGCGAGGCTTCAGCCTTGACGGGCCATCAGCCGCTCCAACTGGATGCGATGACGCATCGGGTGCACGATGGCGTGCTCCAGCATCTGCTCGATGTCGTAGGGATCGCCCCAGCGGGCTGTGTAGACGGCCGGCGCCAGTTCCGCGTCCTCGAGCGTGGCGAGATGCCGGCGCCACGCCGCCAGCACGTCGTCCGCGAACGACCGGCCCCTGCGCGCGACGCTGATGACGTCCGTATCTGAATCGAGTCCGACGACCGGGCGTCCGACGCATTCGCCGATCCAGGTGAGGTAGTTGCGCGCGGATCTGAGGACGTGGCCGCCGAGGTGGTCGGACGATCGGTACGACGGATCGTCGGTTGGCGGCAGAGCAGTGCCGGAGGCGCGAAACGCCTCCCACGTCGCGAAGAACCGGTTGAGTTCGATCTCGTGGAGCTCGACGCAACTCCGGACCGCGTGGCTCTTGAACATGGCCATCCTCCCCGGTGCGGCCGACGTGTCCGGGCGCCGTCGATGATCGGCGGGCGTTTCCCCGGTCACTCGTCGCGCAGCGTGACCACCGGATTCACCATTATCGCGCGACGGTCCGGGACGAGGCTCGCGACGAGGGCGACCAGCGCCAGCACGCTTGCGCCGCCGGCATAGGTCAGCGGGTCGGACGGCCCGACGCCGAACAACATGCCCGACAGCAACCGCGCGAAGGCGAGCGCACACGGCAGCCCGACCGCGATGCCCGCCAGCGTAAGCGCCGCGGCGTGGCCGGCGACGAGCCGCATGACGTCGCGCCCGATCGCGGCGGCGGAACTGCGTCTGCCGCGCCACGTCCTCGTAGCGCACCTGCGGGAGCTGCAGCCGCAGCGTCAGCACGTGCTGCGGATCGAAGCCGGGGTCCACGGTGCGCACGCGCACGAATGCCTGCGCCAGCAGGCCCGCGCCCGTCAGAAGGACGAGCGCCATCGCGAGTTCCACGACGACCAGCCCGGCCCGCATCCGGCTCGCCGCCGGTCCCGGCGTCCGAGGTCGAGGATGTGCATCGCTTCAAGTGTCCGCACCGCCGGCTCATAGGCGCTGTGCCGCTGAACGGCCGGAGGGCCTGACCGGGTTACCTCGGTGCGGCGGGGGACCAGTAGGACTTTGACGGTTCATACACGCAGTCCTTGAACACAACGCGATCCACCGTCGTGGAGAGCGTCACGTCGCCCTCCGCGTTTCTTCCCGATCCGCCACCGCTTCGGCTCACGGTGCGGACGGTCTCTCCCGGCATCAGCGTTCCTTTCCAGCTCCAGCCGGTCCCGCCCGCTCCGTCCCCGCGCTGGCCGACGACGCGGAAAAGGACCATTCCGTCCACCTGACTGACTGGCTGGTCGCTCCGGTTCCGCAGCGACACCGAGTATTCACTGCCGCGGTCCTCTCGATATGACGATCCCTCGATAGAGACGGCCATTTTCGTCAGGTCAACCGCGATAATGTCAACCGGCGAATCCGGTTGCGGCACCACGGTCAACCAAGCGACGAGGTCGTCCGGACCGGTGACACGTGGAGTTCCGGCGGTACCGCTCAGCGAGAATCCACAGGGAGCAGCCGTGCGCGGACTTTGCGCACCCGCCGGGATGGCCGCAACGACGGCGACGGCAACCGCGACAGCCAGCCCGAATCGCATGATCCACCTCTCCGACAACCCGTCAATCACCTGTCATCTTAGACGACCGGTCACGCCGTTTGGCCGACCTTCTTCCTCGCGCGCTCCCTCACTCGCCCGACCGCCCGGCCCGCTGCGGCGCGAGAGGATCAGGGCGCGTGACGAGACACCGACTCCGGGTTCGTCACGCAGATCACGCGCCAGTCTCTCCGGCTGCGCCGCTCGTCGATCGCCAGTTGGCCGACTAACGGACGGAACAGGTACCGGTCGACGTCATTGGGCGGTTGCGTGAGGACCCATCGGCATTGGCCGTGGACCCCCGTGGCGAGCTCGTCGGCCAGGGCCTGTCCTTCCTTCGCCAGTCGATCGCGATCGAGCAGCAGTCGCGCCCCGCTGTACCAGCCGGGGTGACCACCGACCTCGGCCGGGAACGATGTCAGGCGCGCGCGATGGCCCGCCCGATCGAGGTAGTACGAGACGATCGCCCGGCGATCGCCCGTGGAAACAATGCGATCGTCCGGCGCGGCTGCCGTGATGAGGTACCGGGCGGCGAGGACATCTTCCGTGTCGGGGAGAGTCACCGCGAGCGCGGGAGACAGCGAAACGCCCGCCAGCCCGACGACACCGGCGACGACTGCCCAGCCGATCCACGAGCGGGTGTCGAAGGTCCGGTCGATTCCGACGGCCAGAAGAACCAGGAAGACGGGCAGCACGATCGTGTCGTAACGCCCCACCAGGTAGAGCGGCTGGCCAAGCAACGAGTACGCCCACGCTCCGAGCAACGGCAGACACAGGAACCCGAACAACATCTGTCCGCCGGCGCGGCGGGCGGCAGGTGGGCTCGGGCCGCGGCCGCGCACCAGAGAAACCGCCGCGAGCGCCAGCAGTCCCACCGTGAGCGAGATGGACAGCACCCGCAGGGTCGGCGCAAGGGCCAGGGCCTGCAGGTACCAGGGATACGCGGCGCCGAATCCAAACACCTCGATCGAGCGGAAGAGTGCCGCATAGGGAGGTGTTTCGGCCCAGAGGAGGGCGATCCAGTCGCCAACGCCCGCAGCGGCGCTTGATTGTGCCCGAAGGAACCACGGGAGGTAGAGAAGGAAGGCGACCGAGACGGCAGCCGTCGCTTTGAGCGAGAGTGCCACGCGCCGTTTGTCGCCGGCCGCCAGGCACACCAGGGGGACCACCGGCAGGAGGAACACCGCGTAGTTGTGCGTCCAGAGTTGGAGCGCGTGCGCGAGGCACAGCGCCACCCACCACCGGAGCTTGTCCGGCGTGACGAACGCGCGCCGGGCAGCATAGACGATCGCGAGCGTTTCCAGTTGAACCAGCGCGTAGCTTCTCGCCTCGACGGAGTAGTAGTGCACCAGCGGCGAGATCGCGGCCAGGCCCGCGGCGACCAGCGCGGTGCGCACGGTCGCAAACCGGCGCGTCACCGCGTAGATCGCCGGCACCAGGGCCGTCGCGGCAACGATCGACGGCAACCGCAGGGCAAACTCGCCGAAGCCGAACACGTGAGTGGTCGCCGCGACGATGAGGAAATGGAGAGGCGGCGTGCCGTCGGATCTGGCGCCGAGCAGCACGTCGAGGGCGCGCGCCTGGACGGTCCAGTACGTGCACGCCTCATCGAGCCAGAGCGGACGCTGGCTCTGACCGAGCACGTGGACAACCGCCGCAACGAGCGTGAAGCCCACGACAATGGCACCGCGCCGCATCACCACGGAGGTCCTGGAGCGAGCATCCGAGCTGACCGCGTCGCTCGGCTCGGGCGGCCGCAATCCGGCGCCGCCCGTTCGCGCTGGGCCACTCACACGTTTTCGGGTCACGGCGACATCCTGCTGTTGTTGACGAGCGCCCTTGCCGGAGCCCGCTGCGGCGCCCGCACGGCTCGTCCCATCGCCCGCAGGTTGGGCACCGTCATCTCCTCGTATTCGCGCGACGCGACAATCCCGTTCGCGCCGGCTTCGTAGGCCTTGAGCACCACCTGGTAGATCGTGTCGGGATCGTCGGTCGCGCCAGGCACGTTGAAGCCGATGCCGGGATAGATCTTCGTCGTGCCCTCGGCGCTCGCCACGCTGCGCCTGGTTTCGCGGAACACGTAGTCCCGCCATGTCCCGGGCGGCGCCGGTGCGTTGGCTGTCGGCCTGAGCGCCTTGTCGTAGCCAAATAGCTCGTAGTGCAGATCGAGCGCCTCCTCCAGCGTGAGGTCGCCGAGCACGCTGCGCTGCACGTTGGACACCCACGAGCGCACGCGCGGTCCGGTCACCGCGTGGTAAACGACCACCTTGAGATAGTCGGACCAGGGTGCCATCTCGCTGTAGCTCATGGCGCTCCTCGCGATGATGTCCATGCTCGTGGCCCAGTGATCCACGTGCCAGCCCACCGGCGCTCCCGGCTTGATCGCCTTGATCTGGTCGTACATCGTCTTCATGACCGCCTCGCGCGACAGGCGGTACTGATACTCCCAGGCGAGGACTTCGGGATACCGCAGAAGGATGCGCAGCACTCCGACGGCGGCGCCGTCGGGTGGTTTGACCTGGCCCGCGCGCAGGCGCTGCACGTAGAGGAGGATCTCCTCGAAGCCCTGGCGCGCCCGGTCGGCATCGATGCCGTGCGCCTTTCCGCGCGCGCGGCAGAACTGGCAGAAGCACGCCGCGCTGTTGTCGTTGCCGTTCTGGATGATGTTGGTGAGCGGACTGGCGCGCTCGGCGCCCCACTGGAACCCGTCGAGGTCGTAGCTCCGGAACAGGTCCTCGACCGTGGCCCTCCAGAACCCGATGTATTCGGGGTGGTTCCAGCAGCCGGTTCCCGTCGGCCGGCCGTAGACGTTCGTCGTCGCCACCCTCGGGAAGTTCTCGATGCCGCGTCCGCCCGCTTCCAGGATCCGCGCGTACACCTTCATGCCACGCTGTCGGAGTGGCCGCATCATCTCGGCGAACAGATCCCGGTCGTGATACGCGAAGCTCGTGTCGATTGCCGGATGGCGAAGCGTCGTGTCCTTGTAGTACTCGTCGTGGCGCTTCACCCAGACGAGCGGCAACTTGCGCGCCTGCTGATCCTTGACCGGCACGCCGTGGTCGGTTGCGAGCAGGTTCAGCGGCTTGTGCAGGTCGCCGCCATAGGCGTGGCTGTACACGAAGATCGTGTCGATGGCCGCCGTCTCCTGGATCAGATCCAGGCAGTGCTCGATGCCCTCGTCCAGCATCGTGTGCGGACCCATCTGGATGCCGACCAGGTCCCTGACCGCATCCTTCGCGGGCATCGGCCCGCCGGCCGCGGGCTGCTGCGCATCGGCGACGCCGGGCCAGTGCAGACCTGCCCCCGCGGCCGCAATCAGTGCCGCGAGGTGCCGCATGAAATCGCGGCGATCCGCGGGAAGATCGCCCGGCAGCCGCTCGTCTTCGCCATGGTTCATGTGTCGCTCCTGGAGTTGAGGTCCGCTATGATAGCGCCGGCGAAACGGGAAGACACGTCGGTCGAACGGGCGATGGGGCGATGGCTGTGGCAGGGAGGTGGTGATGCGCCGCTTGATGCTCGTCTGCTTGTGCGCGGCGTTGCTTGGTCCGGCCGTTCCGGCGCCGAAGGGGGCAGGCTATCCCATCGAGCCGGTTCCGTACGTCCAGGTGGATGTGACGGATGCATTCTGGGCGCCCAGGATCGAAGTGAACCGGACCGTGTCGATCGAGCATGTCTTCATGCGATCGGAAGAACGCAACGGGACGGCGCCCGCGCAGCTCGTCGAGGCGGCGGCGGGCATGCTGGCCGCGCGCAGTGACCCGGCGCTCGAGAAGCACGCAGACCAGGTGATCGACCGCTACTGCGCCCGTATCGATGCGCTGGCCGCGAGCCCCGAGCGCGCGGTCCGGACGCCCGGCACGTTTCTCGAGGCCGCCGTCGCCTACTACCGGGCCACCGGGAAGAGAGCGGCGCTCGATGCCGCCATCAAGGCCGCCGACGCCATGGATGCCGCCTACGGTCCCCGGAAGAAGACCTACATCTCCGGTCACGAAGGGCTCAAGATCGGGCTCCTCAGCCTCCACCATGAGACGAGCGACCCGCGGTACCTGGATCTGGCCAGGTTCTTCCTCGACGAGCGCGGCAGAGACGACTACCCGCGCGAGGGTGAATACGCGATCGATCGCACCTACGCCCAGGATCATCTGCCGGTCGTTCGGCAGACGGAGGCCGTCGGCCACGCGGTCCGCGCCACGTACCTCTACATTGCCCTCGCCGACATCGCCGCCCTCACCGGGCGGGCCGAGTACCGCGACGCGCTGGATCGCATCTGGGAAGACGCCGTCTACCGGAAGACGTACGTCACCGGCGGGATCGGCTCCGTTCGCTTCCACGAGCAGTTCGGCGCGCCCTTCGAGCTGCCGAACCTGAGCGCGTGGAACGAAACCTGCGCCGCCTACGGCAACATCGTCTGGAACCACCGCATGTTCCTGCTCCACAAGGACGCGCGCTACCTCGATCAGATGGAGCGGATTCTCTACAACGGCTTTCTGGACGGCGTGTCGCTCAAAGGGGATCGCTTCTTCTATCAGAACCCGCTGATGTCCTACGGGAACTATGAACGGTTCGACTGGATCAACACGCCGTGCTGTCCTCCGAACGTGGTGCGGCTCCTGGCGTCGCTGGGAAGCTACATCTACGCCACCGACGCGGAGGGTGTGTATGTCAACCTGTTCGTCGGGAGTACGGCCCGGGTCACGCTTTGCGGCACCCCGGTGACGCTCCGGCAAAACACCCGGTATCCGTGGGACGGCAGCGTCAGGATCGCCGTCGATCCGGAACGGTCGAAGAGATTCAGCGTCTCTGTCCGGATTCCGGGATGGGCGGGCGACCAGGTGATGCCGGGCTCCCTGTATCGGTTCGTCGATCGGAACCGCGAGCCGGTCGTGGTGAAGATCAACGGCCAGGTGTTCGCACCGCCGATCGCCAGCGGGTTCGCGACGATCGACCGCGAGTGGCGGCAGGGCGATGCGATCGAGGTGACGTTGCCGATGCCGGTGCGCCGCGTCGTCGCCGACGATCGCGTGCGGGATGATGAGGGCCGGGTGGCGCTCGAGAGGGGACCGATCGTGTACGCCGCGGAGTGGCCTGACAACGGAGGCCGCGCGCTGAACATCGTCGTCCCCGACTCCGCCCGGCTGCAGAGCGAATTCCGGAGCGGCCTGTTGAATGGCGTCGGCGTAATCACCGGACGCGTCGAGGCCGTGGACCGGGGACCGGGCCGGTCCGCCCGAATCCGTCCGCACGATCTCGTCGCCATCCCATACTACGCGTGGGCGAACCGCGGGATGGGTGAGATGCAGGTGTGGCTGCCGCGCCAGGCGGAGAAGGCGCGGCCGACGCCGGTCGTGCCGCCCGATCCGATTGCTGTCGTCCGCTCCTCGGGCGGCATCGAGAAGAAATGGACCGGCTACAACGATCAGAACGACGACATCGCCGCCGTGTACGACGGCGTGGACCCGTTGAGCTCGGCCGACGAGTCCAGCCTGTATTTCCGCATGCGGCCTCCCGTCGGACAGCCGGCCTGGGTCGAGTACGAATTCAAGAAGCCGGTGACCCTCACCGCGAGTGATGTCTACTTCGCGGACGACAGGCGATTCTGCCGGCTGCCCGCGAGCTGGCGGCTGGTCTACAAAGACGGGACCGAGTGGAAGCCGGTGGCTGCCCGCGGGCCGTACACCGTCGCGAAGGACCGCTTCAACCACGCCGACTTCCGCCCCGTCACGACGACCGCCGTGCGGATTGAAGTCGAACCGGCGACACGCCACTATGCCTCCGGCGAGATCGGGCCGCCCGACGCGATGTTCCTCGGCCGCGAGATCGACTGGCGCGAGTTCGGCTTGATCGAGTGGAGGGTGAAATAGCGGTGACACCCATCCTGCGTCATGAGCGTCGGTTCCCTGCGGTGCTGCAGGCGGCGGCCCGCATCGCGGTGCTGGCCGGCGCCGCGGGCTCCGTCGGGTTGATGCTCCATGCCGGCCGGCACGCGCCACGGCTCCTGGTGGTGCTGTTCACGATCTGGGTACTGTCTCCATTTGTCGCCTTTGCGCTGGCCAACGTGGTGTCGAAGCGATGGTCGGTCCTGACTCGGGCGACGCTCCATGGCGCGATGCTCGTCGTCACGCTCGGTTCGTTGGCCGTCTACGGAGCTGATGCGCTGAGCCCTCCCAGGGCGCAGGCCGCGTTCGTCTTCGTTGTCGTTCCCGCCGCGTCATGGCTGCTGATGGCGACATCTGTCGGCATCGCCGCCTTCATATCGGGCGGGCGGTCGCGTCGCGACGACGGCGCGTAATCGCGCGCGCGTCTGCCCGCTCGCGATCGGCTGCTGGACATGCCGCGCGAGGCCGGGCCAGTGGTCGAAGCCGGACTTGCGCGCAATTGCCGACTGCGCGTCAGCGAGCCGGAAGCCCGCGGCGCGAACGCGGTCGGGCGTCAGCGTCTTCGCGGCAGGCAGATGCGCGATGAACGTCTTCGCCGCCGACGCCTTGCCGGCGCGCAGGTCGGCGAGCAGGGTCCTGGCCTGGGAGCGGAGATGATCGAGATTCGGGCGTGCGGGGAGGGATTTCGCCGGCTTCGGTGACTTTGCGGTCATGCAGCGCTATCTCCACGTCACAGCTCCGACGACCAGGCCAACTATCCCGGCCGCCAGCACGGCGCCCCCAACGACCTTTGTGCCGTAGCCGCAGCCGCTCGCCACCTGGTTCGTACTGCACTCAGGCCGGTTGGCGTACACCAGAATCGCGCCGCCCGCTATCGAGGCGGCCGCTCCGAGGACTATTGCCGCGATGGCTCCGTTACGGCTCCCCCTCCCTCGACCTCTGTATCCACCGCGCTGGGCGAAAAGCCCGGATTCAACAGGGACGAATGTGACTGGGCTGCGCCAGACCTGCGCACTGGCTGCTCCGAGTGGCGCCTTCGGGGTGAACAGGTCATTGTCGAGCGTCAAGCGAAGACGTTTCACCGTTGACGGTGAGAGGTCCGTTACGCTGGCGGGCTGCTCGCCGGTCGAGACCGCAGCCGCGGGGCTTGCTGAGGTGCGTCCCTGCGCTTCTGGCGTGCTGTTGATCGCCGACTGTGACAACGGTGCGGGGCTCGACGAAGGCTCCTGGTCGCGCGCGAAGAGCGTGCCGCTCCAACCAGTACCAACCAGGCAGACAATCAGGGCGCCGATCGTGGACAAGCGGTGAGTTCTGGCCATGTCGCTCTCCTCGAGGACCAATGAGGCGATACACCCACTCATCCTAACCCCAGTTGCAATGCCCTGCGGAAATTGTGGCTCCGACACGGCCGCCAGTCATGTGCGCGTATCCGAGCGGAGAAGACACCGAGGGCATCTTTGGACGCGAGAAGGGACCGTCGGCA
>PMZR01000138.1 GCA_003170135.1 Acidobacteriota bacterium
AATCAGCTGATACGGGCCACTAGTCTGGAGAAGGCGACGGAACGACACGGAGTCGTGGCGAACGCGAAGGGGGCACGGGCCGCACGCGCCGGTTCCAGGCAGGCGTGTCGCACCCGCTCACCCACGCCTCGAGCAGGCCGCTGACCGAGCCGTGCGCGCGCGACACTCGCCGGCGCTGGGCCACGAGGAACGCAAGGCGGAACGGGGAATGGCGTTCGAGCATCCGTCGATACGATCGTCGATAGCGCCGCGCGGCGGATGCCGCCGCATCGGTGATTGTCAGCAGCAGGCTCCTCGTCATCATCTCCCGCACCGGCTGCGCCGCAGGCTCCTCGAACGCCGCCAGCCGTTCGACGACCGCGCGGCCGATTGCCAGTGTGCGCGTGGTCGCATCGTCAAGCTGGCGATACCAGCGCAACGACGAAAAGACCGTGGCCTGTCCGCGGCGGCGGTCTTCGGTGAGATCCTCCAGGTCGTCGCGCAACTGCAGGAACACGCCCAGGCCGTACAGGCACTCGGCCTGTGCCGCGGTGAGCATGCCCGCCACCAGATACCCGTCCGCCAAGACCGACGTCCCACCCTTTTCAATGGCGATCTCGATCACCTCGGGAGGCGTCGGCGAGTGGAGCAGAGCCACGCTGCGCACCTGCGCGGCGTGAATCGCCAGGAGCGCCTCGAAGACGTGGCCGTAGCGGGCGCGTTGGTACTGCCCCTCGATCATGGCGACTAAGGCGAACACTCGCTCCTCGAGCGGGTTCACCGGCGTCACGCACCGGCCGGCCAGGCGATCACCGAATCGCTCGACGAAGACGGCTTTCGAACCCGGTCCGACGGACTGGTCGTCGAGGAAGTTGTCGGTGTACGGATAGAGCAGGCTGTAGCCGACCACCGCGGGCGTGACGACGACCGGCACGCCCAGCAGGCGCTGCAGGCACAGCATGGTGATGGCGTTGCGCGCGCCCTGGTAAATGTCGCCGGCCGAAAGGGAAGGATCGAACCGGCGGGCTTCGAGACGGAAGGCGTCGATCGCCGCCGGAAACTCGTCCAGCAATTCCTCGAGCAGCGAACGATCCCACCCCAGCGTCGGCGAGACAAACGCCACGAAACCCTCGAGAAGGCGCTCTTGCGCCTCGGGATTCAGGGTCTCCTGCTCGCGCGCCCGCCTTGCCTCGCCGCACAGCAGGTCCACGAACGCCTGGAGCCGGCCCTCTCCCTCGCGCTGCTCGCCGGGCAAGTAGACACGCCAGGCGTCGTCACCGGTTAGTTGAGCGGTGTGCCAGATGGAAACGAACGTATCGCGAAGCTGGTCCAGGGCCTGCGGCATGCTGTTTCCATTTACGAGGCGAAGGCGATGATTGTTGCAGGCGCCTCCACACGCGCGGGCGCAAGGCGTGTCCCCGCGCGACGGTCGTCCTATGGGCGCGGCGCGCCGCTGTAAGATAGCGGTCGTTCGCGGGGAGCACCGATGTCAATCTCAGCTGACGTCCGACAAGGCTGGCGCGAGTTCCGATCGCGGCCGCTGCTGTCGGCTGTCGCCGTCGTGACGCTCGCGCTCGGCGTGGCCGGCGCCACGACGATGTTCACCACGCTCAAGGGCATCGGGGCCGGGATGGTCCCGCCCGGGGTCGATCCCGCGCGCGTGGGCCGAGTCGTCTGGACGACGTCGCAGGAGAGCGGCGCGCGAGGCCCGCTTTCAGGAGATGGGTTCGTCCAGCTGAAGGCCTCCGCAGACGTGTTCGAGGCGCTGTCGGCGTCGGCCGACGAGCGATTGATGCTGGGCGGCGACGGCGGACCGAACGTCACCGCGCGGCAGGTCACCGCCGATTACTTTCGCACCTTCGGGTGCATCCCGAATGCCGGCCGGGTGTTCGATGCGGCCGACATGCGCGGTGCGACTCGCGTGGCGATCGTGAGCGAGGGACTGCTGCAACGCCAACCCGGACTCCTGCCAGGCCATGTCGCCCGGCTTGGAGGCGACGACTACGAAGTGGTCGGCGTGATGCCGGCGCGTTGCTGGTTCCCGTCGCCGGGCAGCCCGGACGTCTGGCTGCCGATGCGCTTGACCGCCGGTGGCGTACCAACCCCGCCAACCGTCAATGTCACCGCACGCCTGCGTTCATCGGCCGCATTGGAGCTCGCGCAGTCGGCCGTCGGACTCGTCGGCCAGCGCCTGGCTCAACAGGGGTCCGCCGGTCCTGGCCGACGGCTGCGGATGATCGTGCTGGCCGAGGACGCGAACAAGCGGATGGGCATGGGCATCGTCGGCTTCCTCGGCCCGTCGCTTGTCGTCCTGCTGATCGCGTGCGGCAACGTCGCGAACCTGCTCCTGGCCCGCGGCGCCCGGCGCGAGCGCGAGATGGCGATCAGGGTGTCCCTCGGCGCCGGCCGTCTGCGCCTGGTGCGAGAACGGCTGGCCGAGAGCGCGTGGCTGGGGATCGCCGGCGGCGCGCTCGGGATGGCGCTCGCGTTCCTGGGTGTCCGGCTGCTCCGACTCTGGATTGGCAGCTTCGAGTCGGCGCGAAGCGCGGCGGCCAACATTCAACTCGATGCCCGTACGCTGCTGTTCGCGGTGCTCGTCACCCTGGCTATTCCGCTGGTGTTCGGCCTCGTCCCCGCGCTTGCCGCCTCGAAGCCGAACCTGGCGCGGGCGCTGCACCAGAGTCCGGGGCGCAAGCGGCCGCGGCGCGGCCCGTACGGCGGCCGCGACCTGCTGGTCGTCGTGGAGATCGGCCTCGCGGTCGTTCTCGTCGTGACGACCGGCATGATCGCCGGGTTCTTCGCGGAGCTCGATCGGATCGAGTGTGGTTTCGATCCGTCCAGGATCCTGGTCGTCGAGCTCTCGCTTCACGGCGACGCCCCAGAGAAGACGCGCGATGCGCTCTTGCTTTCAAACATCGTCGACGCCGTGCGACACGTGCCTGGAGTACGCGCGGCGGCTGCGGGCGAGGTGACCGGCTTGCCCCACCCGAACGACGGCGGCACGATCGAGTTCGAGAACTGCGCGAGCGCCACCGGCAATCGGGCGGCGCGAACGATGCGGGTGGGGCCGGGATATTTCGCGGCGCTGGGCCTGCCGATCCGTCGGGGCAGGACCATCACCGAGCAGGACACTGCCGGTTCGGCACCGGTCGGCGTCATCAGCGAGAAGCCCGCGGCACAGTGCTGGCCCGGGCAGGATCCAATCGGGCGCCGGTTCCGGCTGCGGCGAGCCGAGGGCGATTGGATCACCGTCGTCGGCGTCGTACCTGACGTGATGACGACGCGGCTGCTGCCCGACGGCCCGCAACCGGTGTATCTCTCTTACGCACAGGGCGCCAACCCGTCGGCGCCGGACGTGCTGCTGGTGCGATCGGACGGTGATCCGGCGGTGCTCGCCAAATCGGTCAGGGTCGCCGTCCGGCGGGTGGACGCCACGCAACCGCTCGACAGCGTCGAACGGCTGGATCGAATCTTCCACGAGCAGATGGGCGGCGCATCGCTGCTGACCGGGATTCTCGGAGGGTTCGGCCTGTTCGCGCTGGCGCTCGGCGCGCTCGGCGTGTTCAGCGTGATGAGCTACATGGTGGCCGAACGCACGCGCGAGTTCGGGATACGGATCGCGTTGGGCGCATCGCGGCGGGACATCATGGCCCTGGTCCTGAGGCACGCGCTCATCATCGTCGGCATGGGCACCGCGGTGTCGGTCGTCGGGACGCTCGCGGTCACGCGCGTCACGTTCCGCCTGATGGCGGACGTGGCGATGACCGATCCGATCTTGTGGACATGGGTGAGCGCCCTGCTCGCGGTTGTTGCCATCGCGGCCGGCATCGTGCCGGCGCGGCGGGCGATGCGTGTGGAACCGATCGTGGCGCTTCGCGCGGAGTAGGCGCGCAAGGAGATGCGGACGTGCTGACGGCGAGTCACCTCATCGACGACATTCGATACACGTTCCGGACGCTGCGATTGAACCCCGGTTTCGCGTGCGTCGCGGTACTCTCGCTGGCGCTTGGCATCGGTGCCAATACCGCCATCTTCAGCCTNNCGGTCGCTCTTCACCTACGAGGAGTTCGTGCAGTTGCGCGACCGCAACGGCGTCTTCTCAGGCATGTTCGCGGCCGAGAGCAACCCCGGCAGGCTGAACATCCGAATCGGCGGCGGCGCGGTGGAAGAGGCCAGGGGCAAGCTCGTGTCGGGCGAGTACTTTGATGTGCTCGGCGTCCGGCCGGTGCTGGGACGTCCGTTTACCTCCGCAGAGGACCGGAGCCCCGTCATGCGTCAGTGGCTGCTCGCCGCGATCGTATGCGTGGTGCTGGGCTGTTCGTCGGCAGCGGTCGCGCAGGAGCCGGCGAGTCCGGTGTTTGCGGATGGCGGGTCGCGCGCGGTCGAACTCTGCGGCGTCTATTTCGTTGAAGCGTGGAACTTCAATGGCCGGGCGCGAGACGTGCTGGCCGGCGCCACCGCAGCGGTGTCGCTGCCGATTCACGGGCGCTGGGACGCCAACGTCGAACTGGCCGGCATCCGCGTCGCGCAGCATGGGCCGGACGCCGTGGTCGGCGGCGTGTTTGCGCTGGTGCGCCGGCGGCTGGCGCAGCGTCGCCGCATGACGCTCTTCGTCGACGGCGGGTTCGGCGTGTCGTATGCCAGCCAGATCGTGCCGGAGCGCGGCACCCGGTTCAATTACCTGCTCGAGGCCGGTGGCGGCGTGAGCCAGCGGTTCGGGCGGCGCACCGGTGGCCTGGTGGATCTGCGTCTCTTTCACCTGTCGAACAACAGCCTGAACGGCTCGAATCACAATCCCGACATCGAGGCGCTCGGCGGGCATGTGGGCGTCTTCATTTTGTTCTGACCACCGCGTCGAAGGCTTCATGATCTCCTTTTCGCACATTGGCAAGCAGTATGGCCGGCAGGTGCTGTTCGTTGACGCCTCGTTTCAGCTGAACCCGGGTGAGCGTGTCGGCCTGGTCGGGCCGAACGGNNCCGCATGATCGTCGGCGAGGACACACCCGACGAAGGCGACGTGTCGATTGCGAAGAGGCTGACCATCGGGTACTTCCGGCAGGACGTCGAGGAGATGTCGGGGCGGTCGGTCCTCGACGAGACGATCGCGGGCAGCGGGCGCGTGGGGACGCTGCACCACGAGCTCGAGGCGCTGCACCACGCGATGGCGGACGGCGATCGGGCGGCGGAGCTGGACGTCGTCCTGTCGCGGTTCGGGGACGTGCAACAGGAGTACGAGCACCTGGGCGGGTATGCGCTGGAGGCGCAGGCGCGCGAAGTGCTTCACGGTCTGGGTTTCGACGATGGCCAGATCGACGGCGACGTGGGCACGCTGTCGGGCGGCTGGAAGATG